>CAZWRQ010000047.1:0-23805 GCA_964636395.1 uncultured Holophagales bacterium
ACCGAGAGGAGCGCGCGGGCCGGGAGCGACGGGGGGTTCGTCGTCCGCGGCATTCCCCTCGACGAGGCCCTTTCGTGGGAGGCGAGCACGGACGGGCACGAGACGGCCCGCGGCGCCCTCGGCGGAGAGACGCGTCTCGAGATCGTCCTGACGCGCGCGCAGCGCGTCTTCGGCCGCTTCGTCGACGAGGATGGACGCCCCGTCGCGGGGGTGCCGCTCAACGTCTCGTACGTCACCGTGTCGCGGACGAATGACGCCGAGGGAAACGAGAACCGCCACACGAGGGTCGAAGGGCATCCCGCCTTCGCCGCGACCGGGGAGGACGGCACGTTCTCGTTCCACCGCCGCCTCCCGGCCTCCGTTCAGATCGTCCCGGAGGCGGACGGCTTCCTCCCCGAGACGAAGACGCTCGAGCCGATCGCCGAGGGGGGCGAGAGAGGTGAGCTCGACCTCGGCGACGTCGTCCTCCGCGCCGGCCGGACGCTCACAGGGCGCGTCGCGAAAGCCGACGGGGGCGAGGGGGTTCCCGGAGCGGCCCTCGAGGCGAGCTGGTCGGAACGGGAGCCCGGCTCCAGCGGCTCGGTCCGCGGCGTCTCGGAGGCGGACGGCTCGTTCCGCCTCGAGGCGATCCCCCCGGGGAAGAGCCTGACGCTCACGGCGCGCAAGGCGAAGCTCGCGCCGAAGGCCCTCGCGGTCTCTCCGGAGACCGACTCGGTCGACGTCCTCCTCTCGCCCGGCGGGCGCGTGAAGGGACGGATCTGCGGGACCGACTGGGAGCTCGCTGCCGCGGCCGTCTGGTACGGCCGCGACGGGGGCTACTCGAACCGGAATCAGGCCTCCGTCGACTCCACGGGCCGCTTCACGCTCGAGAACGCCGAGGCGGGTTCGCTCACTTTCGTCCGAAGCTGGCGCTTCCAGGACCCGGCCCGGCCCGGCTCCACCTGGGAGTGGAGCGGGGCGTTCCGCGCGGACGTGGAGGTGAAAGAGGGCGAGACGGCCGAGGTCTCCCTGGGCTGCGACGGGATTCCCGTCTCCGGCGTCCTCCTTCGCGACGGTCGCCCCGTCGTCTCGGAGATCGTCACGTTCTCGAGCGCGACGAGCGTGAGTCCGTCCGACGCCCTGACCGACGCCTCCGGCCGCTTCTCGACCCGCGTCCCTTCTCCCGGCCTCTGGCGCCTCTCGGCTGGCGGGAGCCCGTTCTCGGCGGCAGCCGCGTGCGACGTGCCGCCGGGCGGGCTCGAGGGCTGCCGCGTGGAGCTCGGGAAGGGGGCCGACTGACGGGTCGCCCCGCCAGCCGCACTCAGACCCGGTAGAACTCCCGGTACCAGTCGACGAAGCGCGCGAGACCGACGGCGAGCGGCGTGTAGGGGGCCGCGCCGAGGAGCCGCGCGAGCGGCTCCGTGTCGGAGCTCGTCTCGACGAGGTCGCCCGGCTGCATCTCGCGGAGGACGAGCATCGCTTTGCGACCGAGGAGAGATTCGAGCGTCCGAAGGAACTCCATCAGGAGGACCGGCTCGCCGTTGCCGATGTTGAAGACGCGGTGCGGGGCACTGCTCGCCGCCGGGTCGCCGGCCTCGGGGGTCCACGCGGGATCGGCCTCCGGCGCGCGGTCGAGGAGGGCGACGACCGAGTCGGCGATGTCGCCCACGTACGTGAAGTCGCGCTTCATCTCGCCGTGCCCGTAGACCTCGATCGGCTCGCCCGCGAGGATCGCTCGCGTGAACTTCATCGTCGCCATGTCGGGGCGGCCCCACGGGCCGTAGACGGTGAAGAACCGGAGGCCCGTCGAGGGCACGCCGAAGAGGTGCGCGTAGGCGTGGCTCATGACCTCGTTCGCCTTCTTCGTCGCGCCGTAGAGGCTCACGGGGTGGTCCGTCCGGTCGGAAGCGCGAAACGGCGTCGCGTTCAGGCCGTAGACCGAGCTCGAGCTCGCGTAGACGAGGTGCGCGACACCCGTCCTCCGGCAACCTTCGAGGACCGTCAGGTGCCCGGTGAGGTTCGACTCGACGTAGTCGAACGGCGCGTCGAGCGAATGGCGGACGCCCGGCTGGGCCGCGAGGTGGACGACTCTTTCGAACCGCTCGCGCGCGAAGAGCGCCGCCGTCGCCTCGCGGTCGGCGAGGTCGAGCCGCTCGAGGCGAAAGCCCTCGCGCGGGAGGAGCCGCGCGAGGCGCGCCTCCTTCAGGGAGACGTCGTAGTACGGGCTCAGGTTGTCGACGCCGACGACCTCGTGCCCGGCCTCGAGGAGGCGCTCGGCGACGTGGAACGCGATGAAGCCGGCGGCGCCGGTGAGGAGCGTCTTCACGGTGCGGTCTTCGGGGGAGTGTAGAGGTAGACGGGGCCGACCGGGGCGTCGGCACCCGGTCTCGCCGCCCCCGGGGGGACGAGGAGCCATTGGCGGCCGTGGCGCTTCCCGAGATCCGCCGCCGAGGAGAGGTCGAAGCTCTCGGCGAGGGCCTTGTCAGGCCCGAGGACCCACCGTCCGCCCGCGTCCGCCTGCCAGCGCGCCGCGGCGGCCCCCTGCATCTCGGGCGGCATGAGGTAGGGGAAGTGGTGCGTCGGCCGCCTCGCGAAGAGGAGGAACTGCTCGCGGTAGGCGACGAGGGCGAGGGCGTCGCCGGGCGGGACCCTCGCCTCCGCCGCCTCGACGACCGACCTCGGCGTCCGCGAGCCGTTCAGGAGCGGGTTCACGCCGAAGCCGACGACGAGCCACACGACCGCGAGGACGGAGGCGACGGCCGCGAGGGCGAAGTGCCGAAAACGGAGGACGACCGCCGTCGCGACGATGCCGAGGACGAGCGCCGCGGGCCAGGGGTTCGCGATCTCCTGCTCCGCGAGCTTCTGCCCGACCTTCGGCACGAGGAGGGCCGAGAGCGCCGCAAGGAGCCCGACCGCCGCGACGAACGCGGCAAGGCCCGAGAAGAGCCGTTTCGGCCAGGTCTTTCGGAGGAGCTCCGGCAGGAGGGGCGCGGCGAGGAGGGCGAGCGCGGGAGTCGCCGGGGTGATGTAGACCCCGCGTTTGCCGGGAGAAGCGCTGAAGAAGACGAGGACGAGGAGGAGGTAGCCGAGGAGGACCGGGATCCGGCGGTCCCCGGCGCGCACCTCGCGGACCCAGGCGGGGACGAGCCACGGCAGGAGGAGCGAGACCGGGAGCCAGAACGGGGGGATCACTTTGACGAGGTAGTCCCACCAGGGCTCGACGTGATGCCACGCGGCGCCGTAGCGCGTGACGGTCTGCTTGAAGAGGATGTTGTTCCGATAGGCCTCGAGCGCGGGGTCGCCGCTCTGCGCGACCGCGACGAGCATCGGGACACCCCAGAGGGAGACGGCCGCGAGGAGGGCGAACGGCCCGGCGAGCCCCTTCAGCCAGGCGGAGAGGGGCGCGCGGCGAAGCTCGGCCCGGTGCGTATAGAGCGCCGGGACGAGCGCGAAGAGGGCGAGGATGCCGACCCCCTTCGTGATGACGCCGAGCCCCGCCGCGAACCACCCCAGGTAGTACCAGCGCCACCCGCCCCCCAGGAGGAGGAAGCGGACGAAGGCGTAGACGCCGAGCGTGATCCAGAGCGTGACGAGGGCGTCGATCTGGGCCGTCCGCGCCTGGAGCGTGAACTGGACCGTCAGGAGGAGGAGGAGCCCGGCCCGCCAGGCCGTCGCGCGGTCGTGGAGGCGCCGCGCGAGGTCGAAGACGAGGGCGAGCGTCCCGAGGCCGGCGAGGAGCGACGGGAGGAGGAACGCCACCCGGAGCGAGCCCGTCAGCTTCAGGAAGAGGGCGATCGCCCACATGAAGACGGGGGGCTTGTCGGGGTAGAGCTCGCCGCCGCGGACCGGGAAGAGCCACTGCCCGCTCTCGACCATCTGCCGCGCAACGAGGGCGAAGCGCGGCTCGTCGGCTGGCCACGGGTCGCGCAGGCCGATCCCGGCCGCGAAGAGGACCGTCGCGAGGAGGAGGAGGAGGAGGAGCGCCCGGCGGTCGTCCCGCGGCCCCTCGAGGAGGCCCTCGTCGGGCGTCACGCCCCGTCCCCGGGGTCGGTCCCGGCTTCCAGGTGGCGCGCCGCCTTGATGAGCCAGAGGTTCCTGACGTAGACGACGGCGCCAGCGCTCTGGCCGAGGATGAAGACCGGGTCCTTGCGGTAGATCGCGTAGGCGAGGAGGAGGGCCGAGCCGCCGAGGCTGAAGTACCAGAACGCGACGGGGATGACGCTTCGCTTCTGACGCTCGGAGGCGATCCACTGGATGATGAAGCGGGCGCTGAAGAGGAGCTGGCCGAAGAGGCCGAGTCCGACCCAGATCCGCTCGACGGCGACCGTCACGGGAGGACCTCCTTCACGAGAGGGGACTTCGCCCGCCGCTTCAGCCACGCCACGCCGAGGACGTCGACGAGGCCGACCCAGAGTCGGTTCCAGACGCCGTAGTTCGAGCGGCCGGCCATCCGGGGACGGTGGTTCACGGGGTGGACGAGCATGACGCCGCCGAGCGACTGGACGAGCGTCGGGACGTAGCGATGCATGTGGTCGAATGCGGGGAGCCGGAGGTACCACTCGAGGCGGACGGTCTTCAGCCCGCAGCCGACGTCGGGGACGCCGTCCTTCAGCATCGCGTCGCGGAAACCATTCGCCACCTTCGAGCTGACGCGCTTGACCCAGTCGTCGCGGCGGTTCACCCGGTGGCCGATGACGCCGACGACACGCGGGTCGCGGGCGCTCCCCTCGAGCGCCGTCCGGACGAGGCCTGGGATGTCGGCCGGGTCGTTCTGGCCGTCGGCGTCGAGGACGACGAGCCACTCGCCCCGTGCGGCGCGCGCGCCCGTCAGGACGGCGAAGCTCTGGCCGGTGCTCTTCTCGTGCCGGAATATTCGAAGCCGGTCGAACCCTTCGGCGACGAGGGCCTTCAGCGTCTCCCCCGTCGCGTCGGTCGAGCCGTCGTCGACGTAGATCAGCTCGTAGTCGAAGACGCCGTCGAGGGCCTGTCGGACCTCGGCGACGAGGGGGCGGACGTTCTCGGCCTCGTTCCGGGCCGGGATGACGACCGAGAGAAAAGGTTGTTCGGGCATGCCGTCTTTCGTCGCGCGCAGGAGCCCCCGTTTCCGGTCGGCTCCCCGTGCGCGGAAGGGGTGATTTTCGCTCAATTTCCCGAACGCATCCCGAAGCCGGCTTCCGGGGGCGCCGCGAGACGGCGACGGGCGCCTTCCGGCGACCCCGGGTGCACTCCGCCGCCGGCCCGCTCCCGCCACGCGCCGGTCCCCGGTCGCCCGCCCGTCCGGCGTGCCCCTCCGGACTTGACAGGCGATCCCGTGTTGTGCTGCATTGCAGAACTCCGATAAAGTGCCCTCCATGTCCACCTACGACAAGGAGGCGTTCATGTACCGTAGCCAGTCCATCCCGGAGCTCGAGCGGTCCTGGGCCAACGACCTGCGCTGGCGGGGAATCGTCCGCCCGTACAGCGCCGCGGACGTCGACCGCCTCCGTGGCACGATCCAGATCGACTACCCCGTAGCCCGGATGGGCGCCGAGCGACTCTGGAACCTCCTCCACACCGAGGCGTTCGTCCGGGCCCTCGGCGCGCTGACCGGCAACCAGGCCGTCCAGCAGGTGCAGGCGGGGCTGAAGGCGATCTACATGTCGGGGTGGCAGGTAGCGGGCGACGCGAACGACGCCCTGACGATGTACCCCGACCAGAGCCTCTACCCGGTCACGAGCGTCCCGACCGTCATCCGGCGGATCACGAACGCGCTGATGCGGGCCGACCAGATCCAGCACATGGAGGGACGGTCCGACGTCTACTACTTCGCGCCCATCGTCGCGGACGCGGAGGCCGGGTTCGGCGGCCCGCTGAACACGTTCGAGCTGATCAAGTCGATGATCGAGGCGGGCGCGGGCGGCATCCACCTCGAAGACCAGCTCTCCTCCCTCAAGAAGTGCGGCCACATGGGCGGGAAGGTCCTCGTCCCGATCCACGACTTCATCCAGAAGCTGATCGCCGCGCGCCTCGCGGCCGACGTCCTCGGCGTCCCCACGGTCTTCATCGGCCGCACCGACTCGCTCGGCGCGAGCCTCATCCGCGGCGACATCGACAAGGTCGACCAGGAGTTCCTGACCGGCGAGCGGACGTCGGACGGCTTCTACATCGTCAAGGGGAGCCTCGAGTACGCCGTCGCCCGCGCCTGCGCCTACGCCCCGTACGTCGACGTCGTCTGGTGCGAGACCTCGACGCCCGACATCGGCGAGGCGCGCGCGTTCGCGCAGGGGGTCCACGAGAAGTTCCCGGGCAAGCTCCTCGCCTACAACTGCTCGCCGTCGTTCAACTGGAAGAAGAAGCTCTCCGACTCGGAGATCGCCGCGTTCCAGGAGGAGCTCGGCGCGATGGGCTACAAGTTCCAGTTCATCACGCTCGCCGGCTTCCACACGCTGAACGCCTCGATGTTCAAGCTCGCGTACAACTACGCGAAGTCGGGAATGAGCGCGTTCGTCGACCTCCAGGAGGAGGAGTTCCAGATGGAGCGCGAGTGGGGCTTCAAGGCGATCAAGCACCAGCGCTTCGTCGGCGCCGGCTACTTCGACCAGATCCAGCAGACGGTCGCCGGCGGCGAGGTCGCCACGGCGGCGCTCAAGGGCTCCACGGAAGAGGAGCAGTTCGAAAAGCACTGACCGGCGCCCGGCCGGCATTCCGAGAAGGGGGAGGCGACCACCGCCTCCCCCTTCTCTTTCGTGCGGTCGGCCTCAGCCCCGCCCGCGCGCGGCCCGCTTCCGCCAGGCGTCGCCCCTCGCCTTCGCCCCGAGGGCGTCGAACGTGCTCGCCGCGACGAGGGCGGTCCGCGGCGACGGGCTCGCCTTGTACATCTGCTCGAGGAGGGCGTCGACGCCCGCCCGGTCGCCCGAGAGGAAGCGGAGGACGGCGAGGCTCGTGTAGGCCTGCGTGTTCCCCGGGTAGGCCGCGATCTCGGCGCGGAACGCCGCCTCGGCCTCCGGGAGGCGGTTCAGGCGGGCGAGCGCGTCGGCCCGCTGAAGCTCGAGGTTCCAGACCCGCGGCAGGCGCAGCTCCTTCGCCCGCGCCGCGGCTCGCTCGACCTCGGCGAGCGCCTCGGCCGGGCGCCCGGCGCGAGCCTTCACCTCGGCGAGGGCGAGGAGCGCCCCCGGCTCCCCGCGCCCCTCTTCCGACGCCGCTCGCGCCTCCCGCTCGGCCCCCGCGAGGTCCCCTTTCGCGAGGAGGACGCGCGCGAGGAGGACCCGGCCGCCAACCGGAAGCGCGCGCGCCGCCTCGCGCGCGAGCCTCTCCGCCTCGTCGAGGCGCTTCCTTCGGAGCTCGACGAGGCCGAGCGAGACGGTGATGTCGGGGAGCGGGACGGGCGAGCGCGAGAGCGTCTCGCGATAGGCGGCGGCCGCCTCCTCGTCGCGCCCGGCCTCGACGAGGAGCTCGGCGAGCTTGATTCGCGCCTCGGTCATTCCGGGGTTCTCCGCGAGCATCCCGTGAAGGTGCGCGATCGCCTCGTCGATCCGCCCCTCGCGCGCAAGACGCCACCCCTCCTCCATCTTCCGAAGGTTCGCGACGTTGTCGACGGGGTTCGGGAGATCGGCCGAGCTGCCGCGGTCGCGCAGGCCGCCGAGGTAGCCGAGCGCCGCGAGGCGCTTCAGCGTCTCCTCGTCCTCCGGCGCCGGCGTCTCGTTCCCCGTCGGGAAGCGGAGAAGGTCGCGAGCCAGGCGCGCCGCGGTCTCCCGCTCCGACGCGACGAGGTCGTTCTTCTCGGCCGGGTCGGCGACGTAGTCGTAGAGCTCCGGCCGGGGGCCGTGGATGTAGTGCCACCGGCCGTCCACCGCGCTCTTCAGGTCGGCCCAGCCGAGCTGGAGGCGCGGGTAGAGCGTCTCGCCGTAGATCGTCCTCGGGCTCGCCCCCTCCGCCGCGCTCTCGAGGAGAGAACGCCCGCTCACGCCTGCCGGCGCCGGGAGGCCGAGGAGCGACGTGACCGTCGGGAGGATGTCGGAGAGCTGGACCGGCGCCGGCACGCGGCGCCCGCCGCCGGCGCTCCCGGGAAGCTTCAGGAAGAGCGGCACCTGGAGCGCCTCGCGGTAGAGGAGGAGCGAGTGCTGCTCCTCGCCGTGGTCGCCGAGCCCCTCGCCGTGGTCCGAGGTGACGATCACGATCGCCTTCTCGTAGATCCCGAGCGCGCGCAGGTGGTCGAGCAGCTCGCCGACGACGGCGTCGGCCGTCGCGATCTCGGCCTCGTACGTCGGGCCGTACTCCGCCAGGAACCGTTCCGCCGGCTCGTACGGCAGGTGCGGCTCGAAGATGTGGAAGAAGTAGAAGAAGGGCTTCCCGGCGCGGGCCGAGATCCACTCTTTCGCAAACGCGAGCGTCGCGGCGCCGGGGCGCTGGTAGCGGACCGTGGCGACGCCGGGGTCCGTCGGGACCGAGTCCTCGTAGTCGTCGAAGAGCGGACCGATCCCGGTCTCCCGCCGAAGGACCCACGCCGAGACGGCCGCGCCCGTCGCCCAGCCCCGCTCCCTCAGGAGCTTCGGCAGGCTCGGGTGGGCCTCGCCGCGGAACGTGAAGCCGGAGTTGTTCCTCACGCCGTGCTCGGGAGGGATCTTTCCGGTGAGCATCGACGTGTGCGACGGGAGCGTCATCGGCGTCGGCGCGAACGCCTGCTCGAAGAGCCAGGAGTCGGCGGCGAGCCGGTCGAGGTGCGGCGTGCGGACCTTTCCCCAGCCGTAGGCCGGAAGCCGGTCGGAGCGGAGCGTGTCGATGGAGACGAGGACGACCGGAGCGTCGGGGAAGGTCCCGACGCCGCCGGGCCTCTCGCTGCTGCGGCGACAGGCCGGGCCCGCCAGGGCGACGGCGACGAGGAGAACGACGACGCGAAGCTTCACGGCGTCCCCCTTCCGCCTGGCGCGGCGCCGGCCTGCGCGCGAGCCTCGGCTCGAAGGCGGCTCGCGCCTGCGCCGTCGCCGAGCCGCTCCAGGAGCTCCGCGGCGGCGGCGTACGTCGCCGGCCCCTCGGCCGCGGCGATCATCTCGTCGACCGTCCGCCGCGCCTCGGCGCCCCGACCGCGGCTCGCGCGCAGGAGGACGAGCGTCTGCCACGCCGGGACGTAGCCCGGGAAACGGCGCGTCTCCTCGAGGATCTCCGCCTCGGCCTCCTCCCACCGGCCGAGCCGGCCGAGGAGGTTCCCGCGTAGGAAGCGGTAGCCGGCGAGGTCGTCGAGACCCCGGTCGCCGACCGTCTCCTCGAGCTTCTCCGTCATCGCGAGCGCCTCCTCGAAGCGGCCGCCGCTCGCGAGGACGTCGGCGAGGACGAGCCAGGAGCGTTTGCGCCCCGCGCCGGTCTCGAGGGAGCGCCTCGCCTCCGCCTCGGCGCCGGCGAGGTCTCCCTTCCCGAGGAGCGCCCGCGCCTTCACCTCGTGCCCGCCCGTGTCGCCGCGGGCGATCGCGAGATCGGCGTGACGGATCGCCTCGTCGGGGCGCCCGACCTGGAGGCAGAGGTTCGCCACGGAGAGGAGGTAGTTCGTCCGGTCGGCCGGCGAGAGCTCGACCGTCTTCCGGATCGCGGCGACCGCCTCGTCCGCCCGCCCCAGGCGCGCGAGCCCCTGCGCGTACGCCTCCCAGGCGTCGACGAGGCGCGGGTTCCTCTCGAGGAGCTTTCGGAGCGTCTCGACGCTCTCGGCGGTCCGTCCCCCTTTCAGGAGGCCGAGGCCCCGCTTGAGCTCCTCGAGAGTCCCGATCTCGTCCTTCGGGTCGGGGAGCGCTCCGCCGCCGGCCGTCGTCATCGTCACGTAGCCGAGCGAAGCGAGCTTCTTCGCCTCCTCTTCGCCCACCGCCGAGGGCTCGACGAACGGGCTCTTCCGCTTCTCGACCTCGGCTTTCATCGCCCGGAGCGGCCCGGTCTTCTCCTCGATCCTGTTCTTCGTCTCGCCCGGGTCGGTCGCGAGGTCGTAGAGCTCGGGGCGCGGAGCGTCGACGTAATGCCACGTCCCGTCCACCACGGAGCGCAGCTCGCTCCAGCCGAAGCGGATCCGCGGGTAGAACGTCTCGGCGAAAAGGCGCCGCTCGGGCGCGGCCGCGCCCGCGGCGAGGCGGGCCAGCGAGACGCTCCCCTCGCGCGGGGTGAAGCCCGGGAGGCCGACGACGTCGGCCACAGTCGGGAGGACGTCGAGCAGCTCGACCGGCGTCTCGACGCGCGTCCCGGCGAGAGGCGGACGCTCCCCCGCCTTCGCGGACGGGAGCTTCACGAGGAGCGGCACCTGGATCGCCTCGCGATAGAGGAAGACGCCGTGCTCCTCCTCGCCGTGGTCGCCGAGCCCCTCTCCGTGGTCGGAAAGGAAGACGACGAGCGCCTTCTCGTAGAGCCCGCGGCGCTTCAGACCCTCGAGGAACGCGCCGACCGCCGCGTCGGCGGCGGCCACCTCCGCGTCGTAGGGTTCGGCGAAGCGGCTCCGGAACGGCTCCGGAGCCTCGTACGGCGCGTGCGGCTCGAAGAGGTGGAGGAACCCGAAGACACGCTCCCCCTTCACTCCCCCGAGCCACGTCTCGAGGTGCCGCACCGTCTCCGACCCGGGCCGCTGGACGCGGTTCGCCGCGAGCCCCGGCTCCGACGGCTCGATCCGGTCCTCCCAGGCGTCGAAGCCGCGGGAAATCCCCGTGCTCCCCGAGAGGACGACGCACGAGACCGCCCCGCCCGTCGCGTAGCCCTCCTTCTTCAGGAGCTCGGCGAGCGTCGGTGGCGCAGCCCCGAGGCGGTAGCCGCCGTTGTCGAGGACGCGGTGCACCCCGGGCGGGACGCCGGTGAAGAGCGAGGAATGCGACGGGAGCGTGAGCGGGACGGGGCTCCAGGCGCTCTCGAAGAGGATGGAGTCCTCGCGCAGCGCGGAGAGCGCGGGGGTGACGCCCGAGACGTAGCCGTAGAACGGGAGTCGGTCCGAGCGGAGCGTGTCGACGACGATCAGGAAGACGGGCGCGCCCGGCGACGCGCGGAACCCGCCGGCCGGAGCCGCCGCGCGGCGGCACGCCGGGACGAGGAGCGACGAGGCCGCGAGGGCGAGCGCCGCGGCGCGGAGGCCGACGTGCCTCATCGCGTCCCCCCGGCCTTCGCGCCCGCCTCGAGGCGCGTGATCCGGAAATCGCCCGGGAAGGCGCGCTTCGCCTCGGCGAGGAGCGACGCGGCCTCACCGGGCCGCCCGAAGCTCCGAAGGCTGACGACCGCGGTGACGTAGCCGTCCGGCGTCGGGACGGTTCGCGGGATCGCCGCGGCGCGCCGCGCCGCTTCGGCGAGGTCGCCGCTCGCGGCCGCGATGATCGCGAGGCCTGAGAGCGCCTCGACGCTCGTCGGATGCGCTTCGAGCTCCGCCCGGTATTCCCGCTCGGCCTCGGGAAGGCGCTCTCGCCGTCCGAGGACCTCGGCCCTCGCGACGTGGAGGCCGGGCGACGGCGTGCCGGACCGCGCGAGCCCCTCGTCCGCGACGCGAAGCGCCTCGTCGAGCTTCCCTTCCCGGAGCGCGACGCGCGCGAGGACGACGTCGGCGCGCCGCTCGCCGAACGTCCGCGCGAGCTCGGCGTGGCTCCGCGCCTCCTCGAGCCGTCCTGCGCGGAGCGCGAGCGCGGCGACGTCGGCCACGTAGTTCGACCGGCCCGGGGGCGAGAGGGCGACGGTCTGCTTCAGCGCGGCGAGCGCGTCGTCCATCCGGCCGAGCCGCTCGTACGCGCTCGCGAGGACCTCCCACCCGTCCACGAGACGGGGGTTCGCGCGAAGGACCTCCTGAAGGAGAGGCACCGCCTCCGCGCTCCGCCCCGCTTCGTGCAGCCGGGTCGCCGCCTGGAGCGTCGTGAGGGAGCCGATCGCCTCCTTCGGGTCGGGCCGGGCGCCACCGTCGTCCCGCGCCGTCCCCGTCAGGTAGCCGAGGGCCTGGAGCTTCTTCGCCGCCTCGGCGTCGACCGCCTCCGGCGCGCGGAGCGGCGTTCTTCGCCGCTCGGTCTCGACGACCATCGCGCGGAGCGCGGGCGGGCGCGTGGATGCGAGGTTCGTCTTCTGGGCCGGGTCGGCCGCGACGTCGTAGAGCTCCGGAGTCGGCGCCTCGATGTAGTGGAAACGGTCCGAGACGAGCGCCCTGAGCTCGCTCCAGCCGAGCCGGATGCGCGGGCTGTAGTTCTCCGCGAAGACCCGCCGGTCGGGCGCCGGGGCGCCCCCCGCCAGCGCGGCGAGCGACACGGTTCCGGGTCTCTGCGGCGCCTTCGGGACGCCCACGAGGCCGAGGAGCGTCGGGAAGAGGTCGGTCAGCTGAACCGGCGCCGCGACCGTCCCGCCCGCGAGGGCGTTCCCGGGGAGCTTCATCAGGAGCGGGACCTGGATCGACTCGCGGTAGAGGAAGATGCCGTGCTGCTGCTCGCCGTGGTCGCCGAGCCCCTCGCCGTGGTCGGAGAGGAAGACGACGATCGCCCGGTCCCAGACGCCGAGCCGTTTGAGCTCCTGGAAAAAGGCCCCGACGATCTCGTCCGAGGCGGCGACCTCCGCGTCGTACGGGTCGCTCCAGCGCGAGCGGTGCGGCTCCGGCGCCGCGTACGGCGCGTGCGGCTCGTAGGTGTGAAGGAACGCGAAGAAGGGCTGCTCGGAACGCTCCCGGATCCACGCGGTCAGAAGCGCCGCCGTCTCTCCGCCGGGCCGCTCGACGAAGTCGAGCATCGAGACCTCGCCGCGCGCCTCCACCCGATCCTGCCAGAGGTCGAAGCCGCGCCCGATGCCGCTCGCACCCGAAAGGACCGCCGCGGAGACGGCGCCGCCCGTCGCGTAGCCCTGCCCCTTCAGGAGCTCGGCGAGCGTCGGCTCGCCGGCCGGCAGGCGGTAGCCCGCGTTGTCGAGGACGCCGTGCCCGCCCGGCTCGAGGCCGGTGAAGAGCGAGGCGTGCGCCGGGAGGGTGAGCGGCACGTGGCTGTACGCCCGCTCGAAGAGGACGACGTCCTTCCGAAACGCGTCGAGGGCCGGCGTTTCGACGCCCCGGTACCCGTACATCGGGAGCCGGTCGGAGCGGAGCGTGTCGACCGAGACGACGACGATCGGCGCCTCCGGGAAGCGCAGGTCGGGCACGGCCGGGCCGCCGCGCGAGCAGGCGGCCACCGAGAGCGCAGGGGCCGCGAGGAAAAGGACGCCGGGGAGAAGGCCGATGCTCGAGGAGGAGACCGTTCTCATTCGCGTTCGAGGATATCCCGCCGCCCCGAGAGGGCACCTCACATTGAAAAGGCCCCCCCGGCCCGAAGGCCGGGGGGGCCGAGATACCCGAAGGGGGCGTTCCGCTAGAAGCGGATGCCCATGGAGACGAAGTACCGGCGCGGGATCTGGTAGTTAGCGGCGCTCGTCGGCTTGCCGAAGTTGCCGCCCTTCCGCCAGTTCACGCCCTCGACCGGCTGCTCGGTGAAGGGGTTGAAAGTCTTGACGTTCGCCGTGACGGACGTGTTGACGGCCGTGACGCCGTCCGCGTTGAAGACGTTCAGGATCTGCGGCTGGACGAAAACCTCGAACTTGCCGATGTTCGCGCTGAGGTTGACGGAAAGGTCCGTCCTCCAGATGTCGTCGGTCCGGTAGGCGTCGCGCTTGGTGAAATAATAGGCGACGCGGCTGGGCGGCTGGACGTAGCCGGGGTTCGTCACGTAGGGAACCCCCGTTTCGTCATCCACCATGTTGATGTTGCCGACGGCGCCGTACGGCGTGCCGGTATCCCACGACTGGATGATGCCGGGGGTGATCCCGACCATCCCGACACGGAAGTCGTACGTACCAACGAGGCGGACGCGGTGCCGCTGGTCCTGCGAGAGGGAGCCGCGCGGTCCGTTCCACTTCAGGTCGAGGTACTCGGGGTAGCTCTCGAACGCCGCGGTGACGGGGCCGGAGCCGCTCGTCTCGCCGACGAAGTTGCCGATCATGTGCGACCAGGTCCAGTTGGCGGCGAGGTTGAGGCTCCCGTGCCGCCAGGCGAGGGACGAGTGAAGGCCCGTGTACTCGCGCTCGGGGACGTTCGAGTTGATGATGTAGCCGAGGTCGAACTCGTCACCCAGGTCGCTCGTCACCTGACCCGTCGTCATGTCGCGCTTGGTGGAGTAGAAGTCCTTGTACTCGCGGCGAACGACGTCGGCGCGGTAGACGATGTTCTTGCCGAGGGTGCCGCCGAAGCCGAGGACGTACTCGTTCACCTTCGGGGAGGAGAGCGCGTCCTGGATGAGGAGGTTGACGCCCGGGACCGAGGCGGCGTCAGACGGCCTGTTCGGGAACTGGTTCAAGCCGGTGACGCCCCACGCCCCGTACATCCGCCGGAGGACCTCGTCGGTCGGGATCCAGGGGCCGTCGCCAGCGTTGATCGGGTCGCCGTCCCAGTAGTAGTAGTACGAAGCCGGACTGCCGGCGCCCGTCGCGCCCGAGCCGGCGATCCCTTCCTGGATCTGGCCGACGTACGTCGCGTAGCTCGCCGTCGCGCGGAGCTTGCCGTCACCGAAGACGTCCCAGTTCACGGCGAGGCGGGGGCTGAAGGCGCTGTCGTCGGCCGTCGTCTTGCCCGCGGCGTCCGTCGCGTCGTTCTTGTCGTACCGGAGGCCGATGTTGAACGAGAAGCGGTCGTTCAGGCGCCAGGTGTCGTTGACGAAGAACGAATGCGTGAGCATGTCGCTCCCCTGGCTCTGGAGCGGGATTGGGGCGTAGAGGAGGTAGGAGTTGCCGTCGATGACCGGGTAGAGGTTCGTCCCGTCCGTCTTCACCCCGGTGGCAAAGAGGAGCCAGGAGCTCCCCGACTGCCAGTTGTTCGAGAGGCGCGTCGAGGAGAAGTTGTCGTAGCCGACGACGACGTTGTGCGACCCGAGGCCCTTCGTAGAGAGGAAGTAGGTCCCCTTCACGAGGAAGTTCTCGTTATCGCGCTTCTCGGACGAGCCCGGGCAGACGGCGCAGAAGATGGCGCCGAACATCTGGCCGAGGCCCTCTTCCTGGACGACGACCGCCGTCCCCTTGATCAGCTCGTTGAAGCGGCTCCCCGAGTCCTTGAACGTGAAGCTCTTGGCCGCGTACTGCGCCTCGAGGAAGAAGTTCGAGGAGAGGACGCCGTTGTAGTTGATCGAGAGGAGGTCCGTCGGGAGCGAGCGGTCGTAGATGACCCCGTTCGTCTCGAGGATCGGGAACGAGCCGAAGAAGTAGTTCGCCTGCTCGACCTCACCCTTCGTGTAGGAGCCGGTGATCGTGTGGTTCTGGAAGGGGGTGAGGGTCAGCTTCCCCTCGTACCGCGTGTCCTTGTCGGTGCGCGGAACGGAGCCTCCGAGCGGCGCCGCGATGGAGCTCGAGTACTCGTTCTTGTTGTACCGGCCGGCACCGAAGAACCAGAGGCGGTCCTTCAGGATCGGGCCGCCGAACGTCGCCTCGTAGGTCGGGACGACCTTGTCGACGTAGGTCTGCGCGATCGGGGTCTGGGACTGCCAGTCGTTGTTGTTCAGCGTGACGCGGAACGAGCCGCTGAAGGCGTTGCCACCCTGCTTCGTGACGGCGTTGATGACGCCGCCCGTGAAGCGCCCGTACTCCGCCGAGACGCCCGACGTCATCGTGGTCGTCTCCTGGATGGCGTCCTCGATGACGAGCGTGTTCGTCGGCGTGCCGCGGATGTTGTCCTGGATGTTCACGCCGTTGACGGTGATGACGTTGTCGAACGACTGGGCGCCCGAGATCGTCGTGTTGCCGCCGGGGCCGTTCGTGTTGACGCCGGCGCTGAGAACGACCGAGGAGAGGATCTGCCGAGCGACTGGGAGCTTGTTCGTCAGCTCGGTCGAGTAGGTCGTAGCGGCCTGCGCCGTCTGGGAGACGGTCTCGCTCTGCGCGACGACCATCGCCTCGGCGGCGACGGCGGAGATCGACATCTTCGTGTTCAGCGGGGTCTGCTGGCCGGACGAGATCTTCACGTTCCTCGTCACGTTCTGGAAGCCCGACATGACGAAGGCGACGACGTAGTCGCCCGGGGGAAGGTTCGGGATGACGAAGTCGCCGTTCACGTTCGTGACGGCGGTCCGCGTGCCCTGGAGCGCGGGGGACTTCGCGGTTACGGTCACGCCCGGGAGCGCGAGGCCTTCCGCCTCGGCGACGCGCCCGGTGATGGTGCCCGTCGGGAGACCTTGGGCGTCCGCCTGAACCGCAAGCAGGAACGGCACGAGGAGGACGAGGAGCCAGAGTCGCTTTCCATTCATGTCCAAAATCCCTCCGGTAAATCTTCGTTGGTCTTGCACGTGAAATCGGGGCATTGACGCACGAGATCGGGACGTGCCCGTTCGGCGGCCTGGCCGGCGGGCCCGCACCCCTCGCGGTGCGGTGTCATCGCTGACTTCGACTCTCTCCTCGGACCTCCTTTCCCCGCCCGGGGGACCTTGCGGGGGAACGTCCCTGCCAAGGACGTTCCAACCCTGAGCCAAGAAACCGGAACGCGGTACGGGTTTTTGGAGTCAATGGGCGCAGCATTATAGCGGCCCCGGCGACGATGCGAGTACGGTACGAGCGTCCGAGCTGCTGATCGCGCTCACTTTCCGCCTCCAGGGCGGCCGGGACCGGATCCATCCTCATACTTTTCCGGCCATCCCCTTGAAAGATCCGTGCCGCCAGGCATCGGCGCCGCCCCGGGCCGACCACGCCCCCCCCGAAATGAGAAGACGGCGGAAGCGCTCGCGCGCTTCCGCCGTCCGGAGCCGGAAGACCGGCAGGGTCAGAAGACGAACTTCAGACCGAAGCGGACCGTCCGAGGGGCCTGGTAGGTGAGAGGCTTGCCGTAGAGCGGGTTCTTCGAAGCCCCGTTTGCGTCCATGTAGGTGCTGTAGTCGTACGGGACGAGGTCCGAGAAGTACCAGTCGTTCGAGCCGTCGCACTCGGCCGACACGTCGCAGATGTCGTCGAAGTACTTGACGTTGTCGATCCGGGTGACCGTGTCCTGGTCGAAGAGGTTGAGGACGTTGAGGGAGACCTCGAGGTCGAAGCCCCCGATCTTGAAGGGGTGGGTGAGGAGGAGGTCGGTCTGGGTGAGGCTCGAGAGCCGGCCCATGTCGTTGCGGCCGTTCGGGAAGAAGTTCACGCCGTTGTAGGAGGCGTCGGTCGAGACCGGGCTCCCCGACGCCCAGGAGAAGCTGAGGCCGATGTTCGTCCCCCAGGGGGCCTGGTAGAGGCCCTGGACCTCGAAGGCGTGCGGCCGGTCGGTGTTCAGGACGCCGTCGACGAGCTTGCCGTTCGAGTCGTAGCCGTAGACGAGGCCGTCGAAATAGCGCGCGACGTTCGGGTCGGTCCGGCCGAACTCGTCGGAGCTCGCGAGGCCGGAGTAGTTGCCGGAGAGCTTGCTGTAGACGTAGGCGGCGCGGACCGAGAAGCTGTCGGCGAAGCGGCGGGCGAAGGTCAGCTCGATCGCCTCGTAGTCACGGATCGCCTCGGCCTGCGGCGGGATCGGGCCGGCCGGGTCGCCGGAGACGATGCCCTTGCCCGGGTTGCCGGTGATGTACTGCTCCTCGGAGGAGCCGTCGGGCAGGAAGACGAGGTAGCCGATGTCTTCGATCGTGTTCTTGAGCTTCTTGTTGACGTACCGGGCGCTGACGACCGAGTTCTTCGTCAGCTGATAGTCGACGCCGAGCTGGATCTCCTCGTTCTCCATCGGCTTGAGGTCGGGGTCGATGCTGTCGTGCGGGTCGCCGGGGGCGCGGAGGTCGCGCGCCTTGTGGCCGACGAGCGTCGGGCAGGGGTTCTGTCCGAGCGTGTTGTCGACGCGCGTGCAGGCGGCGAAGAGCGTGTCCCAGTCGAGCGTGTTCAGCTCGTACATGTGCTGGATCCAGCGGTCGGCGCCGAAGGAGCCGCGCGGCATCTCGAGCTTCGTGATGTCGTAGTAGGTGCCGTAGGAGCCGTAGACCTTCAGCTGCTGCTTGCCCGTGACGTCCCAGGAGAAGCCGAGGCGCGGGGCGAGCTTGTCCTTGAAGTCGAACTCGATCGCGTTCTTCGGGAGCGTCGGGTCGACCTGGGCGCCGTAGTTCGGGATCCGCTCCTGCTCGGTGCGGACGCCGATGTTCAGCGTCAGGTTCGGGTGGACGTTCCAGGTGTCCTGGATGAAGAGGCCGACGTTCGACGCCTCGGCGGCGCCCTCGGTCCGGAAGCGGCGGACGCCGACGGAGCCGTAGGTGCCCTGGACGCCCATGCCGAACCGGTCCGGCAGGCCCCAGCGGACCTCGAAGTAGTTGCCGTTCTCGCCGAGGGAGACCGAGTTCTCGATCTTCTCGTACTGAACGCCCGCCTTGAAGGAATGCGAGCCGAGGGCCGTCACGAAGAGGTTCGCGTCGATGCCGGCCGACGTCCTCTTCCAGTTGTCCTCGTCGGCGTTCTGGAACGAGTCGTTCGGGACCGTCGCGAAGCCGGTGGGACGGTAGCGCGGGTCGGTCTCCGGGACCGGGATGACCCCGTTCCGGAAGAGCATCCGGTTCTGGGCGTCGATGCCGGTGATCTCGGTGTCGGTCTCGAAGAGCCCGACGCGGCCGCTCACGTAGAAGTTGCTGGTGGGGACGAAGTCGGCGTAGGCCGAATAGCTCGAGGTCGGGAACTTCGAGACGACGTCGAGGTCGGCGTCGTCCGGGGTCGAGCCGTCGAGGGCCGGGAGGTTCCCGTCCGTCTCGGAGGGGGTGACGTTCGCCGAAACCTTGAAGACGAGCTTGGAGCCGATGTTCCCCTTGATGTTGCCCGCGAAGAAGTGGTCGGTGATGTCCTGCTTCGCCGTCGCCGTCTTCTCGTACGGCGTCCGCTCGATCGAGCGGAGCGTCGGGCTGTAGCCGAGGTAGAACCAGAGCGAGTCCTTGACGATCGGGCCGCCGAGGGCGAAGCCCGGCTCGAAGCGGGACTCGTCGTCCTTGTCGAACGTCCGGTAGAAGCCCGGCCACGACTCGTACGCGATGGGGCGCCGGTCGCCGTTCAGCGAGGAGCTCGAGAAGTAGCCGCCGAGCCACCCGTGGAACTCGTTCGTGCCGCTCTTCGTGATCGCGTTGATGACGCCGCCGAGGGAGCCGCCGAACTCGGCCGAATAGCCGGCCGACTTGACCTGGATCTCCTCGACGAAGTCGGTGATGAAGCCCTGGCCGGAGAGGCCGTCGTTCGGACGGGTCGTGTCGATCCCGTCGATGACGAATCGGTTCTCGGAGCCGGAGGCGCCGTCGATCGAGATGCCGCCCGCGAACGCCTCGTTGGAGGCGCCGGGGGCCTGCGCGACGACCGAGGTGAAGTCGCGTCCCTTCGGGAGGAGAGCGATCTGCTCGGCTGCCATCGAGGCCGTGGTGGAGTTCTCGCCCACGGCGATCTGGACCCGCTCGCCGGTGACGACGACCGTCTCCATGACCGAGCTGATCTTCAGGGTGACGTTCAGGATCGCCCGGTCGCCGAGGGCCACCGGGACGCGGGACGCCTCGTAGGTCTGGAAGCCCTGGAGGCGCGCCGTGACGGTGTAGACGCCGGGGAGCACGCGGGGGAAGCGGTAGTCGCCCCGAGCGTCCGTGACGGAGACGAGGGTGCCGCTGGGCCCCTTGATCTCGACCGACACGCCGGGGAGCGCCTCGCCCCCGTCGGCCGTGATGCGGCCGGTGAGGACGCCCGTCTGCTCCTGGGCGCCCGCGGGGATGGCGATCACCGCCACCATCAGCAAGACGAAAACCAACCCGAGTCTCTTCATCGTTCCTTCCTCCCTTTGAAAATGGCTCCTGCCTGGAGCCGAATGTGGTCTGGACCCGCCGAGCCGGCGTCCGGCCCGGCCTTCGTCGCGTGATCGAGCGCACAGGGGCAACGGCCGCCGAAAGCGGTGCTCCTCGTCTGGTGCCGGGACTTCACCCCCCACATACGGACCGCCTTTCACGAGCCGAGAGTGGATCGCCGCCCTGGACCTTCGGTGCCCTCGCCGGGAACCGATCTCAGATTGGATTTCGAACAGGCGGATGCTAGCACGTAAGACTGAAAGAGGTCTGGACCGGTTCGGAAGGGGGCCCGGCCCTCCCGCGAGCGACGGTGGCCGCCCCGCGGCGGACCCCGCCGAAGGCCCCGTCGCGCGGCGGTTTCCCGAATCCGGCGCCCATCGGCTATCTTCCCGCCCCGTTCGAGACCACGAGCCGAGGAGGAACCGATGATGCGCGCGCTCTCCGTCTGCTTGTCCCTCGCCGCCCTCGCCGCCCTCGCCGGCGTGGCGCTCCCCGCCGCTGCCGCCGTGAAGACCGCGACCGTCGAGTACCTCGACGGCGACCAGACGTGCGAGGGCTTCCTCGCCTGGGACGACGCGGTGAAGGGGCGACGACCCGGCATCGTCGTCGTCCACGAGTGGATGGGGCTCGGCGACTACGCGAAGGAGCGGGCCCGGCAGCTCGCCGCGCTCGGGTACGTGGCCCTCGCGGCGGACATCTACGGGAAGGGGATCCGCGCGAAGGACGCCGCGGAGGCGGGCCGGCTCGCCGGCCGATTCAAGGGCGACCTCCCGCTCCTCCGTTCGCGGGCCCGGGCGGCGCTCGACACCCTCGCGAAGGACCCCCGCGCGGATGCGTCGCGGCTCTTCGCGATCGGCTACTGCTTCGGCGGCACGACCGTCCTCGAGCTGGCCCGGAGCGGCGCCCCCGTGGCGGGCGTCGTCTCGTTCCACGGCGGCCTCGCGACGAAGGACCCGGCCGACGCGAAGGACGTGAAGGGGCGCGTCCTCGTCCTCCACGGCGCGGCCGACCCGTACGTCCCGCCGGCCGAGGTCGCCGCGTTCCAGAAGGAGATGGGCGACGCGAAGGTCGACTGGCAGATGGTCTTCTACGCGGGCGCGGTCCACTCCTTCACGAACCCGGCGGCGGGATCGGACCCGTCGAAGGGGGCGGCGTATGACGCTCGAGCCGACCGCCGCTCCTGGGAGGCGATGAAGGCGTTCCTCGCAGAAGGGACGAAGTAGCCCGAACGGGCGAGGCGCGGCGTCCCCCGGGCGGGCTACGATCCTGCCGGAGAAGCCATGATGCCGCGCCTTCGAACCGCCACCCTCCGCCTTCCGCTCCTCGTCCTCCTCGCTTTCCCGGGAACGGCCCCCGCCGACGAAGGGCAGTGGCCGCCGGAGGCTCTCGCCACCCTCGGGGAGGCCCGATGGGCCGAGCTCGCCGCGCGGGGCCTCGAGCTCGGCGCGACGGACCTCTGGGACGGAAAGGGGGGCGGGCTCCTGACGGCCGTCCTCGGCCTCGGAGGCTGCACCGGCGCGTTCGTCTCGGAAGAGGGGCTCTTCCTGACGAACCACCACTGCGCCTTCGGCGCGATCCAGCTCGCCTCGACCCCGGAGAAGAACTACCTCCGCGACGGCTTCGTCGCCCGGAGCCGCGCCGAGGAGGTCCCGGCGCGCGGCGGCGTCGGACGGGTGAGGATCCTGACCCGCCTCTCCGACGTGACGGACCGGGTCCGCGGGCCGAAGAGCGCGTTCGCTCGCGCGAAGGACGACGCGGCCCGCGAGACGGCCGTCGAGAAGGCCCGGAGCGAGATCGTGGCCGAGTGCGAGAAGCAGCCCGACCGGCGCTGCGCCGTGGCGGCGTTCGAGGACGGACGGACCTACCGCCTCATGGAGCAGACCGAGTTCCGGGACGTCCGGCTCGTCTACGCCCCGCCGCGCGGCGTCGGGGACTTCGGCGGCGAGGTCGACAACTTCCGCTGGCCGCGCCACGCCGGGGACTTCACCCTCCTGCGCGTCTGGGCCGCTCCCGGCGGTGCGCCGGCCGCGTACGCGAGGGAGAACGTCCCGTACCGGCCGAAGCGCTGGCTCCGGGTCTCGACGACGGGGATCTCCGAGGGAGACGTCGTGATGATCGCCGGCTATCCCGGCCGGACGCAGCGCTACCTGACGCCGTCCGCCGTCGAGAACCTCGAGAGCTGGTTCTACCCGCTCCGCTCGCGGACGTTCACAGACCTCATCGCGATCCTCGAGGCGGAAGGGAGGAAGGACCCCGACACCGCCCTGCGCGTCTCGGGCGCGGTCAAGGGATACGGGAACGGCGAGACGAACGCCCGCGGCCAGATCGAAGGGCTCGCCCGCAACGGCGTCGCCGCACGCGCCCGAGCGGAGGCGAAGGAGCTCGAGGACTTCCTCGCCGCCCGGAAGGACCTCCCGGCGGAGTGGACCGCCGCGCCGGCCGAGCTCGAGAAGGTCCTCGCGCGTGACCGCGTGGGGCAGGAGCGCCGCTTCTTCCTCGAGGAGATCGAGCGGCTCTCCTCGTATCTCTCCTCCGCCCTCTCCGCCGTCCGGCGCGCCGACGAGCGGAGGAAGCCCGACCTCGAGCGCGAGCCGGGCTTCCAGGAGCGCGACCTCGAGCGGGCCCGGCAGCAGGAGAAGGACCGGACCCTCTCGCTCGCGCCGGCGGCGGCCCGGAAGGCGCTCGCCTACCTCGTCGAGAAGGCCCGGGAGGCCTCGAAAGACGCGCCGATCCAGCCGTTCGACGAGGCGTTCGGGAAGGACGCCGGCCGGGCCGCGATCGAGAAGCGGCTCGCAGAGATGGACGCGGCGACCTCGCTCTCCGACGAGAAGGTGCGGCTCGCGAACGTCGACGCGACGGTCGCTTCCCTTTCCGCCTCCGCGGACCCGTACGTGAAGCTCGCCGTCACTCTCCACGCCGACCTCGCCGCGATCCGGCAGAAGCGGAAGGAGACGAACGGGGCGCTCCTCGTCTGGCGCCCGCTCTACCTCTCCGCGCTCGAAGCGCTCCGCCGCTCGAAGGGGAAGGCGATCTACCCCGACGCGAACTCCACGCTCCGCGTCTCGTTCGCCTCGGTGAAGGGGTACGCACCGCGCGAGGCGGTGACGTACACGCCGCGGACGAGCCTCGCCGGGGTCCTCGAGAAGGCCGGGGACAAGGAGCCGTTCGTCGTCCCCGCCAGGGTCCTCGAGGCGGCGCGCGCCGGCCGCCACGGCCGCTGGGGCGACGAGGCGCTCGGCAGCGTCCCGGTCGGGTTCCTGACCGACGGCGACACGACCGGCGGCAACTCCGGGAGCCCCACGATGAACGGGAAGGGCGAGGTCGTCGGCCTCAACTTCGACCGCGTCTGGGAGAACGTCGCCGGGGACTTCGGCTGGCGGCCCGAGCGCTCCCGGAACGTGAACGTCGACCTGCGCTACGCGCTCTGGATGATGGAGGAGGTGGACGGAGCGGCCCACCTCGTGAAGGAGCTCCTGCCGGCGAAGTGACGACCGTGACGAGCTCCGGTGAACGAGGGTCCCGAGCACGCCCACGCCGGGTTCGGGCGCGGCTCGGGGTACGTCTCTGCGTCGCCCTCCTCCTGGCCGCGGCCCCGGCCTGCCGGCGGGAGCCTCTTCCGCGCTCCGTGGAGATCCTCGTGCCGTCGCTCCCGACGTCCCTCGACCCGTACTCCGACCCCAGGCTCGTCTCGCGGAGCATCTTCTCGGCGATCTACGAGCCTCTGGTCGCCGAGAACGACGTGGGCGTTCGGCCGGCCCTGGCCGAGAGCTGGACGAACCCCGCGCCCGACACCTGGCTCTTCCGGATCGCGCCCGACGCGACGTTCCACGACGGGAGCCCCGTGACGAGCCGCGAGGTCGTGCACGCCGCGCACGCCTCGAGGACCGCGCGCGGCTCGGTCGCCTCGCTCGCCGACCTTCGCGCGATCGAGGTCGCCGATACCCGGACGGTTCGCTTCCGGACCTTCCAGGCCCCTGAGGAGTTCCTCCTCTCCGTCTCCGCGCTCTTCATCACGCGAAGCGACGCCGGTCGGTTCGTCGGAAGCGGCGCCTACCGCGTCGTCGGCCACACCCCGGACCGGATCGTCCTCGCGCGCCACGACCGCCCCTCC
>CAZWRQ010000048.1:0-7954 GCA_964636395.1 uncultured Holophagales bacterium
GGCTACCGGACCTTCAGCACCCGCGTCTTCGCGATCTTGTCGTGGAGCCCCTGCTTCTCGGGGTTGAAGGCGATCATGAAGAAACCGATGTAGAGGATGAAGCCGCTCACCATGTAGCCGACGAGGCGCATGAAGGCGGTGCCCCAGCCGAGCGGCTCCTCGCCGTCCTCGCGGACGATGCGCAGGCCGAGCATCTTCTTGCCCGGGGTGGCGCCCTTGTTCGCCCAGAACCAGAGCGTGTACCCGAGCGAGAGGACCATCGTGAGGAGGAACGAGAAGATCGGCAGGATCGCGGCGAGGGCGCCCGGAGCCTCTCCGCTGGCCGCGGCGCGGAACGTGATGAAGAACGTCGGCGCCCAGACGATCGCCAGCAGGATGTTGAGGATCACGCTGTCGATGAGCGACGCCAGGAACCGGATCCAGAAGCCTGCGGGCTCCCCCTCCACCGGGGCGAGCTCGTCGTAGTACCCCGGAGCCGCGGCCGGCGCGGGAGGCGGCGCCATGGGCGCCGGCCGTGCCGCCATCGGCGCGGGCGGCGGAGCCGGGCGCGCCGCCACGGGGGCCGGCGGAGGCGCCGGACGCGGCGCGGGGACGGGCGTCGGCGGCGGGATCGGCGTCGGCGGCGGAGAGGGGCGCCGCATCGGGACCGGTTCCGGTACCGTCGGCATCTCGATCGGAGCGGGGCGCGGGGCCGGCGGAGGAGCGGCGACCGGAGGGGGGGCGGGCGCGAGAGGAGGCGGAGAGACGGGCACCGCGGGCGGCGCCGACGGCTTCATCGACATCCCCATCCCCTGGACGTCGAGGAGGGCCGTTCCCTCCGGGTCGTAGACCCCCTGGATCTCGAACAGCGTCTTGCCGAGGCGGATCTGGTCGCCCGGCTTCAGCCTCGACTCCGTGACGCGCTGGCCGTTCACCCAGCTCCCGTTCGCGGAGTTGTTGTCGACCAGTAGGTGCCCCTCGGCCTCCTCCACGATCCGGGCGTGGTGGCGCGACACGGCGTGGTCCTCGAGGACGAGGCTGTTTTCCTTGCCGCGGCCGATCAGGACTTCCTTCCCGGCGAGCGGGATCGTCTGGTCCTTCAGGGCAGGGTCCGGCGATTCCAGGACTTTCAGGAAAGCCATCGATTTCGCCTCGCTCCGTTTCTCGATTTTCCCGGATGATGGACCAGAACCGGTCAAAGAGAAAGCGTGGGAGGGGCGCGTGCGCGTGACGGCCGACACCGCCTCGCGTCGGGCAGAATCGCGTCATGAGCTCTCGTCCTCTCCTTCGCCCGCTCCTCGCGGCGGCGTTCGCCGCGCTCCTCCTGACGGCCGCGCCGGGCCTCGCCGACGTCGACGGCCCTCCGGAGGCCCGCCTCCTCCGCTTCCCCGACGTCCGCGGCGACACGGTCGTCTTCGTCTATGGGGGCGACCTCTGGCGCGTCCCGCTCTCCGGGGGGACCGCGCACCGCCTCACGTCGCACCCCGGCCTCGAGCTCTTTCCGAAGCTCTCGCACGACGGGAAGTGGATCGCCTTCTCGGCCGAGTACACCGGCACGCGCCAGGTCTGGGCCATCCCCGCGCACGGCGGGACGCCCCGGCAGCTCACGTTCGCGACGGACGTCGGCCCGATGCCGCCGCGCGGCGGCTGGGACAACTGGGTCCTCGGCTGGACGAAGGACGGCAAGGTCCTCGTCCGGATGAACCGCGTCCCGTGGAACGGGAGGATGGGGCGCTACTTCCTCGTCGACCCGACGGGCGGCCTCGAGACGCCTCTCGAGATCCCCGAAGGGGGCTCGGCGTCGTTCTCTCCGGACGGCACGAAGCTCGCCTACTGCCCGGTCGACCGCGAGTTCCGGACCTGGAAGCGGACGAAGGGCGGCCGGGCGCAGGACGTCTTCACGTACGACTTCGCGGCGAAGAGGTCGGAGCGGCTCACGACGTGGGAGGGGACCGACAACTTCCCGATGTGGTGGGGCGACGCGGTCTACTTCACCTCCGACCGCGAGCGGACGCTCAACCTCTGGCGCTACGACCTGAAGACGAGGGAGACTCGGAAGCTCACCTCCTTCACCGAGTTCGACGTCCTCTGGCCGAGCCTCGGCGACGGGAGGATCGTCTTCATGAACGGGGGCGACCTCTGGACGCTCGACCTGGCGACCGAGAAGGCCGTCCGCATCCCGATCCGGCTCGGTTCGGACGCCGCGGCCACGGTCCCCGCGTTCCGGGACGTCTCCGGGAACGTGGCCGGAATGGCGATCTCGCCGAGCGGCGCGCGTGCCGTCCTCGACGCCCGTGGCGACCTCTACTCCCTTCCCGCGAAAGACGGCGTCGTCCGGCCCCTCACGACCGGCTCCGCCGTCCGCGAGCGCGACCCCGCCTGGTCGCCCGACGGGAAGTGGATCGCCTACCTCTCCGACGAGACGGGCGAGTACGACCTCTGGATCCGCCCGCAGGACGGCTCCGGCGCGCCCCGCCGCCTCACCACCGACGGCGCCCCCTGGAAGCACGCGCCCGCATTCAGCCCCGACGGGAAGAAGATCGCCTTCGGCGACCGCGCGCAGCGCCTCCGCGTCGTCGACGTCGCGAGCGGAAAGGTGACGGAGGTCGACCGGAGCGGCTTCGAGGACATCGACGTCTACTCCTTCTCCCCCGACTCCCGGTGGCTCGTCTACGAGAAGAGCCACCCGACGCGGCTCCCGGGTCTCTGGGCCGCACCGCTCGAAGGCGGAAAGCCGATTCCCCTCGGCGACGGCCTGACGGCCGACTTCTCCCCGGCCTTCTCGGCCGACGGGAAGTACCTCTTCTTCCTCTCGAACCGCGACTACGCCCCGACCTTCAGCGCCTTCGAGTTCTCCTACGTCTACCCGAAGGCGACGCGCGTCTACGCCGCGGCCCTGTCCCCCGACGTCCCGCACCTCTTCCCGCCGAAGAGCGACGAGGAGAAGGGGACGGCGGGCGGGCCGGAGGAGACGGCGAAGCCCGCAGCCGGCAAGGCCGACTCCGGGAAGGACGGGAAGAAGGCCGACGCGAAGAGCGGGAAGGCGACGGAGCCGTCCCGCGTCGTCGTCCTGGCGGAGGGCTTCGCGGCGCGGACGATCGCCCTTCCCGGCGTGAAGTCCGGCGACCTCCGCTCCCTCCGCGCGACGGAGGAGGCCGTCTACTACGTCCGCGACGGGGAGGACGAGGGAGCCCTCTTCCGCTTCGACCTGAAAGAGCGGAAGGAGGAGAAGGTCCTCGACGGCATCGCGGCCTACCGCCTCTCGGCCGACGGAAAGAAGCTCCTCTGGAGGTCCGGCAAAGAGCTCGGCATCGCCGACGCCCGCGCCGGGCTCTCCTCCGGCGCCGGTCGGCTCGACCTCTCGGGCCTGCGGACGAAGCTCGACCTCCCGGCCGAGTGGGCCCAGATCTGGCGTGACGGCGCCCGGATCGTGAGGGACTGGTTCTACGACCCGGGCCTCCACGGCGTCGACTGGAACGCCCTCGTGGCGCGCTACGGCGCGCTCGTCCCGTTCGTCGCACACCGGGCCGATCTCGACTTCCTCCTCGGCGAGCTCGTCTCCGAGCTGGAGGCGGGTCACACCTACGTCACCGCGGGCGACGAGCCGAAGGTCGAGCGGGTCGCGGGCGGCTTCCTCGGCTGCGAGCTCGCCGCCGACCCGTCCGGACGCTACCGGATCGCCCGGATCTTCCCCGGCGAGAACTGGGACGAGGCCTTCCGGTCGCCGCTCACCGAGCCCGGCGTGAACGTCGGCGAAGGGGAGCTTCTCCTGGCGATCGACGGCGTCGACCTGACGACGGCCGACAACCCGTACCGGTTACTCGAGGGGAAGGCCGGGCGAGCGGTGACGCTCCTCGTCGGGAAAGGCGCCGCGCGGGAGGGGGCCCGGACGGTGACCGTGCGGACCGTCGCGAGCGAGCAGGGGCTCCGGTACCTGGACTGGGTGAAGAGCCGGATGGCGCTCGTCGAGAAGCTCTCGGGCGGAAAGGTCGGCTACATCCACCTCCCCGACACGGCCCTCGCCGGAAACCGGATGCTCCAGAAGCTCTTCTACTCCCAGGCGTCGAAGCCGGCGCTCCTCGTCGACGACCGCTACAACGGCGGCGGGTTCATCCCCGATCGGATGATCGAGATGCTCTCGAGGACGACGCTCGCCTTCTGGGCCCGGCGCGGTGTCGACGCCATGCGCACGCCCGGCTTCGCCCACGACGGTCCGAAGGCGATGCTCGTCAACTCCTACTCCGCCTCGGGTGGCGACGCCCTCCCCTACTTCTTCCGCAAGGAAAAGCTCGGCCCGATCGTCGGGACGAGGACCTGGGGCGGGCTGATCGGCCTCTCGGGCAACGCCGAGTTCGTCGACGGCGGCAGCGTCGACGTCCCGACGTTCCGGATCTACGACGGCGACGGCAAGTGGGTCGTCGAGAACGAGGGTGTCGCCCCCGACGTCGAGGTGTTCGACGTCGCGGAACGCCGGCTCGACGGCGGCGATCCGAGCCTCGAGAAGGGTGTGGAGATCCTCCTCCAGGAGCTCGCGAAGCGGCCGGCGACCCGGCCCGCGGCGCCCGTTCCTCCTCGCATGTCCAACTGAGTCCGGTCTCGCAGGGCCGGTGGCGTGGAGAAACTCCACGCCACCGGCTCTTTCGTGTCGGGAATCGCCCCAGCGCGTAGAAATTTTCAACGATTCGGCTCAAATCGAGACGTCTCCCGGCCCAAACGTATCTCATTGAAAATGGGCGGCTTATGCCATCGGTTCGAAATCGTGGCGTTGAGTTTCTCAGCTCACCTTCCTGGGCGGATCGGCGTAGCCAGCGCTAAACTACTTCTGTAGAGCTAATTACGAATTCCTCAACACACTGGCCCGACGCTTGCGAAATCCTCTACGGGGCGGACCTGAAGTTCGCCCGGGGGGGTACGAGAGGCCCATGTTGAATACGCAAGCGAAGGGGCTGCTCCTGGACACGACGCGCTGCATCGGCTGCGGCGCGTGCGCGCTCGCCTGCAAGGAGCGAAACGGGCTCCCGAAGACCTCGGACGCCGTCCTCGAGGACAAGCTGTCCGACAAGACGTTCTCGACGGTGAACCAGGTCGGGAGTCGCTACGTGCGGCGCATGTGCATGCACTGCGCGACGCCATCGTGCGCATCGGCCTGCCCGGTCGCCGCGCTCGAGAAGACCGCGGCCGGGCCGGTCGTCTACCACGAGTCGAAGTGCATGGGCTGCCGCTACTGCATGATCGCCTGCCCGTTCGGCATCCCGAAGTACGAGTGGGAGAAGAAGGCGCCGCTCGTGCGCAAGTGCGACCTCTGCGCCGACCGCCTCGCGAAGGGGCTGAAGACCGCCTGCGCGACGGCCTGCCCCACCGGGGCGACGACGTTCGGAATCCGCGACGCCCTCGTCGCCGAGGCCCGCGCCCGCTTCGCCGCCAGCCCCGGCCGCTACCGCGAGCACGTCTACGGCTTCGAGGAGGTCGGCGGCACGTCGGTCCTCCTGATCTCCGACGCGAAGCCCGAGGAGCTCGGCTACCCGGCCGGCCTCGACGGGACCCCGCCGCCCCACCTGACGTGGCGGGTCCTCAACATCATCCCCGACATCGTCATGACCGGCGCCGTCCTCCTCGGCGGCATCTACTGGATCCGCAACCGCCGCGACGAGGTCGAGGCGACCGAAGGCCACCACGACGCCTCGACGAAGGGGCACTGAGGAGAGCGACATGCCGAAGCTCGCGCTTCCCCGCCTCACGTTCTGGCGCGGCGTCCTCCTGGCGATCCTCGCCGCCGGGACCTACGCCACGTTCCTCCGCGTCTTCAAGGGCCTCGCCGGCTCCACGAACCTGACCGACGCGTTCCCCTGGGGGCTCTGGATCGGGTTCGACATCCTCTGCGGCGTCGCCCTCGCCGCCGGCGGCTTCACGATCAGCGCCACCGTCTACATCTTCAACCTCGAGAAGTTCCGGCCGATCGTGAGGCCCGCGATCCTGACGGCGTTCCTCGGCTACGTCCTCGTCGTCGTCGCGCTCCTCTTCGACCTCGGGCGCCCCTGGAACGTCTGGCACCCGCTCGTCATGTGGAACCCCCACTCGGTCATGTTCGAGGTCGGGTGGTGCGTGACGCTCTACACCACGGTCCTCGCGCTCGAGTTCAGCCCGGTCGTCTTCGAGCGCTTCAAGATGACGAAGACGCTCCACGTCCTGCACGTGATCATGCCGATCCTCGTCGTCCTCGGCGTCCTCCTCTCGACGCTTCACCAGTCCTCCCTCGGGTCGTTCTACCTGATCGTCCCGACGAAGCTCCACGCCCTCTGGTACTCGCCGCTCCTCCCGGTCTACTTCTTCCTCACCGCCCTCACGCTCGGCTGCGCGATGACGATCGTCGAGTCGTTCCTCTCTCACCGCGCGTTCGGCAAGGAGCTGGAGATGGAGCTCCTCGTCCCGCTCGGGCGGGTCGCGCTCCTCATCCTCGGCGTCACGGCGGTGATCCGCTTCGCCGACTTCCGGCACCGGGGAATCCTCGGCCTGCCGTTCGCCCCGACCTACGAGTCGCGGCTCTTCCTCGCCGAGATGATCATCGGCGTCCTCGCCCCGGCCGTCCTGCTCGCGCTGCCGAAAGTCCGCCAGCACCGGACCGGGCTCTTCCTCTCGGCGCTGCTGATCGTCATGGGCGTCGTGATGAACCGCCTGAACGTCTCGATCACCGGCATGGAACGCTCCTCGGGCGAGATCTACGTCCCGGCGTTCACCGAGATCGCGATCACCCTCTCGGTCGTCGGCGTCGGCTTCCTCGTCTTCGCGCTCGCCGTGAAGTACCTCCCGGTCTTCCCCGAGCACGAGATGAAGGACGCCCGCCCGCCCGTCGCGCCGGACGCCCTCCACGTCGCCGCGCAGCCGATCCGCTCCCTCCCGATGCCGGCGATCGCCGTCGTCGCGCTCGCGTTCGTCGCGGCCGGCGCCCTCGGCGCCGACGGAGTCCGCCGCCGCGAGGTGGCCCCCGGCCCGCCGGCGCCTTCGGGGACCCCGGCCCTCGCCGCCGCGCTCGCCAGCTTCGAGGCGCCCGCCGAGATGACCTTCCCCCAGGCGCCCGACAGCCCCGGGCCCGTCTCGTTCCGCCACGCCTCCCACGTCGACGCCTCCGCCCCCGACTGCCTCTCCTGCCACGGGAACAGCTATTCGTTCCTCGGCCGGACAGAGGCTCCCCCGGCGGGCCTGATGCACGACACGAAGCACTGCGGCGGATGCCACGACGGCACGTCGGCGTTCTCGATCGAGGACGACTGCACGGCCTGCCACAAGTCCGAGTAGGAAGGACGGGAGCGGCGATGCAGAGGCTCCGGGCCAACTCCCTCGCGGTCCGCCTGACGGGGACCCTCGTCGCCGCTCTCGCCGCTCTCCTCCTCGTCTCCTGGTTCGTCTCCCTCTCCCTGCAGAGGCGGTTCTCCGAGTCGACCGCGCGCTACAGCGCGCTCGCCCTCTCGGAGACGCTCACGGGCGGGCTCCACGGGATGATGCTCGCGAACGACCGCGAGGGGCTCGAGAGCTCGGTGCGGGCCGTCGCGAAGGCACAGCCGAACATCCGCGTGCGGGTCTTCAACAAGGAAGGCTCCATCGTCTACTCGTCGATCCCGGAAGAGGCGGGCCGAAAGGTCGACACGACCTCCGAGGCCTGCTTCAAGTGCCACGCAGAGGGGCAGCCGATCGAGAAGCTCCCCCCGGGCGACCGGACCCGCACGTTCCAGCTCGACGGCGTCCGGACGCTCGGCGTCATCCGGCCGATCGAGAACGAGCCCTCCTGCTCGACGGCCGCCTGCCACGCGCACCCGCCCGAGAAGCGGCTCCTCGGAGTCGTCGACGTCTCCATCCAGATGGTTCGGCAGGACCAGGTGCGCCGGCAGACGATGGCGCTGATGGCCGTCACCGGAGTCGCCACGCTCCTGCTCGTCGCGGCCGTCGTCGTCCTCGTCGTGAGGCGGGCCGTCCACCGCCC
>CAZWRQ010000048.1:8054-19527 GCA_964636395.1 uncultured Holophagales bacterium
TCCTGCTCGTCGCGGCCGTCGTCGTCCTCGTCGTGAGGCGGGCCGTCCACCGCCCCGTCCGCCACCTCGCGGACGTCCTCGGCGCTCTCGGCGGCGGCGACTACACCGCCCGGTACGACGACGAGCCGATCGCCGAGTTCGCCTACCTGGGGAGCCACGTGAACCGGATGGCGGGCGACCTGCAGAAGGCGAATGCCGAGCTCGTGGACTGGGCACAGACGCTCGAGCGGCGCGTCGAGGAGAAGACGGGCGAGCTGAAAGCGGCCCAGGCGCAGATGCTCCGGGTGGAGCGGATGGCCTCCCTCGGAAAGCTCGCGGCCGTCGTGGCCCACGAGATCAACAACCCGCTCGCGAGCGTCGTCACCTATTCGAAGCTCCTCCTCCGGCGCTTCTCACAGAAGGGGGGGCCGAAGCCCGGCGACGACAGCGAGAAGATCCTCGAAGCGATCGCCTCCGAGTCGGCCCGCTGCGGCGAGATCGTCTCGAACCTCCTTCTCTTCGCGCGCCGCACCGGCTCGCGGATGGAGCCGACCGACCTGAACAAGCTCGTCGACCGCTCCCTCTTCCTCCTCAAGCACAAGATGGACCTCGCCCAGGTCGCCACGGCCGAGGAGCTCGCCCCGGACCTCCCGCAGGTGCTCTGCGACCCGTCCCAGATCGAGCAGGCGATCCTCGCGCTCGCCATCAACGCGATCGAGGCGATGCCGGGCGGCGGGACGATCTCGATCCGCACCGCGCCGCACGGGGAGCGCGGGGCGCGGATCGAGATCGCCGACACCGGCGTCGGTATGGAGGAGGAGGTCAAGCGGCAGATCTTCGAGCCCTTCTTCACGACGAAGGGGGACGGCGAGGGGAAGGGGCTCGGCCTCGGCCTCGCGGTCGTCTACGGCATCGTCCAGCGGCACGGGGGCGCGATCGACGTCGAGAGCGCCCCCGCCGCCGGCACCCGCTTCGTCCTGACGCTGCCGGGGACCGCCAACCCGGGAGAGGAGTCCTGATGTCCGCGCCCGTCAAGCTGATGATCGTCGACGACGAGCCGCACCTGCGGAGCTCGCTCACGTTCTGGTTCAAGGAGGAGGGGTACGACGTCCTCTCCGCCGGGAGCGGGCGCGAGGCGCTCGCGACGCTCCTGCGCGAGGCGCCGCAGATCCTCCTCGTCGACATCAAGATGCCCGGCATGGACGGGCTCGAGGTCCTCCGCAAGGTCCGCGAGACCGCCCCCGAGACGACCGTCATCATCATGACGGCCTACGCCTCCGTCGAGACCGCGATCCAGGCCCTCAAGGACGGGGCGTACGACTACATCGTCAAGCCGTTCGACCCGGAGGCGATCTCGCGCCTCGTGAAGAAGGCGGCCGAGCGTTACACGCTCCTCTCGGAGAACCGCGAGCTGAAGGCGCGGCTCGAGGCGGCCGAGCCGGCCCTCGTCACGGCGGGCGGCGGGCCGATGGCGAAGGTCCTCGAGCTCGTCGACCAGGTCGCGCCGACCGACACGAGCGTCCTCGTCACCGGCGAGAGCGGCACCGGCAAGGAGCTCGTCGCGCGCCTCATCCACGCCCGGAGCCCGCGCCGCTTCGGTCCGCTCAGCGTCGTCAACTGCGGCGCCCTCTCGGAAGGGGTCCTCGAGAGCGAGCTCTTCGGGCACGAGAAGGGGGCCTTCACGGGGGCCGTCGGACGGCGCCGCGGCAAGGTCGAGCTCGCGCACGAGGGGACGCTGTTCCTCGACGAGATCGGCGACGTCCCGCCGAAGGTCCAGGTCGACCTCCTCCGCGTCCTCCAGGAGAAGCAGGTCGTCCGCGTCGGCGGGAACCAGACCATTCCGGTCGACTTCCGGCTCGTCACCGCGACCCACCGAGACCTCGAGGACGAGGTCGCCTCGGGCCGCTTCCGGCAGGACTTCTTCTTCCGCATCCACGTCTTCGCGATCGAGCTCCCGTCCCTGCGGGATCGACCGGCCGACATCCCGGTCCTCGCGCAGCACTTCCTCGCGCGCTTCGCCGGCGCGATGAGCCGCCGGATCGGCGGCTTCTCGCCCGGCGCGCTCGCCGCGATGGCCGACTACCCCTGGCCGGGAAACGTCCGGGAGCTCCAGAACGTCATCGAGCGGGCCGTCGTCCTCTGCAAGGGGGACACGATCGAGGCGGCCCACTTCCCGTTCACGACGAACGGGCACGTCGCCGCCGCGACCTCGCTGACGCTCGCCTCCGCCGAGGAGGCCCACATCCGGAAGGTCCTCGCGACGATGTCGTTCAACGTCGCGCAGGCCGCCCGCGCCCTCGAGATCGACCGGGTCACCCTCTACAACAAGATGCGGAAGTACGGTATCGACCGCCCGTGAAGGTCCGGCTCCTCCACACCCGTGACGTTTCGCCGGGGCACGTGAGGAGCGCCTTCAGCGGTCTCGCGCCCCCGCTCGTCCCGGGCGAGGCGCTCCCCTTTCGCGCGTCCCTCTCCTCCGCCTACGACCGCAGCCGGGCCCAGTACGACGCCTTCTCCGTCCTCGAGGCCGTCCCCGAGCCCGAGGCCGGCTGGATGAACCTCCTCCTCGTCGAGGCCGACCTCTTCGTCCCCGCCCTCACCTACGTCTTCGGCCTCTCCCACGTCGGCGGGCGCCGGGGCGTCCTCTCGCTGGCGCGGCTCAAGCCGCCGGAGGAATCCTCCGTCTCGGAGGAGCTCCTCCTCCGCCGCCTCGCGATCGAGGTCGCCCACGAGCTCGGCCACGCGGCCGGCCTCGTCCACTGCGCGGTCGGCGACTGCGCGATGCACCGCTCGCTCTGGCCGGAGAGCATCGACCTGAAGAACCCCGCCTACTGCCTCTCCTGCCGCGCCCTCTTCCCGTCGGTATGGGCCGCTCCCGGCCCCGTCAGGGGACGACGACGGCGGCCCCTTCGAGCCGCCCCTCGCGGAGGTCCTCGAGCGCCTCGTTCACCGCAGCGAGCGGGTAGGAGCGCACCTGGCTCGTCACCCCCGCCCGCGAGGCGACCGAGAGGAACTCCTCGCCGTCCCGGCGCGTCAGGTTCGCGACCGAGCGGACGACGCGCTCTCCCCAGAGGAGCGCGTACGGGAACGACGGGATGTCGGTCATGTGGATTCCGCCGCAAACGACGACGCCCCCCTTCCGGACCGAGCGGAGGGCCGCCGGCACCAGCGCCCCGATCGGCGCGAAGACGAGCGCGGCGTCGAGCGACTCCGGCGCCTGCTCGTCGGAGCCGCCGGCCCAGACCGCGCCGAGGGAACGGGCGAACTCCTGCGCCCAGGAGTCGCCAGGGCGGGTGAACGCATAGACCTCGCGCCCCTCGTAACGTGCCACCTGCGCGACGAGGTGCGCGGCGGCGCCGAAGCCCCAGATCCCGACCCTCTGCGGGTCGCCCGCCATCCGGAGCGTCCGATGCCCGATGAGGCCGGCGCAGAGGAGCGGCGCGGCCTCGACATCCTCGAGCTCCGCGGGGATCGGGAAACAGAACCGCTCGTCGGCCACGGCGAGCTCTGCGAAGCCCCCGTCCCGGTGGTAGCCGGTGAACCGCGCCTCGTCGCAGAGGTTCTCCGCTCCTTCGAGGCAATACCGGCATCGCCCGCAGGTCCCGCCGAGCCACGGCACGCCGACGCGGTCGCCCAGAGCGAAGAGCGAGCCTCCCTCGCCAGCGGCCTCGACGACGCCGACGATCTCATGCCCCAGGATGAGCGGGAGCTTCGGCTCACGAAGGTCCCCGTCGACGACGTGCAGGTCCGTCCGGCAGACCGCGCACGCCCGGACGCGGAGAAGGAGCTGGCCGGGTCCGGGCTCCGGGTCCGGGATCTCGACGAGCCGGAGCGGCTGACGGGGGGCGTCGAGGACCATCGCCTTCATCGGTTCCTCCTCGGAGCGGCTCCGGAAAAGCGAAACGGGAGGGCCGCGAAGCCCTCCCGGTTGAGTTCGATGGAGCGGGACACGAGGGTCGAACTCGCGACATCTACCTTGGCAAGGTAGCGCTCTACCACTGAGCTAGTCCCGCTCACGGGACCGGCGGAAGATAGCGGAGAAAGGCGCTCTCGTCAAGGCGTGCTCCCCCTCCGCGAATCGCCTCCGGCCCCGCTCAGTACCTGTCGGAAGGGATCATCGCCTGGTAGCTCCCGTCGGAGGTGACGGCGTCGTTCAGGACGCCGTACGCGAGGAACGTGTCGTCTCCAGCCGTGCGCCGGACGACCGCCGTGAACCGCCTCGTCGTCGCCGGCGCACCGGCCGCCTCCCGGACCCGCGACCACTGGTGCCAGTCGCCCGGCGCGAGCTGCACCGAGAGCGGATTCCCTGCGGGAGCGCCCGTGTCGGCGTCGTAGAGGCGGGCCTCGAGCGTGATCGGGAGCTCCGAGCCCCCGCCCACGTTCACGACGGCGAGGTTCGAGCGGACCCCCTCGTCCTGGGCGAGCCCCGGGACGAGCGCCGTCGTCCGGGCGCCGCCCCCCTTCGCGACGGCCGGGTAGAAAAGCCCGAACGTGCCGCCGACGCCCGATTCCGGGTTCGGCGTCGAGGTCCGCGCGAGGACGACGGTGGCCGGGGCGTCCAGCTCCGTCAGCCACCGGAACGCCACGATGAGGGTACCGGCCTGCGGCGCCGTCGCGCCGTCGGGGATCTGCATCCCGTGGGCCCGCAGGTACGCGAGGACGTCGGGGAGCGTCACCTGCTGCCGGGCCCCGAGCTCCAGCGTCACCTGCGCGACGCCGCCGACCGTTCCGAAGCCGGGCGCCGGGCGGTAGACGAGATCGACGGGCGTCGCGATCGTCCCGTCGTTCACGATCGTCACCTCCGTCGTGTAGCGCGAGCCCGCCTCGCCCGCGACGTCGAGGACGACCGGGACGACGAGCGTCCGCACGGCCGAGAGGCCGCCGGGGCGGAACGCCGGGAGGTAGCTGCCGTCGGAGGTTCGCGCGTCGTTCACGACGCCGTAGGCCGCGAACGCGCCCTCCCCCTTCGTCCGGCGGACGCGCGCGTAGCCGTAGCTCCCGTCGGGAAGGCCCGCGAGGCCGAGGACGCCGTTCCACTGCGTCCACTCCCCCGGCGCGAGCGAACGGACGAGCGAATCGCCCGCCGGGACGCCGTCCTCGCCGTAGACCTGAACCGAGAGCTCGATCGCGTCGCTCCCGCGCACCGGCAGGTGGACGGCGGCGAGGTTCGACCGCGCCTCGCCGGCGACTGACCGCAGGCCGTAAACCGTCGCGACCTCCTCCGCCGCGTCGAGGTCGGACGGGGCGTCGTAGAAGAGCCCGAAGGTCCCTCCCGAAGCGCCACGCGTGTAGGTCCGCGCCACGAGGTACGCCTCGTCGACGATGCCGGGCGTCTCCGACCGGAGCGAGACGCTCCCGGCGACCGGCGCGGCGGCCGTGGCGACGGGGATCGGGAGGCCGAGCGATCGGAGGAACGCGAGCGCGTCGGCGGCGCGCAGCTCGCGCCCCGCGGGAAGCGTCAGCGTCGCCGACTTCGGCCCGAGGTCGCCCCCTTCCCCGGCGAAGCCCGGCGACGGCGTGAACGTGACGGTGCAGGTCCTCTGCGTCGAGGCGCGCGACCCGACGACGAGCTCCGAGAGGAAGCGCGCGCCTCCCTGGCCGACGACGTCCAGGACGACGGGGAGCGTCCGCGCCTTCGCGAAGAGGTCCGCGCGGTAGAAGCCGTCGCCGTCCGTGCCGACGACGAGCGCCGCACCTCCCGAGTCGGGGTTCACGCCTCCGCGGACGACGGTGACCGCGGCGTTCGGCGGCAGCCCGCCGTTCTCGGGAGCCCAGCCACCGTCCCGCTTCACGGCGAGGCCACGGCTGCCGGCTGCGGCCCAGAGCCGCCCGCCCGCGAGATCGATCGAGGCGACCGGCGCCGAGTTGAGGCCCGCCGCGTCCTTCCGGAACGGCTCTCCCGCCGGTCGCCGATAGACGCCCCCCGTCGCGAGGCCCGCGAACGCGGTCGACGCTTCTCCCGCGAGCGCGGAGACGAAGCCGGCCGACGGGAGGCCGGCCGAGACCTCGGCCCACGGTCCGCTGCCGCGCGCGTAAAGCCCTTCGGCCATGCCGACCCAGAGCGCTCCGCCGAACGACCGGATCGTCTGGACGGTCCCCGTCCCGACGCCGTCGGTGCCGACGTTCCCTCCGACCGGATCGGTCCTCCACGAGGAGCCGTCGAACCGCCAGAGGCCGCTCCCGGCCGTCCCTCCGAAGACGGCTCCGCCATGAGCGGCGAGCTTCGTCGGGAGGGCCCGAGGCGGGAGGCCGAACGCCGCGGGGGACGCCGTCGCGTAGTTCAGCAGGTACGGCCCGCAGCTCGTGGCGACGACCACGTCGGGCTGCGCGGACGCCGTCGGCGCCACCGCCGTCGCGTCGCCGCAGCCGTCGGGAAGCGGGGGGAGCACGGGTTGTTCGCCCGGCAGGCAGCAGGACCGGAGCAGGTAGTCCGCCCCTCCGCCGCGCGTCACGCCGACCGCCGCGCCGACCTGCGAACCGGCCGCTTCCGCCGGATACGCGAAGGCATCCGCCGCCACGCCCGCCCCGAGCGGGGTGACGGGGGACGGATGCCAGGTCCCGTTCCAGAAGCGGTAGACGGGGCCGCCCGCGGTCCCGGCGAGGAGCTCGGAGCCGGCGACGAGGAACGCCTGAACGCCGCGGGGCAGGATGCCGGTCGAAGCCGCCGTCCAGGCGCTCCCCGACCGGACGAGGACGCCCGCGTCGGCCGTCGCGGCGCGCAGCGCGCCGCCCCACGTCGTGAGGGCGCGGACGTCGTGCCCGCCGAACGGAGCGTCCGCGACCCAGGCGCCGACGCCCCACCAATAGAGCGTCACGTTCGTCCCGGCCCAGAGCGTCCCGCCGAACGACGCGAGCGCCCGGATCGCCTCTCCCGGGCCGACGCCGCCGTTGAGGGCGGCCCAGCCCGAGCCGTTCCATCGGGCCGCGCTCCCTGTCGAGAGGCCGACGACGAGGCCTGCGGGGTCCGCGAGCATCGCCGTGACGATCCCGGGACCCGGCGACGGCGCAGCCGTCCACGAGGCACCGGAGCGCCGCCAGACGCCGAGCCCGCCGACCCAGAGCGTTCCCGCCGGGTCGACCGCGAGCGTCGTCGGGAAGGCGACGCTCGACGGGAGCGCCTCGAGGCTCCAGCTTCCGTTCGCGGAGCGCCGCCAGAGCTCCTCGCCCGTTACCGCCCAGACCTCGTCCCCGAGCGTCGCGACCGACGAGACCGGCTTCCCGGAGACACCGTCGAAGCGCCACACCGTGTCGAGGGAGGTCCCCCGGAAGACTCCGCTCCGCGTCCCGGCCCAGAATCCGCCTGCTCCCGACGCGAACGCGCGGACGTCCACCCCGGCGCCGCCGTCCCCCTCGAGCCGCAGCCCGGCCTCGGCCTCCGAAGGGGCCAGCCCGAGGACAGTCGCCACCGCGACGAACGCCGCCTTCCGCCAGCTCCGCACCCAGAACCTCCGCTCAGTCGGTCGCATCGAACGCTCCTCGGATCCAGTCGATCTTCCCGGCCTCGCCCTCGATCGCCACGACGTCGAACCTCACGTCGCGGCGCGCCCCGGTGGGATGCTCCGCGAGGAACGCGCGGGCCGCCGAGAGGAGCCGCCTCCTCTTGACGGGAGTGACCGCCTCGGCCGGCGTCCCACGGCTCGCGTCGCGCCGCCACTTCACCTCGACGAAGACGACGCAGCGTCCCTCGGCCGCCACGAGGTCGAGCTCTCCCCCTCCCGCGCGGACGTTCCGCGCGAGGAGCTCGAGCCCCTGCTCCTCGAGGAAGCGGGCCGCTTCGTCCTCGCCGGCGCGCCCCTTCGGCGTCGTCGCGGGTCGCGAGGGAACCGGCTTCGCGGCGGCCGGGCGCCGCCGGCGCGAGATCCCGAGCTGGGAGAGACGCTCCTTCCACCCCGGCGGCATCGGTCGAGGATAATCGACCCATGGGCGACGTCTTCGTGATCCAGTGTCCCGACTGCGACTCGACGCTGAAGGTCGACCGGGAGACCGGCGCGGTCCTCTCCCACGAGCCGGCGGCCGCGAAGCGGAAGCTCGGATCGATCGAGGAGGCGGCCGCGGAGATCGCCCGCCGCAAGGAGCGCGCGGAGGACCTCTTCGCCGCGAACGTGGAGCGCGAGAAGCACAAGAGCGAGATCCTCGAGAAGACGTTCCGCGAGGCGCTCCAGAAGGCCCAGAAGGAGCCGCCGGGCCGCCCCCGCAGCCCCTTCGACGCCGACTGACCTCGTCCGCCGGCTCGGCTCAGGCGCGGGACCCGGGGGAACGGCGTTCCCCCGCGATCATTACAGCTCGGTCCTGTTGAGGTACCAGAGCAGCCAGCCGATCCCCGCGAAGAGGACGATTGCGAGGACGATCCAGGTCTCCCACATCGGCCACTGGTTCCCGTAGGCGTCCTGAATCTTCCGGTACGCGAAGAGGATCACGAGAACGAGGACGACCCGGAACGTCCACTTCCAGATCGCCTTCCGCTCGTCCGCCGTCTGCATCTCGAGGTGCAGCTTCTCGATCGAGGCCTGGCGTTTGCGCTTCTCGATCTCGCGCCGATGGGCCTTCATCCCGTCGGTGACGAGCTCGGGGCGTACCCCCGGGCGCGTCGCATCTCCGCCTCCACGGGCGGAGGGGCCGGTCGAGGAGGCGTCGAGGATTCTCGTCGGGCCCGTGACGTACGGGTTCGACGGCACCTTGCGGTCGGGCTTCTTCGGATCCGCCACGTCGCCTCCTCGGGTTTCCCGTCAGCTCGCCCCGGCGCCCGGGTGGGCCGGCAACGCCTGCGCGGCGAGCTCCAGGACGTCGAACGGCTGGGTCTTCCCCGACATCTCCGTCTGGGCGTTCCCGAGCATCACCATGCAGAACGGGCACGAGACGCCGACGAGGTCCGTCCCGGCCGACTCGATCTCCTCGTAACGGAGCTGGTTGATCCGGGTCCCGATCTTCTCGTCGAGCCACATCCGGCCGCCGCCGGCGCCGCAGCAGAGGCCGTTCTTCCCCGTCCGCGGCAGCTCCGTCAGCGTCAGGCCGGGGATCGCGGCCAGGACCTCCCGCGGCGCGTCGTAGACGTCGTTGTGACGGCCGAGGTAGCAGGCGTCGTGGAAGGAGATCGACTTCGCGACGCTCTCCGTCAGCTTCAGGCGCCCTTCAGCCAGGAGAAGGGCCACGAGCTCGGTCCCGTGGATCACCTCGAACGTCCCTCCGAAGTCGGGGTACTCGTTCTTCAGCGTATTGAAGCAGTGCGGGCAGTTCGTGACGATCCGCTTCACGCCGTAGCCGTTCAGCGTCTCGACGTTCTGCTGAGCGAGCGTCTGGAAGAGGTACTCGTTGCCGAGCCGGCGGGCGGAGTCGCCGTTGCACGTCTCCTCGGAGCCGAGGATCGCGAACTTCACCCCGCCGTCGCGGAGGAGCCGCGCGAGCGCGCGGGAGACCTTCTTGCCGCGGTCCTCGTACGAGCCGGCGCAGCCGACCCAGAAGAGGACCTCGACGGAGGCCCGCTCGGCCTCGTCCATCGCGCCGAGGACCGGGATCTCGAAGTCGAGCTCGCCCGTCCAGGCGTCGCGGTCGGCGGCCGGGAGGTTCCAGGGGTTTCCCTGCCGCTCCATCCCGTTGAACGCCGTCTGCGCCTCCTTCGGGAACTCGCTCTTTTCGAGGACGAGGTGCCGGCGCATCTCGACGATCTTGTCGGTGTACGTGATCGTCACGGGGCAGGCCGACTCGCAGTAGCGGCAGGTCGTGCAGGCCCAGATCGTCTCCTCGTCGACCCAGCCTCCGATCAGCGGCTTCCTCTCCTCGAGCCTCTTCTCGGCCCCGGCGCCCGCGCGGCCCTCCGCCGTGTCGACGAGGTCGCCCGCGACCGTGTAGAGCGCCGTCCGGACGTCCTTCAGGAATCCCTTCGGCGTCAGCGGCTTTCCCGTCAGGTGGGTCGGGCAGACCTCACGGCAGCGCCCGCACTCCGTGCAGGTGAAGAGGTCGAGACGCTGCTTCCAGGTGAAGTCCTCGACCTTCGCGACGCCGAACTTCTCCGCCTCGGCCGCCTGCTCGATGTCGACCGTCGGGAGCTTCCCGGGGGCGTCGAGCTTGCGGAGGAAGATGTTCGGGAGCGCCGTGATGACGTGGAAGTGCTTCGCGAACGGCAGGTAGTTCAGGAAGACGAGGATCGCGACGAGGTGGAGCCACCAGCACCACGAGAAGACGGCCTGGAGCGTCGCCGGCGCCGCGCCCGAAAGCAGCCCCGAAAGGCCCGCCGTGAACGGCTCCCACGCGGAGGCGTGCTCCGGAGCGAGCGCGAATTTCGCCGCTCCGGCGAAGAGGTCCGTCGCCATCAGGAACCCGATCAGGACGAGGATCAGCCCGGCGTCGAAAGACGGGTCGAGCCGCTCCTTGCGGAACAGGTAGCGCCGCCCCAGCGCCAGGACGACGCCGACGAGCGTCGTCACGAGGACGACGTCCTTCAGGAGGAGGTACGCCTGCCACGCCCCGACGGGCAGGAACGGCATCCCGGCCTTCGGGAAGAGCCCCTCGAAGACGAGCGACGCCGTCCTCACCGTGAGGACGACGAAGCCGCTGAAGATGAGCATGTGGTAGAGCCCGGCGTAGCCGTCCCACCACATCTTCTTCTGGAAGATCCCGAGCTCGAGGAGCCCCTTCAGCCGTTCGATCGGCCGGTCCCACCGGACCTCGTCGGGGCCGCCGATCGTCAGCAGCTGCCATCTCCGGGAGGCCGTGTAGGCGAACGTCGCGAGCGCACCGATGAGGACGAGGGCGAAGACGAGGGTCCCCGGGACCCCGAGCCAGGAGGCTTCGGTCGGCATCATCAAAGGAAAGGATAGCTCAGGAGAGGGACCGCCGGCCCCACGTTCCCGGGCCCCGCCGCCCGCATCGCGAGGTGTATGATGCCGGCTAAGTTTCGAAGGCCCAACGAATCCGACGGGATCGGAGCCAGGCTGATGAGAAAGACATCGTCGTTCCTCGTTCTCACCGTACTGCTCGGGCTCGCCGCGCTGACGCCGGCCGTGCTGCTCGGTGCCCTCGCCGCGCCGCAGGGGACCGAGCTCTGGGGCGGGCCGGGCGCGAAGGGGACGGGAAACCAGAGCGCCCGATTCGACACGGTCGTCTACGTCACAGGGCCCGCGCCCGCGGTGGGAGCAGTCGAGTTCCTGGCCGGCGGCAAGGTCCTCGCCACGGTGCCGTTCACGTTCGCGGCGAACGGCGTCGCGCTCGTACCGGCGCCCGAGGAGGTCGCCGAGAAGGGCGCGTTCCTCTACCGCGTCCGCTCCGACGTCCCCGTCTCGGCCTGGTCGGAGACGTTCAACGACGCCTCCGCGGGGCGCTACGGCGTCAGCCTCGGGGCGGCTGCGCCCTCCGAGCTCCTCGGACCGGGCGACGAGGCGACCGGCGGCGGCGCCGAGGCCTCCGCCGAAAGCGGAGCCGGTCACGCCCGGACGAACGCCGGCGTCGTCTGCGTCGACACCGCCTCCCAGCCCTGCCGGCTCGAGATCGCCCTCTTCTC
>CAZWRQ010000048.1:19537-21569 GCA_964636395.1 uncultured Holophagales bacterium
GAGGAGTCTCGATCGTCCCCGATCCGACGAGGTCGCCCTCTTCTCGTCGAGCGCCCTCGTCGGATCGGGGACGATCGAGACTCCTCCCGGCAGCGCGGCCCAGGCCTCCCTCGCGACGCTCGTCCCCGCCGCCGTCGGCAAGGCGGGCCTCGCGCTCCGCCTGCGCCTCCTCTCCGGCCAGGGCTACCCGTACGCCATCCGGAACGACAACCAGACGAGCGACGGGACGGCGATCCCGCTCGCCGTCAAGCGCAACGCCTTCTCCACGGCCCCGACGATCGCCAGCTTCACGGCGAGCCCGGCCACCGGCTGCGCTCCGCTCGAGACGACCTTCGCGTGGGAGACGTCGGGCGCTGCGAAGGTGAGCATCACCGGCGTCGGCAACGACCTCCCGGCCACCGGCTCCCTGAAGACGACCGTCCACGCCACCGGCGACTTCGTCCTCACGGCCACCTCCTCCACCGGACAGTCGACGATCCGGCCCCTCCGGATCACGATCACGCCGTCGACGCCGGCGCCGACGCCGGCGCCCGCCTCGGCCACGCTCCCGACGAGCGGAGTCGTCACGGGGATCCTCCCCGTCGGGACCGGACCGGTCACCGTCGAGTTCGTCTCCCGCGAGTCGACCGGCTCCACCTTCACCGTCCAGGGGACTTCCTTCATCTACACCGCCGGGACGACCCCGGGGACCGACGTCGTGAAGATCACCGCGACCGGCTCCTGCGGCGGAACGAGCGCGGAGTTCACGGCCCACGTCGTCCTCCCCGGCGAGCCGCGGATCCTCAGCTTCGAAGCGATCCCGGAGCGCGGCTGCGCCCCCTCCACGAACTTCCTCCTCACCTGGCGGACCGAGAACGCCATCGGCGTCTACGTCAGCGGGGTGGACGAGAACTTCGTCGCGAACGGCGGCGTCGAGGTGACGCTCACCGCGACGACCTCGTTCGTCCTGACGGCCTACAGCCTCGACGGCGCCGAGACGACGGCCACCGTCACCGTCCCGATCGACCCGCAGCTCTACGTCCCGACGATCACGCCGGGCGCCGTCGCCGTCGCCGGCGGGACGCAGGTCGTCATCGACGTCAACCCGGCTTCCGTCCCATCGCTCGACGACGTCCGCTTCGCCGTCGTACAGATGCAGAGCCGCGGGATGTTCTCGCGCGACCTGAACGTCCCGGGGCGCTTCATCTACCGGGCCGGCCCCTACACCGGAATCGACATCATCCGGATCCTCTGGGTGAACGGCTGCGGAATCGGCTACACCGACTTCACCGCCAACGTGACGGGAGAGACTCCCGAGCCGTAGCGCTCCGGCCCCGAAGAAACGAAAAGGGCGGCCGAACGGCCGCCCTTTTCGTTTCTTCGGGGCCGGGGATTGCACGCAGCCCCCGGCCCCCAGCGATTCCGCTTACGCCTTCGCTCTCTTCACCGCGCTCGCCGGGGGGCCTTAGCCCTCGCCGGGGGGCTGAGCTTCGCGCGCCCCCCGGACCCCCATCTGCTCCCCTACGTCTCTGAAGAAGCAGGGGTCCGGGCGCGGCCCCCCGGTCCCCCAGCGATTCTGCTTAAGCCTTTGCTCTCTTGACGCTCTCGGTCAGCGCCGGGACGATCTGGAAGAGGTCGCCCACGATGCCGTACGTCGCGGCCTTGAAGATCGGCGCGTCGGCGTCCTTGTTGATCGCCACGATCACTTTCGAGGAGCCCATGCCGGCCATGTGCTGGATCGCGCCCGAGATGCCGCAGGCGACGTAGAGCGTCGGCGAGACGACCTTGCCCGTCTGCCCGACCTGGTGCTCGTGCCCGATCCACCCCGCGTCCACCGCGGCGCGCGAGGCTCCGAGCGCCGCGCCGAGCTCGTGGCAGAGCGCGCGGAGGACCGGCCAGCCCTCCGGCCCCTTGATGCCGCGCCCGCCGGAGACGATCTTGTCGGCCTCGGCCACGTCGAGCTCGCCCGCCTCCGGCATCTCCAGCTTCACGACCTTCGCGCGGATCGTCACGGCGAAGTCGAGCGCCACGACCTCGCCCGCGCCCGCCGCGC
>CAZWRQ010000048.1:21669-23729 GCA_964636395.1 uncultured Holophagales bacterium
GGCGCGGGGCGACGTCCTTCCCCATGGACGTGGCCGGGACGAGGACGACGGCCGGCGCGAACGTCGCGACCGCCGCGTCGAGGGCCGCCGTGTACCCCTCGCAGGAGTAGAGGGCGAGCTCGGGCTTGTCGGCGACGAAGACCTTCGCCGCGCCGTACGCGGCCAGCTCGGGGGCGAGCCCCCCGACGCCGGCCCCGGCGACGACCGCGCCGAGGGCGCCGCCCGTCTTCGCCGCGACCTCGCGGCCGAGGGTGAGGGCCTCGAAGGAGGCCTTGCGGATCTTGCCGTCGCGCTGCTCGATGAATACGAGGACGTTGCTCATCGTGTCTCTTCCTTGTCTCGCCGTCGGCCTAGAGGACCTTCGCCTCGTCGCGGAGGAGGCGGACCAGCTCGTCGGCGGCCTTCGCCGGATCGTCCGCCGGGATCAGCTTCACGGCCTGGCGGGCCGGCGGCAGCTCCAGCTTCGTCCAGCGGACGGCGGCCTTCTCGCCCGTCGTCGCCGCGGGGTCGACGCCGACCTCGGCCGGCTGCTTCACGGCGATCGTCTTCTTCTTCGCCGCCATGATCCCCTTCAGCGAGGCGTAGCGCGGCTCGTTCAGCCCCTTCTGCGCGCCGACGACGCACGGGAACGGCATCTCGACGACCTCACGCGCCCCCTCGATCTCGCGGTAGGCGACGACGCCGCCGTCCTTCCACTCCAGCTTCGTCACGAGGTTCGCGTGCGGCAGGTCGAGGAGCTCGGCGAGCATCGGCACCATCGTCTGCGCGTCGGTCCCGACGCCCTTGTTGCCGAGCCAGACGACGTCGCACGGGAGCGCCTTGACCGCCCCGGCGAGCGCCATCGCCACGCCGAGCGAGTCGGCCTCTCCGAGCCCGTCGGACGCGACGCGGACGGCCTCGTCGGCCCCGCGCGCGAGGCACTCGCGGAGGCCCACGTCGGCCCGCGCCGGCCCGTACGTCACGACCGTGACGGTGCCCCCCTTCTCCTCCTTCGCCTTGATCGCCCCCTCGAGGGCGTACTCGTCGTAGGGGGAGACGATCCACTTGACGTCGGCTTCGTCGATCGACTTCCCGTCGGCGCCGATCTTGATCTTCGTCTCGGTGTCCGGAACGTATGCGATGCAGACGACGTGATTCATCCGTTCTTTCCTCTCGCGGTTTTGGGGCCTCGGGATACGGGCGACCTCGAGGACGGTATCACGCGGCGCCGCGCTGCGGCACGAAAAATGAGCCACCATTCATCGACCGGCGGACGACCGCTGGCCCCGTCCGCCCCCTCCGGCAGGTCTCGCCCGCGAGCACGACGGCGCGGCCGTCTCGCTTGACTTACGCCTGATTTACGCCCACTCTTTCCCAGGATGCCTTCCCTCCCCGCCAACCTCCCCGCCGAGGTCGCCAGCCGCCTCTTTCGCGCGGCCGACCTCCCACGCCGCGGCGCCTCGCTCCGCGCCGACGACCGCCTCGCCACCGGCGTCGTCCCGTTCGACGCCCTCCTCGGCGGAGGGCTTCCGCGCGGGGCGCTCGTGGAGCTGACGGGCCGCTCGGGAGGCCGATTCGCCCTCGTCCTCGCCGCCCTCGCCGCCGCCACCTCCCGCGGCGAGACGGCCGCCCTCCTCGACCTCGGCGACAACCTCGACCCCTCCTCCGCCGAGGAGGCGGGGTGCGACCTCGCGCGCCTCTTCTGGGTCCGCCCGCAGCGCTTCCGCGACGCCCTCCTCGCGGCCGAGACCGTCGCCGCCGCCGGCTTTCGCCTCGTCGTCCTCGACGCCGGCCTCTCTCTCCCCTCCTCGCGCCAGCGCGACGCCGCCCCCTGGCTCCGCCTCGCCCGCGCCGCCTCCCCCCGTCGCGTCGCCTTCCTCCTCTCGAGCCCCGTCCCCCTCGCCGGCCTCGCCGCCGAGGCCCTCGTCGGCGTCTCGGCCCGCGGCCTCTTCCGCTCCGCCGGCTCCGCCCGCTTCCTCGCCGGCGCCGCCGCGCGCCTCTCGCTCCTCAAGGTTCGCGGAGGTCGCCCCGCCAAAGCACAACCTCGCCGAGAAAATCTTCAACCCGAAAAAGCGCCCCGG
>CAZWRQ010000049.1:0-23502 GCA_964636395.1 uncultured Holophagales bacterium
ATCGTCGGCCTCACGGCGCGGAACACGCCCCTCGCGGCCGGGCGAGCCGAGAACGCGTTCGCCTTCATCTTCCAGAACCTCGTCCTCCAGGGGACGCTCTACTTCGGGTGCCTCTTCACGTTCGGCGGCCTCGTGCGCGGCGAGCAGATCGGCAAGACGCTCCACCACCTCCTCCTCGCCCCTGTCCGCCGCGAGGTGGTCCTCCTCGGCAAGTACCTCGCCGCCTGCGCCGTCACCTCGACGCTTTTCGGCCTCACCTCCGCCGCCTCCTACCTCCTCCTCCTCTCGGACTCGGGGCGGCCGGCAATGCTCGCTCACCTCGGCGCGGGCGGGGCGGGGCGAACGGCCGCCTACGTCTTCGTTACGGTCCTCGCCTGCGCGGCCTACGGCGCCGTCTTCCTCGCGTTCGGCCAGTGGGTGAAGAACCCGATCCTCCCGGCGCTCGCGTTCTGGGGGTGGGAGCACCTGAACTTCCTCCTCCCCGAGGGGCTCAAGCGGCTCGGCCTGATCCACTACCTCCTCTCCCTGACGCCGGTCCGGGTCCCCGAGAGCTTCCTCGCGATCCTCGGCGAGCCGCTCCCCGTCTGGGTCTCGATCCCCGTTCCGCTCCTCTTCACCGCGGCGCTCCTCGCGTTCGCGGCCTGGAAGGTGCGGCGGACCGAGGTCGACTACGGGATCGAGTAGGGGGGCGGGGCGCCGACGGGCACGCCTCGGCGCGCTCGCCGGCCAGTCGCGGGATACTCGGCGTCCATGAGCCGGCCCGCTCCGTACCCTCACCTCCTCGCGCCGCTCGACCTCGGCTTCACGACGCTCCGGAACCGGGTCCTGATGGGCTCGATGCACACGGGGCTGGAGGACCGGACGAGCCGCTTCCCGCGGCTCGCGGCCTACTTCGCGGCGCGGGCGCGCGGCGGGGCGGCGCTGATCGTGACGGGCGGCTTCGCCCCGAACGTCGAGGGGTGGCTCTCGCCGTTCGGCTCCCGCCTCGCGAGCGCGCGGGCCGCGCGGGCCCACCGCCCGATCACCGACGCGGTCCACGCCGAGGGGGGGAAGATCGCGCTCCAGATCCTCCACTCGGGGCGGTACGGCTACACGCCGCTCGCCGTCGCCCCGTCGCGGGTCAAGTCGCCGATCTCGCCGTTCACGCCGCGGGCGCTCTCGGCGCGCGGTGTCGAGCGGCAGATCCGGGCCTTCGTGAGGTGCGGCGTCCTCGCCCGCGAGGCGGGGTACGACGGCGTCGAGGTGATGGGGTCGGAGGGTTACTTCCTGAACGAGTTCCTCGTCACCCGGACGAACAAGAGGACCGACCGGTGGGGCGGGCCGTACGAGAACCGGATGCGCCTCCCGGTGGAGGTCGTCTCGCGCGTGCGCGAGGCGGTCGGGAAGGACTTCATCCTCGTCTTCCGCCTCTCGATGCTCGACCTCGTCCCCGACGGGAGCAGCTGGGAGGAGGTCGTCGCGCTCGCGAAGGCGGTCGAGAAGGCCGGGGCGACGATCCTGAACACGGGGATCGGCTGGCACGAGGCGCGCGTCCCGACGATCGCGACGAGCGTGCCGCGCGCCGCGTTCGCCTGGGTAACGCGGAAGCTGAAGGGGGAGGTCGGCATTCCCCTCTGCACGACGAACCGGATCAACGCGCCCGAGGTCGCCGAGGAGATCCTCGCCTCGGGCGGCGCCGACATGGTCTCGATGGCCCGGCCGCTCCTCGCCGACCCCGACCTCGTCCGGAAGGCGGCGGAGGGGCGCGCGGACGAGATCAACACCTGCATCGCCTGCAACCAGGCCTGCCTCGACCACGTCTTCGACGGGAGGGAGGTCTCCTGCCTCGTCAACCCGCGGGCCTGTCGCGAGACCGTCGTCGTCTTCCCCGTGGCCGCGGCGCGCAAGCGCGTCGCCGTCGTCGGCGCCGGCCCGGCGGGCCTCGCCTGCGCGACGGAGCTCGCCGCGCGCGGGCACGCCGTCGACCTCTTCGAGGCGGCGGGGGAGGTCGGCGGGCAGTTCAACCTGGCGAAGCGGGTCCCGGGCAAGGAGGAGTTCGCCGAGACGCTTCGTTACTTCGCGCGGCGGATCGAGACGACGGGCGTGAGCCTGAAGCTCGGGACGCGCGCGACGGCCGAGGCGCTCGTCGCGGGGAGGTACGACGACGTCGTCCTCGCGACGGGCGTCGTGCCGCGAAGCCCCGGCATTCCGGGGCAGGAGCACCCGAAGGTCGTCTCGTACGTCGACGTCCTCCTCGGGCGGAAGCCGGTCGGCGAGCGGGTCGCGATCGTCGGCGCGGGCGGGATCGGCTTCGACGTCGCGACGTTCCTGGTGGAGGGAGCCGAGGGGCACGGCCGCGGCCTCGAGCGGTGGAAGGCGGAGTGGGGCGTCGCCGACCCGGAGACGGCGCGCGGCGGGCTCGTGAAGCCGCGCCCTGCGAGGGCGGCGCGCCGCGTCACGCTCCTCCAGCGCAAGGCCACGAGGCCGGGGGCCGGCCTCGCGAAGACGACCGGCTGGATCCACCGCGCCGCACTGAAGGCGAAGGGAGTGGAAATGCTCGCCGGCGTCCGCTACGACCGGGTCGACGACGCCGGTCTCACGATCACGCGAGGGACGAAGGACCCAGAGACGCGCCTCCTCGAGGTCGACACGGTCGTCCTCTGTGCAGGGCAGGAGCCGCTTCGCGAGCTGGAGGCGCCGCTCCGCGCGGCGGGCGTTCCCCTTCACCTCATCGGCGGCGCCGACGTGGCGGCCGAGCTCGACGCGAAGAGGGCGATCGAGCAGGGAACGCTCCTTGCCGGGCAGCTCTGATCCCGTCGCCCGTCCGGGCGGCTTCGCGGAAGTCGACTGGTCGCGCTGGGAGCCGACGGAGCGCGCCGTCCTCTGCTTCGTCAGGGACGGCGACCGTCTCCTCCTCATCCACAAGAAGACCGGCCTCGGCGCCGGGAAGGTGAACGCCCCCGGCGGACGGATCGACCCGGGCGAGACGGCCGAGGAGGCCGCGATCCGCGAGGTGCGCGAGGAGGTCTGCGTGGAGGCGTCGGGGCTGACGAGGGCCGGGGAGCTCTCGTTCCAGTTCGTCGACGGCTACGCGCTCCACGGGACCGTCTTCTTCGCCGCCTCGCATTCCGGGACGCCGCGCGAGACGCGCGAGGCGGACCCGTTCTGGTGCCCGGTCGGCGAGATCCCGTACGAGCGGATGTGGGAGGACGACCGCTACTGGCTCCCCCTCGCCCTCGAGGGGAAGCCGTTCCGGGCGTTCTTCGTCTTCGACGGCGACCGGATGCTCAGCCGGAGGATCGAGAAGCCCTGACGCTGGCCGGCGAACGCCGTCGCCCTCGGGCCCGGGTCGTGCATGAAGGGATCCCATGATCGAACACCATCTCCGCTCCACGCGCACTCGGCTCCTCCAGGCCCTCTGCGTCGTTCTCGCCCTCGCGATCCCGCCCGCGGGCGCTGCCGAGCCCGCGGCTCCGGAGTCGCCCGCCGGACGCCGGTTCTCGGAGCTGATGGCGGAGCTGGACTCGGGTGATCCCGTCCGGCTCCGCGAATGGGCCCGCGCGGCGTTGACGCCCGAGATGCTCCAGACCGGCCCGAACGACCCGGGGATCGTCGGCTTCCTCCTCGACCAGCAGCGGAACCAGCATGGCTTCGAGGTCCACGGCCTTCTCGCGAGCGGCCCGGCGCAGGTCGAGATGCTCGTGAGGGCCCGGGGCGGGACCCGGCGGTGGCTCCGGTACGTCGTCGGCGTCGAGGAGGCGCCGCCCCACCGCGTCTCCGGGGTCTTCGCCTTCGCAGCGCCTCCGGACGCCGTCCCGGCGGAGGGCGCGCCGATCGAGGCCGGGGAGGCCGCACGGGCGCTGGAAGAGGCCGTCGAGAAGCTCGCGGCGGCGGGACGCTTCTCGGGAGCCGTCCTGCTGGCGAAGGACGGCAAGCCGCTCGTCCGCAGGGCCTGGGGAGAGGCCGAACGCTCGTTCCACGCCCCGAACGGCCCGGACACCCTCTTCGGCGTCGCCTCGCTCGGGAAGATGTTCACGGCCGTCGCCGTTGGGCGTCTCGTCGAGCAGGGCAAGGTCTCGTGGGACGACCCGGTCGGCCGGCACCTGAAGGGATGGTTGCCCGACGACGCGGCGGCGAAGGTGACGATCCGCCACCTCCTGACGCACACTTCCGGCCTCGGCGACTTCCTCGGCGCGCTCCGCGACGGTGACTCCTGGAGGCTCCTCGACGGCGTCGCGGCGCATCGCCCGCTCGTCGCGGGCTCCGCGCCCGCCGCGCCGCCCGGCTCGGACTTCCGTTACAGCAACTCCGGCTTCCTCGTCCTCGGCGGCGTCGTGGAGGCCGTTTCGGGGCGCGACTTCTACGGTTTCGTGAAGGACGAGGTCTTCGCGCGCGCCGGGATGCCGCGGTCGGGCTACCCGCGCTTCGACGACGTCGTCGAGAACCGGGCAGTCGGGTACCTTCGCCCGGACGAGGCGAAGGCGACCGACTGGCGGACGAACCTCTCCCTGCAGGGGCTTCGGGGTACCCCCGCCGGAGGGGCGTGGTCCACGGTCGACGACCTCCTGGCATTCGCCGAGTCGCTTCGCGCCCGCCGCCTTCTCCGCAAGGAAACGGTGGACGCTCTCCTCGCTCCCCAGGTGAAGGCGCCATTCGGCGGGCACTACGGCCTCGGTTTCGAGGTCGATCGTGCGCCCGGCGGCGGGACCGTCTTCGGTCATGCCGGGGGTTTCCCGGGGGTCGGGGCCGTCCTGCGCGTCTACGCGCCGTCCGGTTTCACGCTCGTCGTCCTGTCGAACCAGTCCTCCGGGACCGGAGAGGTCGCCGGTGCGTGGGAAGCGCTCCTCCCGCGCGTGCGCTGACGAGCGCCGCATCCCCGAATGGGGAGGCGGCTCCCGAATCGGGGACGTCGTCGGGCGGCCCCTCGGGAGACCGGGCCGGCGGCCCCGGGGAGGCCCCGTCCGTCGTCGGGGACACGGGTGCGAGCCGTCCGGTCCCGAGCGGGATCCTCAGCGGGGCGTCGGGCCGGCCGTCGCGTGCGCATCGTCGACGTCGACGTACTCGGGAGCGTCGGCTGGGCGCGGGAGGCCGGCGATCCAGAGGCGGACGGGGGTCTCCGGGCCGGCCGACACGGCGAACGAAGCCGGCTCGGCGGTGGCCTTCCCCGCGAGCCAGGCGCGGAAGGCATCGAGCTCCGCGGCATCGGCCCCCGGAGGCGCGAGGCCGCGAGCGTGACGTGCGGCCGGAACTCCGCGTCGTACCGGTCGGGCTTCTTCAGGCCGAGGCGGTTCATCTCCGCCTTCGCGGCGGCGACCGCGGCGCGCCACGCGGCGGGGGCGTCTGCCAGCTCGGCGACGACGACGTGACCCGTGGCGCCGAACCGAGCGACCGAGGGGCGCGACGTGAAGGGCTCGCGGGGCGCGACGAGCGCGAGCGGGCGGATCCGGCCGAGATCCTCGTGCCTCCAGCCGGGGCCGACGTAAACGACGGTCACGTGGAGGTCCTCGACTTTCGTCAGCTTCAAGCCCGGGAACCGGACGCCGGCCTCGGGAAGGAGCCTCGCCCACGTCCGCCCGAGCGACGTCTCCGCGCAGGGGATCGTCGAGAAGAGGTTCCCGGCCGCGGGAGGAGGGACGGCCGTGGACGTGGGAGCGGCACGAGGCGCGACCGGCGCCCCCGCGCACGCGGCGAGCGCGATCGCGAGAGCGAACGGGGCCGCGGCCCGTGCGCGCACGAATCGTCGCCTCAGAAGACCGGCCCGAACTCCCCGTCGCGCATGAGGGGGAGGCGCTCCCCGCCTTCGAAGACGAGGTCGACGAACGCCGGGAGGACGTCGGGCTGCGTCTCGGGGACGTAGACGCGGTCGATGTGGACGACCGCCTCGGGCGAGGAGAAGGCGTCCGGTCCGACCTGGCCGCCGAAGTGCTCGCTCCGGCCGAACGCGATGTGGAGGCCGAGCTTCTCGTCGAGGAGGACGGAGCCGACCGGCTTGACGCCGAACGCCGCGAGGACTCCGAGGCCGAGCTCGGCGAGGTTCGCGTAGGCGGGCTCCTTCGCGAGGAGCACCGCCTCCCGCACCGACTCGGGCCCGCGCGTCAGGACCCCGACGGCGCGGTTCCGCTCGATTCGATAGCGGACGACCTCCTTGCCGAACTGGACGGGCAGGACGCCCTCGGAGCGGCTCGGGTCGCCGTCGACCTCGCCCTCGTAAGGGACGATGTACGACTCGCCCGAGGGGAGGTTCCCCGCGACGCCGCGCTTCGGGAGGAGCCCGCCGGAGGCGTGGCCCGTCCGGTGACGCAGGTCGAGGTGGAGGCGGTCCTCGCCGTCGGGGTGGCGGAATACGAAGTCGGCCCCGGTCGCCCGGTCGAGGTGCGCCTTCAGGATGTCGACGCGGCGGTTCACCTCGCCGTAGTCGAGGCGGAGCGCCGGGATCATCGCGGCGGAGAAGCCGGGCATGGTCGCGGCGCGCATCGGGTGCTTCTTCGCGGCCATCTTCAGGGGCGCCGTCGAGCTGAACTTCGTCAGCGCGAAGAGCATCGGGAACGTGTCGAAGACCTCCGTCATCGCGACCGACGCCGCCGGGTCGAGCTCCGAAGCGGTCCAGGGGACGGTGCCGCCGGGATGGATCCAGCAGCGGCCGGGGAGGTCGCCGTTGTTCGTGTGGACGTTCGGGTAGAGGAGTAGGCGCGTCTCGTACCCGGCCTCGCGGGCCTGCATCCCGAGGAGCTCCGCCCACTCGGCGGCGATCGCGCGGCGAGCCTGCCATCCGGCGTCGTCGGGGACCTTCTCGTCGGGAAGGTCGACCATGATGCCGAGTCGGGTGTCTTCGGGCGTCGGCTGGAAGACGCGGGAGACGAGGGCGGCGAGCTCGAGGGCGGTGATCGATTCGGGCACGGGGGCCTCCTCGGAATGGATGGTGCCCGAAGCGTGCAGGGGTGTCGACCGGTGCGAGTCCCGGGTGCCGGTGGGCCGCGGCAGGGCGGTAGACTGGTGGTTCTCGTGACGGAGGGCCCGTATCGATCGCGCAACGGAGGCCGGCTGTCGGCTCGAGGGACGTGCCGAAGGGCCTCGGTCGTGCTCGCGGGGCTGCTCGTCATCGGCAATGTCACCGTCCGGACGCCGACCGCGAGCGGGGCGTCCGTGCGGGAGAGCAGAGACTCGGCGAGGGAGGCGGACGGAGGGCGTGTCGGGGTGACGGAGAGAGGAGCGGCGGCGAGGAGGTCTCTCGAGGCCTGGCTGGCGGAACGCGGGGAAGACCCGGGCGCGCGGGCGACCCTTCTCGGAATCGAGATCCCCGGATGGGTCTTCTTCCAGGTCTCGTTCCCGCCCCGGCCGGGGCTCGAGGATCTGGGCGAAAGGACCGCGTATCTCGTCGTTCGAGAGGACGGAACCGTCGTGGCCGGCCCGGAGGAAGAGGAGCTCACGAGGCTCTTCCGCGCGGAAGGCCTGGCGGACGGGAGAGCCGCGCGAGGGCTCGAGACGCTTGCCCGGGCGGTCCTCGTCTTCGCGGGGAAAGGGGGGCTCGTCGTCTCGGAGGGCGACGCCTCCGAGCTCGCTCGGCGCTTCGAGGGGGTCGAGCTCACCGGGCCGCGCCTGGAGCGGACGGCGGACGAGACCGTTCTCGCCTTCTTCGCCCAGGAAGCGGTCGGGCCCGAACGTGCCGCCCTCTCGTTCCTCGCGGTTCGCGTCGTCCTCGACACCGGCGGTCGCGCGAGCCTCACGCTCCGATCGATCCCGGTCCGGTTCCGCAAACCCGGATGAGGGGCCGCGGAATCAGCCCGTGACGAGGACGACGGTGATGTCGTTCACGTTCGTCCCCGTCGGCCCCGTTTTCAGCTGGCTGCCGGCCGCCTCGAGCGCCGGGTAGGCGTCGTTCGCCGCGAGCGCCGCCGCCGGGTCGAGGCCGGCGGCGCGGATGACGCCGGCCGTCGCGCCGTCGACGATCGCGCCGGCAGAGTCGGTCGGGCCGTCGGAGCCGTCGGTGGCGAGCGCCATTACCGAGACTCCGTCGGTCCCTTCGAGCGCGAGCGCGGCGGCGAGCGCCAGCTCCTGGTTCCGGCCGCCGCGGCCGTTCCCGCGCACCGTCACCGTCGTCTCGCCGCCGAAGACGAGACAGGCGGGCGGCGGCACCGGGTCGCCGTGCGCGAGGACGCCGCGGCCGAGAGCGGCGACGACGCGGGCGACCTCTCGCGCCTCCCCCTCGACGAACGTCGAGAGGAGGAGCGTCGTGTAGCGGAGCGCGCGGGCCTCGTCGACAGCCGCGAGCGCGGCGAGGCGATTCGAGCCGACGAGGACGTTGTGGACGCGGCCGAAGAGCGCGTCGCCCGGCTTCGGCGTGTCGGGCAGGCGACCCTCCGCTCCGGCGCGCAGGCGGGCGAGAACGGAGGCGGGGAGCGCGTCGGCGAGGCCGCGGCGCTCGACGACCGCCCACGCGTCCCCGAACGTCGTCGGGTCGGGCGCCGTCGGTCCGGAGGCGATGACGTCGAGCGGGTCGCCGACGACGTCGGAGAGGATCAGCGAGACCACCGTGGCGGGCGCGGCGAGCCGCGCGAGCTGCCCGCCTTTCAGCCGCGAGAGGTGCTTCCGAACGGCGTTCAGCTCGACGATCGACGCTCCGGAGCGGAGGAGGAGGCCGGTCGTCTCCTGCAGGTCGGCGAGCGTGAGCGGCTCGGCCGGGTCGGCGAGGAGGGCGGAGGCTCCGCCGGAGAGGAGCGCGAGGACGACGTCCCCGTCGCGGCGGCCGACGAGGAGCTCCTCGATCGCCGCGACTCCCTCCCGTCCCCGCGCGTCGGGCACCGGATGCCCCGCCTCGAAGGCGTCGATCGCGGGAGGGATCGTCCGGCCCGCGAGGTGCCCGTGCTTCGTCACGAGAACGCCCCGCTCGAGCCGGTCGCCGAGGGCGGCGGCCGCGGCTTCGGTCATCGCGGCGGCCGCCTTGCCGGCGGCGACGATCCGGACCGAGACGCCGGCGGAGATCGGCACGCGGGCGTCGCCGGCCCGAAGGTCGCCGCCGTCGCGCGAAAGGAAGCGCGCGACCGCGCGGGACGGCTCGACGGCGGCGATGGCGGCGTCGCGGATCCGGTCGAGGTGCTCGCGGCGGAGGTCGCTGGCGTGCGCGGTCATGTGCGGCATTGTGCGCCGCCGCGTGTCCGCCCCTTTGGCCCCTGGGGCGACGCTCACTCGCCGTAGAGACGAACGCGGTAGCGGAGCTCCAGGATCGGCCGGACGGGCTCGCGCGCCCCGCCGCCGGTCCTCTCCGCGAGGCGCGGCGCGATCCAGGGGCTCCAGTCGGCCTTCGGGTCCGGCTTCGCCTTCCAGCGGGGCGAGAAGACCTCGACGTGCCGGTCCGCGACGCGGACGACGACGAGGCGGCCGGAGGCGCGATGAAGGGGGTTCTGGACGAGCGGAACGACGATCGCGTCGCCCTCCTCGCGCACCCGGTCCGAAAGGACGACGGCGACCGGCCGGGTCTTCGCCGTCTGGACCTCGACGTCGAGCCAGCTCGACGGGGATCCGGCCGGCGTATCCGCCCTCCTGACGCGAAGCTCGAGCTCGAGGGGCGCGAGAGTGTCGCCGTACTTCGCGGGCCCCTCGTGCGAGAGCGTGAAGGCCCACAGAAGAGCCGCGGCGAGGACGACGAGGCCGAGGAGGCCCAGCAGGGCGGAGCCGGCGGCCCTCATACCCTCACCCGCTGGAGCGGCCCTCGCGTAGAGGACGACACCGACGACGAGGCCCGCGAGCGCCCCGAGGACCCCGACGGCGACGACGAGGTAGCCGGCGGCCCCCTCGCGGGTCGTGACGTTCGCCGCCTTCGCGAATACCGTTGCGAGGAGCGCCGCGACGAGCCCGCCGACGACGGCTCCCGCGAAGCCGGAGAGGGCGCCGAGGACGGCTCTCACACTCCCGGCCTCGACTCACCGGGCTTGCCGGCGGCATCGTAGCTCCCGATGCGGATGCCGGGGGCGAGCGTCATTCTTTCTCCTCGAACTCGGCCAGCCAGATGTCCGATTCGTCGGTGCTCTCGTGCCAGGCGAGGACGCGTCCGTCGGGAGAGAGGGCGGCCGAGCCGATCTCTCCTCCTTCGGGAGCCGTGACGAGCGTCCGCAAGCCGCCCTTCTCGAGGTCGAAGAGCCGGATCTCGCGCCGGCTCACGAGGAGGAGCCTGCGGCCGTCCGGGAGGAAGAGGAGCGCGCCGGCGTCGCCCGTGGGGAGCCGTCGGTACGTGCGGCCGTCGAGGCTGTAGACGGCGCCCCCTACAGGGTGGGCCGCCGCCGAGTAGAGCGCCCCGGCGAGCCGGCGGCCGTCGGGGGAGAACGACGAGGGCCAGAAGTCGAGGCCGTCCTCCTCGAGAGGCGCCAGGAACTGCGGGGGGCCCGTGGCCTTGCCGTCCGCCACCTCCAGCAGGAACGGTCCGTCCGTATCCGTGTTCCCCGCGGCGAGCCAGCGGCTGTCGGGGGACCAGGACGGCTGGAAGACGCTCGCGGACCGTCCGGGCAGGACCTCGGAGAGACCGCTGCCGTCCGGGCGGATGAGGGCCAGGCTTCCCTTCCAGCGGTCCGTCTGGAACGCGATCCAGGCGCCGTCGGGAGAGAACGCCCCCTGGCGATCGCGGTGCGGGCCCTCGGTGAGCTGGCGCATCGTCCCGCCGGGCTCGACGAGAACGAGGCGCTGGGGGAAGCCGGAGTCGTCGAAGAGAAGCGTGGCGCCGTCCGCGGAGAGCGAGACGGGCCCGTTGGCCTCGACCGTCCCGAGAGGGGCCTCGCGGGGAGGTCCCGCGATCCTGCCGGCGGCCGGATCGAACGGCGCGATGCGGACCTTCGTCCGGACGTTGCGGTCGACGAAAGCGACCCGCCGGCCGTTCGCCGACGCCGAGAGGTAGCCCACCCAGCTCGAGGGCGCCGTGACCGGCTCCGGCTTTCCGAGCGGCTGCCCGGTCCCCGGGTCGACGCCGATCCGCCAGAGGTTCATCGTCCCGCCCCGGGAGCTCGCGAAGAAGAGGGCCCGGCCGTTCTCCGTCCAGTTCGGGCTCCAGTCGACGTGCCGGTCCGAGAGGAGCCGCACGGCGGCGGAGGGCTCGGACTGCGAGCCGCCGGCCGCGACGGTGAAGAGGTCCCGGACAGGCGTGTCGTCGACGAGTCCCCAGAACGCCACCCGCCGCCCGTCCGGCGACCAGCTCGGCTCGACGGCGTCGTGAGACGAGAGAAGCCGTCGCTCGCCCGTACCGACCTTCACCGCAAAGAGCGGGCTCGTCGTGGTGCGGGAGATCGGGCTCCGGAGCTTCTCGCCGGCGACCGCGAGCTCCGTGCCGTCGGGGGACCAGGCCGGGTCGTAGCCCGCGTCGGTGACCTTCCGCGCCGACTCGCCCGTCGCGCCCATGACGAAGATCCCGCCGCCGGCGCATTCCGACCGGTAGGCGATCCGCCGGCCGTCGGGCGAGAAGGCCGGCTCGTCGTCGTCGGCCTCGCAGCCGGCGGTCAGGTTCACGGGGTTCGTCCCCCCGACCCGCTGCAGGAAGACATCCCGCTGTCCGCCGACCTCCTTGACGTAGGCGAAGCTCTCCCCGTCGGGCGAAAGCGCGGGGGCCATCTCGCCCCCGGCGAGGAACGTCAGCTGACGAAAGCCGGCGGGCTGCTTCGACTGGGGAGGGGTCCCGGGGCCGCGTCGCATCGACGAGAGGACGGGCACCGCCACGAGGATGCCGAGGAGGAAGGCGGCGAGGGGCACGGCCGCGCGCCTCGCCGTGGGCGGGCGCGCGGTCGCGACCGGCGGGAGGGGCGCCGTTGCCGCCGTCGGTCGCCAGCGCCCCTCGAGGACGTCCTCGATCACGATGCGGGCGTCGGCCACGTCGTGGAGCCTCCGTCGCGGGTCGCGCTCGAGGCAGCGGCGGAGGAGGTCGCCGACGGGCGCCGGCAGGCCCGGCGGGAGCAGGGCCCAGTCGGGGTCGGCGCGAAGGACCGCGGCGAGCGTGTCGCTCACCGTCTCCCCGGCGAAGAGCCTCCTGCCCGTGAGCATCTCGAAGAGGACGACGCCGAAGGACCAGACGTCGGCCCGCCGGTCCACCGGCTTGCCGCGCGCCTGCTCGGGGCTCATGTAGGCCGCGGTCCCGAGGATCATCCCGGCTTGCGTCCCCTGGCGCGTCATCGTCGGGGACCGGGAGGAGTCGCTCGAGTCGAGAGCGGCGGGGGCCTCCCCCGAGAGGGCCTTCGCCAGGCCGAAGTCGAGGACCTTGACCTTTCCGTCGGGCGAGAGCTTGACGTTGGCGGGCTTGAGGTCGCGGTGGACGATGCCCTTCCCGTGGGCCTCCTCGAGCGCCTCGGCGACCTGCCGCGCGACGTCGAGCGCCTCGTCGACGGGAATCGGACCGCGGGCGAGGCGATTCGAGAGGTCCTCGCCCGGGACCAGCTCCATCGCAAGGGCGACGAGGCCGGGGCTCTCCTCGAGACCGTAAATGGCCGCGACGTTCGGGTGGCTGAGGGACGCGAGGATCTGCGCCTCGCGCCGGAACCGGCCCAGGCGCTCGGCGTCCTCCGCGAAGGCGGGCGGCAGGACCTTGATCGCCGCCTCGCGTCCGAGCTTCGTGTCCCTCGCGCGGTAGACCTCGCCCATTCCCCCCGCGCCGAGGGGCGTTCCGACCTCGTACGGACCGAGCCGCGTGCCGGAGGCAACCGTCATCGAACGCGGCGGATTCTACGGAGAGCGGCTCGCGAGAACGCAATTCCCGTGTAGACGCGCCGGGACCGGGCTCGCGCGCTCCCGCTCGTCCCGATCGGGCCGGCCTGCACGTCCATCGCGGTTCCGGGGTGCGCCCTCCGCCAGAACCCGGAGGCCCCTGTCTGCGTAGAACGGGAACCGTTCCAGGAGGAGACGATGGAGCAGGTTCTGTCCACCCCGCTGATCGATTTCCGGCCCGATCTCCTCGATCGCCGCGAGAAGCTCCTCGCCTGCTCCCGGACGCGCCCCGGCGACGAGAGCCTCGCGCGCCTCCTCTCGGAGGTCGACGCGGCGCTCGACCGGCTCGAAGCCGGGACGTTCGGCTACTGCGAGACGTGCCACGACCCGATCGAGCCGGAACGCCTCGCCGCCGACCCGCTCGCCCGGTTCTGCCTCGGCGACATGTCGCCGGAGGAGCAGCGCGCTCTCGAGGACGATCTGGAATCGGCCGCGAGGATTCAGAAGGCCCATCTTCCGCGCCTCGACGGGAAGATCGAGGGATGGGACTTCGCGTTCGCGTTCGAGCCGGCGGGGCCCGTCGGCGGGGACTGCTGCGACGTCCTGACGCACGAGGGAAGCGACGAGGTGACGTTCCTCCTCGGCGACGTCTCCGGGAAGGGAGTCCCCGCCGCGATGCTGGCATCGAGCCTGCACGCCACGATCCGGAGCCTCGCCGGACCCGGACTCCCGGTCGGGAGCCTCGTCGAGCGAGCGAACCGCCTCTTTCGGGCCGCCTCCGTCTCGCGATCGTTCGCGACGCTCATTTGCGGCCGCGCCCGGGCGGGCGGGTCGCTCGAGATCTGCAACGCCGGCCACTGTCCGCCTCTCCTTCGCTCCGGGGCGAGCGTCCGCGAGATCGCCCCGACCGGCCTTCCGGTCGGAACGTTCCTCAGCGCGGCCTACGGCTGCGAGGCGCTCCGCCTCGCGGAGGGCGACTACCTGGTGGCCTTCACCGACGGCCTGACCGAGGCCCGCGATTCGAACGGCGAGGAGTACGGCTCCGAGCGGCTCGCGGCCCTTCTCGCGAACCTCGAGCTCCCCTCGGCGCGCTCCGTCGTCGACGCCTGTCTCGCCGATCTCGACGCCCATACCGGCGGCGCCCGCGGGGACGATCTCTCGCTCCTCGTCGTGAGGCGCGCGGAAAGGAGCGCTCCCTCCCGGCCCTGAAGCGGGTTCGCCCGGCCGCTCGGCTCAGTGCCGCGTGCGCTTCAGCCGCGAGGTGTCGTAGGACTTGTCCTTCAACCGCGCGAGGATCGCTTCGTAGGCCGCGTCGGGCATCGTCGGCTTCCTGGCGAGGATCCAGAGGTAGTCGCGTCCCGGGTGACCGACGACGGCGTACTCGTACTCGGCGCCGAGGTCGACGATCCAGTAGTCGCCCCAGAACGGGCGGAAGAAGCTCACCTCCAGCTTCGCGTTCGTGGCGCCGTCGACGACCCGGGCACGGCCTCGCGCCGACTTCTCCGGACCCTCGAGCGTGTCCTTGCGGCACCGGTTCAGGACGTCGATGTCGCCGTCTTCCCGGAGCGTGTAGGTCGCCGTCGTGGCGACGCATCCCTTCTGGAAGCTCTGCGGGATGGCGGCGATTTCGTACCAGGTCCCGACGTACCGGGCGAGGTCGACACGGGGCACCGTCTCGAGGGGCGGTAGGCCGAGGCGCTCGGTCGTGCTCGTCGAGCATCCGGCGAAGGCGGCCAGCGAGGCGAGAATCGCCAGGGGCTTCATCTTCAGCTTCTCCGGATCGAGCCTACGCGCGGGACGCGGGGCCGGATTCGAGCGAAGGATTCGACGATGGCCTTCGTCACCCGAGGCCGTGGGGCCCGTTCAACGCGCGGTCTCGCGGCCGTCGACGCCGACGGCCCTCAGCGCGTCCTCGCGAGGGCCGTCCAGTCGGTGAGGAGGGTCAACGGCGAGGCGTCGCCCTCGGCCATCGGCTCGCGCACGAGGAAGCGCTGGCCGTCGGCCGTGACGTCGTACGTCCATCCGGTGAACTCCACGATGGGGAACAGGGGCGTCGGGGTCCCGACCGAGATCGTCCCGGAGGTCGTCTCGATGCGAACCGCGGTCAGGACGTTGCCCGGCGTCTTGAAGAGGATCTCGCCGCCCGCCGGGGCCCACCGGGGCTGCGTACCCCCCTCGCGCGACACCTGCACCCGCGATCCCCCGCCCGGGAACGGCGCCACGTAGACCTCGTACCGGCCCGAGTCGTCGGAAGCCCAGAGGAGCCACCGTCCGTCGGGTGAGATCTGGCCGTAGGAGTCGTCGCTGGGCGAGCGGACGAGGACCTTCGTCACGCCTTCTCCGTGCAAGGGCCGGAGGACGAGGTCGGCATAGGCCAGGCGGCTCCGCTCCTCGCAGGCCATCGCGGCCCCGTCCGGGGAGATGGACATCGGCCCCGTGCTGTAGGTCTCCTTCGACGAGAAGAGCGTCGTCTCCGCTCCGCTCGCGAGGTCGCGGCGGACGACGGCGGATCCCTCGTCTCCGGCCGAGCCGAAGTAGAGGGTGCCGCCGTCGGGGGAGAAGAGCGGGTCGCTCTCGTCGGAGCCCGGACGGGCGAGACGGGTCTCGGTCCCGCGGACGCTGTCGTAGAGCCAGACGTCGGCGTCGCTCTGGGCTTCGTCGACCCGCCCGACGGCCGCCCACCGGCCGTCGCGCGAGAGCGCGAGGCCGCCGAACCCGGAGAGGATGCCCGGCGTGCCGAGCTCGCCGAGGCGGCGCCCGGAGCGGTCCCGCCAGACGAGCCGGCTGAGGTCCCGCTGCTTCCCGGTCAGGAAGACGAGGACGCCCGCCTCGCTCGCCGAGAAGACGCCGTAGGCGAAGCGTCGGTTGAAGAGGAGGTCTCCGACGAGCACCCTCGGCTCGCCCGAGAGCGCGAGGCTCTTCGCGTCGAATGGCTGGGCCACGAGCGCGCCGTCGCGGACGAAGAGGAGGTGGCCGTTCGCGTAGATCGCGTTCGTGGCGCCCTCGAGGAGCCGCCGGGCCGGACCGGTCTCGCCGAGCTTCCCGAGCAGGACCCCGCCGGCGACCGCTCCGACGCGACCCGAGCGATCGAGGAAGACGAAGTGCTCGCCGTCCGGCAGGAACTGCGGGAACCTGTGCGTGCCGGTGCCGAGCGCCTCCCGGCGGCCCGAGACCTCGCGGGCCTCTCCGCCCCTCTCGGAGATCGCGAGGAGCGGACCGGTCGCGAAGGGCGCAAACAGGATCGTCCCGTTCGGGCTCCAGCTGCCGCCCCGCGAGTCGCGCGCGGGGGCGAGGCGGGCGACGGCGCCCCCCTCCGCCGGGGTCGTCGCGAGGTGGCCCCAGGTGAAGAAGCCGATCCTCCGTCCGTCGGGTGACCAGAAGGGCCGATAGCCCTCCTCGGTTCCGGGAAGCGGCCTCGCGACCGCGGTGCCGAGGTCGTGGACCCAGATCCGCATCGGGCCGGATCCTTCGCGGGCTCCGAAGGCGACGCGGCGTCCGTCGGGGGAGACGGCCGGCATCCCGGCGCGTTCGCCGTCCAGCTCGATCGAGACGCCGGCCGGGAGCGGAAGCGTGGCGCGGATGACGCGCGGAACGGCGGGCTCGTCGGAGCCGCGCCCGAGGAAGAGGCCGCATGCCGCGACGAGCGCGACCGCGGCGAAGCCCCAGGCGACGAGCTCGCGTCGACGATCTCGCGGGGGCGGCGCTGCTGCGACGGCGGGCGCCTCGTCCGCGACGCCGGCCTCGAGGTCGACGAGGACGAGCCGCGCGTCCGCCGCGTCGTGCAGTCGGTTCTTCGGGTTGCGCTCGAGGCAGCGGCGCAGGAGCTGCTTCAGCTGCGCCGGCGTCGATGCGGGCAGCGCGGAGAGCTCGATCGGCCCCTTCAGGACGCTCGCGAGAGTCTCGGCGACCGAATCACCCTCGAAGAGCCGCCGCCCCGCGAGCATCTCCCACATGAGGACACCGAACGCCCAGACGTCGGCGCGCCGGTCCACCGCGAGCCCCTTCGCCTGCTCGGGTGCCATGTACGCCGCGGTGCCGAGGATCACGCCGACTGCCGTCCCGGTCGAGGTCAGGGTCGGCGAGTTCATCAGGGTCGGCGATTCGGTCGCCGCCGACGGACCGACCGCCTCCCCTCCCGAGGCCGCACGCGGGTCGAGCGCCTTCGCGAGTCCGAAGTCCAGGACTTTGACCGTGCCGTCCGGTCCGAGCTTCACGTTCTGGGGCTTGAGGTCGCGGTGGACGATCCCCTTCTCGTGCGCCGCCTCCAGGGCCTCCGCGACCTGGCGCGCGATCGGGAGCGCCTCCTCGAGGGGAATCCGCCCGCGCTTCATCCTCTCGGCCAGGTCTTCTCCCTCGGCGAGCTCCATGACGAGGACGTGCGCCGTCGTTCCGTCGGGGAGCTGCGCGGCCTCGAATCCGTACAGGTGCGCGATTCCGGGGTGGTTGAGGGAGGCGAGGAGCCGCGCTTCCCGCTCGAATCGCGCGAGGCGTTCCGGCTCGGCGGCGAAGGCCGGCGGGAGGAGCTTGAGCGCGATCTCGCGTCCGAGCCTCGTGTCGCGCGCGCGCCAGACGTCGCCCATCCCGCCTTCGCCGAGATGGACGAGCACTTCGTACGGGCCCAGCCGCGCTCCGGACTTCACGTTCATAGGTCCGCGGGATTCTAGGGACAGCCGGCTCCGGAACGGCAATCTCCGTGCAGCCGGCGACGACGGCTCCGCGCCCGAAGGCCGTCCCGGGGACGCTTCGACCGGACCGGCCGGGGCGCGGGAGGCCTTCGTGGGTGCGGGGTGGCGCCCGCCCTCCCGTCTCGTGGAGAATGCGCGGCCGTGAGGTCGCGCATCCTCTTCGTCCTGCCCGGCTGGCCGAAAGGGCGTCTCTGGGGAGAGATGTCGTTCCGCTTCCCGAGCCTTTCGCTCGCCGTCGTCGCCGCGGCGACCCCGGAGAAGTGGGAGACCGCCCTCCACGACGAGGGCTTCGGGCCGGTCGACCTCGACGACCCGGCCGGAGTCGTCGCCCTCACCGGGATGACGGCCCAGGCGACCCGGGCCTACGAGATCGCCGACGCGTTCCGCGCCCGCGGCAAGACGGTCGTCATGGGCGGCTTCCACGCGAGCAACCTCCCGGCCGAGGCGCTCCAGCACGTCGACGCCGTCGTCGTCGGCGAGGCCGAGTCGGTCTGGCCGAGGCTCCTTTCCGACCTCGAGGAGGGGCGCCTGCAGAAGGTCTACCGGCCCGACGGGCCCGTCGACACGGCGGCGATCCCGGTCGCCCGCCGCGCAATCTTCGACGGCAAGGGCTACCTCCTGACGAACACGATCCAGACGACGCGCGGCTGCCCATACGACTGCGAGTTCTGCTCGGTGACGGCCTACTTCGGCCGGAAGTACCGGAAGCGGCCGGTCGAGACGGTCCTCGCGGAGCTCGCGGAGATGAAGAAGCGCGGCTCCTACGCCTTCTTCGTCGACGACAACATCGTCGTCGACCGCAACTACTCCCTGAAGCTCTTTCGCGGCATGAAGGGCCTCGGGATGAAGTGGCTCTCGCACGCCTCGCTCGACCTCGCGGAGGACCCCGAGCTGCTCACTGCGATAGGGGAGGCCGGCTGCATCGGGCTCTTCGTCGGCTTCGAGTCGCTCGACGAGAAGGCGCTCGCGGCGATGGGAAAGAAGACGAACCACGTGGCCACCTACCTCGACGCGGTGAAGGCGTTCCGGGATTCCGGGATCGGCATCCTCGGCTCCTTCGTCCTCGGCCTCGACGGCGACGGACCCGACGTCTTCGAGCGGACGCTCCGCTTCTGCGAGAGCGCACGCCTGCCGGCGGCGATCTTCCCGATCCTCACGCCGTATCCCGGGACGAAGGTCCGCGAGCGCCTCCTCGCCGAGGACCGGATCCTCTCGAGCGACTGGCGGAACTACGACATGGAGCACGTCAACTTCAGGCCGAAGGGGATGACGGTCGACGAGCTCCAGGCGGGCTACGACCTCCTCATGAAGGAGTTCTACTCGTTCGGGTCCATGTGGAAGCGGCTCGGCTGGCACCGGTCGCTCCCGGCGTTCGGGCCGATGAACCTCGGCTTCCGGAGCGCCCTGAAGCGAAAGGTGGCCGATGCCTGAGGGGTGCGGCGGAAGGGCGTTCCCGGCGTGAAGGTCCTGATGATCTCGGCGAACCGGGAGAGGGACCCCTCGCCCGTCTTCCCGCTCGGCCTCGCCTACCTCGCCGGTCCCGTCGAACGGGCGGGGCACGAGACCCGCCTCCTCGACCTCTGCTTCGCCGCGGACGTCCCGGAGGCGGTTCGCGGCGTGGTCGAGGAGATGCGCCCCGACGTCGTCCTCGTCTCGATCCGGAACCTCGACAACGTCACCTGGCCGGTCTGCCGCTCCTACGTCGAGGGCGTGCGCGAGGTGGTCGCGCTCTGCCGCGACGCGGCTCCGGTCGTCCTCGGCGGCTCCGCGTTCTCGCTGGAGCCGGAGTCGTTCCTCGAGGCGACGGGCGCGCGCTGTGGCGTCGTCGGCGAAGGGGAGGAGGTCGTCGGGCCGCTCCTCGAGAGGATCGCGGCGGGGCTCCCGCTCGCGGGACTCCCGGGCGTCGTCGAGCCGGGCGGCGGCGGGCGGACGGCGCCGCGCACGCCGGCGACCGTCGGCGCGCCGAGCCGGGGGATCTTCGACGTCTCGCGCTACCTGACCGAGGGGGGCGCCGCGAACGTCCAGACGAAGCGGGGCTGCCCCTTCACCTGCGTCTACTGCACCTACCCGGTCCTCGAGGGGAGCCGCGTGCGCACCCGCCCGGCGGCGGAGGTCGTCCGCGAGCTCCGGACGCTCGTCGACGAGCACGGCGTCGACTACGTCGAGTTCTGCGACGACATTTTCAACTTTCCCGAGGCGGCCGCCCGCGAGCTCTGCGAGGCGATGATCGCGGACGGCCTGCGCCTCTCCTGGTCGGCGTTCGTCAACCCGGGACACCTCGACGCCCGCCTCGTCGACCTGATGGCCCGGGCCGGGTGCGACGCCGTGGAGATCGGCACCGACTCCGGCTCGCCGGCGATGCTCCGGAGCCTCGGGAAGTCGTTCACGGTCGACGACGTGCGCGCGGCTTCCCGCCTTTGCCGCGACGCCGGGCTCGCAACCGCCCACTACCTCCTCTTCGGCGGGCCCGGCGAGGACGACGCCACGGTCGCCGAGAGCGTCGCGCTGATGGACGAGCTCGCGCCCGAGGCCGTCATCGTCATGGTCGGCATCCGCGTCTACGCCGGGACCGACCTCCACGCCACCGCCGTGCGCGAAGGGGTCGTCCGCGCCGACCAGTGCCTCCTCGAGCCGGTCTTCTATCCCGACGAGTCGCGGCTCCGGAAGATCGCGGAGCGCGTGGCGGAGCTGGCGGCAGCGCGACGGTCCTGGATCGTCCCGGGGCTCGACGTGAACACCTCTTCCGGAGTCCTCGAGATGCTCCGCCGCCGCCACCCACGCGGGCCGCTCTGGAAGGTCCTCGGCCAGCGGGAGAGCTGGCGGGGGCGGCGGCGGGCGCCGGGCGAGGCTCCGACCCGTGCCGGCTGGGGTGTCGGGCGACTCTCCTGACACCACGCTGTCAGGACGGCCGGGCGACTCTCCCGTCGAAGGGAGAACGCCATGTCTCATCCGATCGTCTACGCCGAGCTCCACTCGACCCAGCCCGCCGCCGCCCGCGACTTCTACTCCCGCCTCTTCGGCTGGGAGATGAAGCACCACCCGGAGCACGACTACACCTCGATCCTGCCGGGCGAAGGCCCGGAGGCCGGACTGATGGGCCTCACGCCACACGACGAGGGGCGGCCGCAGTGGGTCACCTACGTCGGTGTCGCGGACGTCGACGAGGCGGCCTCGCGGGCCGTCGCGCTGGGGGCGGTCCTTCGCGTCGGGAAGACGGAGATCCCGGGCGAAGGCTGGTTCGCCTGGCTCGACGACCCGACCGGAGTCCGTTTCGCGATCTGGCAGCGGGCGAATCGCTGACCTCGGCCGCGCGCGACGCCGGTAGGATGGAGGCGCCGTGCGCCGCGCCGACCGCCTCTTCCGCCTCGTCCAGCAGCTGCGCCGTCGCCGCGTCTCGACGGCGGCGCAGCTGGCCGGCGCGCTCGGCGTCTCGGTCCGAACGGTCTACCGCGACGTGCGGGACCTCTCGCTCTCGGGGGTCCCCGTGGTCGGCGAGGCGGGGGTCGGCTACGCCCTCGCGCGCGGCTTCGACGTCCCGCCGCTGATGTTCACGGAACGGGAGCTCGAGGCGCTCGTCCTCGGGGCGCGCGTCGTCATGGCCTGGGCCGACCCCGAGCTGAAGGAGGCCGCGGAGGAGGCGCTCGGGAAGATCGAGGCGGTCCTTCCCGACCGCCTGAAGGGCGCGATCCCCGACACGACGCTCTTCGCCCCCGACTTCCACGTGCGGAGCGTCCTGACGCGCGAGCTGCCGACCCTGCGGCGGGCGATTCGCGAGCGGCGGAAGATCCGCTTCGCGTACGAGGACCGGGAGGGGAAGCCGACGGAGCGGACGGTCCGGCCGCTCGGCCTCTTCTACTGGGGGAACGCCTGGTCGGTCGGCGGCTGGTGCGAGCTTCGCGAGGGCTTCCGGAACTTCCGGCTCGACCGGATCTCGCGGGCCGAGCCCCTCGCGGAGACGTTTCGCCCCGAGAGGGGGCGGACGCTCGCCGACCTGGTCCGGCACTACCGAGACGACACCTCCGCGAAGCGACCGACCCGGGAGGGCGGTGTCGCCCAGTCGGCGCGCCTTCCGGAAACCCGGCTACGCCGGGACACGTAAGTTTCGGGGAGACCCGAGTGCGTGCGCCGGGCCGTCCGGCGAGAAAGCGAGGCTCCGTGCGTCGTCCGCTCGTCGCCCTCTGCATTGCCTCCGCCCTCCTCTCGCCCCGCTCCTCCGCCGAGCCGGTCACGGTCGGCGAGGTCCTCCGGATTCCTTCGAAGGTGCTCGGTGAGGAGCGGACGATCCTCGTCTCGACGCCGCGCGGGTACGAAAGAGGAACGGAGCGTTACCCCGTCCTGTACATGACGGACGGCGACGCTCACCTCGTTCACACCCGCGGCACCGTCGACTTCCTCTCGCGGAACGGACGAATGCCCGACCTGATCGTCGTCGGAGTGGCGAACACGCGCCGGACGCGGGACCTGACCCCGACGAAGGTCTCCCGCCTGGGGGCGGACGGCCGGGTCATCCTCGACGAGGAGACCGGCGGCGCGACGAGGTTCCTCGAGTTCTTCGAGAAGGAGCTGATCCCCTTCGTGGAGGGGAGGTACCGTACCGCTCCGTTCCGGATTCTGGCGGGGCACTCGCTCGGAGGACTCTTCGCGCTCGGAGCGCTCGTCGAGCGACCGGGGCTCTTCGGCGCGACGATCGCGGTCTCGCCGTCCCTACACTGGGACGAGGACGTCGTCCTCGGACGCCTTTCGGCCTTCCTCGACGGCCGCAGGGAGCTGCGGCACACGGTCTACGTCACGATCGCGAACGAGGACGAGGGGGAGCCGGCCCCGACCCGCTTCGACCGCCTCCGGAAGATGCTGAAGGCGACGAAGGCCGAGGGGTTCGTCTGGGGCTCGGAGCGGATGGAGGACGAGGACCACGGGAGCGTCGTCCTTCGCTCGCATTACGGCGGCCTGCGGAAGGTCTTCGAAGGATGGCGGCTTCCGCGCGACCGGAGGGCGGGCGGATATCCCGGAAGCGCCGCGAAGATGAAGGCGCACTACGCGGCGCTCTCCGGCCGGCTCGGGTACGAGGTCCCCCCGCCGGAGCTGACGGTCAACGCCGTCGGCTACCAGCACCTCCAGCGCAACGACGTGAAGGGAGCCCTGCCGTTCTTCCGCTGGAACGCCGAGCTCCGTCCCGGCTCGCCGAACGTCCACGACAGCCTCGGCGAGGCGCTCGAAGCGGCTGGGGAGAGGGTCGAGGCGCTCGCCTGCTACGAGAAGGCCGTCGAGCTCGGCCGGAAGCTCTCCGACCCGAACCTCGCGGTCTACGAGCGGAACCGCGATCGCGCCGCGAAGGCCGCGGCCTCGAGGTAGGGCCTCCGAAAGCCCGGCCTAGCGCTCGGCGCCCGCCCTGATCCCGAGCGTCGGGTCGTAGAGGTTCTCCGCGTTCGCGCCGGTCCGCGTCGCGAGGAGCCGGACGAATCCGATCGTCCTCCCGGCGTCCTTCTCGATCGACTCGGCGTAGGAGGGGAAGATCCCCTTCCCCGCGGCCTCGATCGCGCGCTCGAAGTCGGCCCAGTGCCGCCAGCCGTCGGGCTGCAGCTCGGCGTAGACGTCCGTCAGACAGTGCGAGCCGCGCCAGATCTCGGTCCACGCCTCCGCGGTCAGGAACGCGCGGCAACCCTCCTCCCAGAACGCCTGCCCGTTCGACTGCGGCTCCGTGAGCCAGGGCGGGATGCCCTCCGTCAGCGGATGGACGACGGCGGGGACGACGACCCCGAGTCGGCCGCCGGGCCGGAGGAAGCGGGTGAGGTAGTCGAGGTAGAGAAGGTCGGTGCCGAAGTACTGGTAGGCGTCGATCGAGACGATCGCGTCGAAGTAGCCGGCCGCGAAGGGAAGCGAGTGGGCCTCGGCGCGCACGGGGCAGACGAGGTCGGCGGCGCCCGCCCCCGCGATCCGCTCCCAGTTCTTGTCGGGGCTCATCCAGAGGTCGACGGCGTGGACCTTCGCGCCGTACTCCTTCGCGAGGAAGACCGACGTCATCGCCTTCCCGCAGCCGAGGTCGAGGACTCGCGCGCCGGGGGCGAGCGGGAACTTCTCGCAGAGCCACTCGAGGAGCCAGATCGCGCACGGCCCCATCTGGTTGTCGAGGAGGAAGTCGGCGTCGTAGCGGGCGGAGCGGGGGAAC
>CAZWRQ010000050.1:0-23464 GCA_964636395.1 uncultured Holophagales bacterium
GCCGGCCCTCCCGGGTCTGGTCGACAGAGTGCAGAACGTCGTCTACTCCCACTGGTCGACGACGGCGGCGCCGACGGCGACCCAGGAAAGGGAAGTGGAGACCGCCGCCGCCGGGATTGGCACGGCCCTCGAGACGCTCCGGTCGATCGCGAAGGAGATCTCGGCCCTCGAGGCGAAGGCGGAGGCGCTCGGGGCGCCCTGGACGCCCGGGAGGATTCCCGAGCTGAAATAGGCGCGAAGCCGTGAGGCGGCGGCGTGGCCGCCGCCTCGGGAGGCGAGGAGGAGGGGGCCGGACGCTCGTTCGCGTGGACGAGCGGCGGGCCAACCTCCTCCGTCCCGCCCCGGCCGGCGCCGACGCGGTCGTCGACGGTCCGGGACACGTCCGCCGTCTCGGCCCGAGACCGCGCAGTCCGCTCTCCGCACGGCCGGGAGGGGCCGTGCGCGGAGAGTGGTGACCTTTCAGGGCGCTCCCGCGGAGGTGCCGCGCCGCGCTCTCCCCCTGCCGTCCCGTCGGCCGGGCGACGGTCGAGCGCGCCGGGAGAGCGACCGGACCGGTCGACCCGCGCGAATGGGGGGCGCCGCCGCCCGGGGCCTCGGAGTGGCTTTCCGTCCCGCGAAACGCGGGCTCCGTCCTCCTTCACTTCCGTCCTCCCCGGCTGCGGAGGCACGTTAGGCGGCATGAAGAAAGGAGGATCTCCCGCGCGAGAAGACGCGTGCCGAAGCCCCGCCGCGCGGAGGCCGCGGCGGCGTTCCGCCCTGCCGACGCCGGCAGGGTCTCCTATTCCATTTCGAACCGTCCGCTGCCCGACGGGGCCGGACGGGCTGGAGGTGTCCCGATGAACAGAGTTCGGCGCGGCCTGGCGCTCGCCGTCCTGCCACTCCTCTTCGCCACCCTCGCCACCGCTCAGGGGCTTCCCACGGGGACGCTCAGCGGCCGCGTCGCGGAGCCCGACGGTCTCGCCCTCCCGGGCGTGACCATCACGGCGAAGTCCCCGGCGCTTCAGGGGACGCGGACGGCCGTCACGAACGTGAACGGCGACTACGTCATCCCGAACCTCCCTCCGGGCGAGTACCTCGTCACGTTCGTCATGTCCGGCTTCCAGAACGTGACGCGGAACGTCAAGGTCTCCTCTGGCCAGCAGGTGCCGCTGAATGCGACTCTCTCGATCTCGGCGGTCGCCGCGGAGACGACCGTCGTCGCGACCTCCGAGACGGTCTCGCAGACGGCCCAGGCCGCGACGACGCTCTCCTTCGACACGACGAGCAAGCTCCCCGTGGCCCGGAACCTCCTCGCCTCCGTCGTCCTCGCCGCCGGGGTGAACGCGAACGGGCCGAACGCCGCCGTCACGATCTCGGGCGCGCAGTCGTACGACAACGTCATGACGATCAACGGCGTGAACGTGCAGGACAACCTGCGCGGGACGCCGAACAACCTCTTCATCGAGGACGCCATCCAGGAGACGACGACGATGACGTCGGGCGTCTCGGCCGAGTTCGGCCGGTTCACGGGCGGCGTCGTCAACGCGGTCACCAAGCAGGGCGGGAACGCCTTCAGCGGGTCGTTCCGCGTCAACCTCAACAACGACGACTGGCAGTCGCAGCCTCCCATCCCGGTGGCCTTCACCGACAAGGTCGTCCCGACCTACGAGGCGACCCTCGGAGGGCCGATCGTCGCGGACCGGGTCTGGTTCTTCGCGGCCGGCCGTTTCAACGAGAACGAGTTCGCGGGCCAGACGAGCGCGCCCACGAACGTCTCCTTCCCGCGGGTCAACACCGACAAGCGGTACGAGGGGAAGCTGACGCTCACGCCGTTCCAGAACCACACGGTCACCGGCTCGTACACGAACGCGACGGTCGAGCAGGACGGCTACTACTTCGTGAACCTGCCGATCCTCGAGACCTCGATCCTCCACTCGAGGCAGCTCCCGAACGACCTCCTGTCGGTCAACTACAACGGCGTCCTTTCGTCGAACCTCTTCGTCGAGGCGCAGTACTCGAGGAAGCAGTTCACGTTCGAGAACTCGGGAAGCCGTGTGAACGAGCTGATCGGCGGCACGGCCGTCCTGATCCAGGACCAGGGCTTCGGCCAGATGTACGCTCCGATCTTCTGCGCGGTCTGCCCCGGTTCCGGCGAGGAGCGGAACAACGACGACTACCTCGTCAAGGGAACGTGGTTCCTCTCGACGAAGAGCCTCGGCTCCCACAACGTCGTCCTCGGCTTCGACGACTTCGGGGCCCAGCGCAAGTCGAACAACTGGCAGTCGGGCTCGTCCTGGCTCCTCTATCCGACGTCCGTCCGTTACGAGGGCGGAAGCCTCTATCCGGTCGTCGACTCGAGCTCTTACCTCGTCTACGCCCCCATCCCGGAGATCAGCCGGGGAAGCGACATCCGAACGCTCTCCCTCTTCGTCAACGACACCTGGCGCCTGAACGACCGGCTGTCGTTCAACGTGGGCCTCCGCTGGGACAAGAACGACGCGACGGACGCCTCGGGCGCGACGACGGCGAAGGACAGCGCGCTCAGCCCGCGCCTGGCGGCGAGCTGGGACGTCCGCGCGGACGGCCGGCTCCGCCTGTCGGCGAGCTACGCGCGCTACGTCGGACAGGTGCAGGAGAACCTCGCCGGTAGCGGGGCCACGGGCGCCGGCGCGCCGGCCTCGTACTACTACTTCTGGACCGGGGCGCCGATCAACGCGGGCGCCGGACCCCTGCTTCCGACGGACGAGGTGCTCCGCCAGATGTACGGGGCCCTCGGCGTGACGGGGCTGAACCAGTTCCCGAACGTCCCCGCCGACACGGCGACGGTCCCCGGCGTCAACCTCCTGATCCGCGACAGCCTCCAGTCCCCCTATGCCGACGAGTTCGTCCTCGGCGCCGGCGGGACGCTCGGGTCGGACCTCGTCTACCGCGTCGACGGGATCTACCGGAAGTTCACGAACTTCTACTCGACGCGCCGGGACGTGACGACGGGGCAGGTGGAGGACGCGGTCGGGAACGCCTACGACCTCGGTCTCTACGAGAACTCGAAGGAGCCGGAGCGGGAGTACACCGGTCTCCACTCCTCTCTCGCGTGGCGAAAGGGTGCGTTGAACCTCTCGGCGAACTGGACCTGGTCCCGCATGCGAGGCAACTTCGTGGGAGAGAACGCCGGGAGCGGTCCGCTCGCGGCGACCTTCGACAACTACCCCGAGTACTTCGACGTCGCCTGGAACTCTCCGCGCGGAGACCTCGCGCAGGACCAGCGCCACCGCGTCCGGCTCCTGGCGAGCTACGACTTCCGCCTCGGCGGGATCGCGATCACCCCGGGCCTCGTCCAGCAGTTCGACTCCGGGACCCCGTACGGCGCGGTGGGGAACGTCAACAGCCGCGCCTACGTGACGAACCCGGGCTACGTGGCGCCCCCGGCGACGGTCCCCTACTACTTCACGGCGCGCGACGCATACCGGACCGACGACCTCTGGGCGACGAACCTCTCGCTCAATCTCAGCACGAACCTCGGCCCGGTCGAGCTGTTCGTCCAGCCCCAGGTCCTCAACCTCTTCAACCAGGACGGCGTTCTCGCGCCGAACACGTCCGTCCTCGTCGGCACCGGGTCGACGCCGAACTCCAACGGCCTCGTCCGCTTCGACCCCTTCAACGCCGCGCCGATCGAGTGCCCGCAGACGGCGAGCGCCGCCGAGTGCAGCGCGATGGGCGCGAACTGGAAGAAGGGCCCGAACTTCGGGAAGGCCACGACGGGCGCCGCGAACGCGACGTCCCGCTCGGGCTCCTTCCAGGGAACCCGCCTCTGGTTCGTCTCGATGGGGATCCGCTTCTAGCGGCCCCGGATCCCGGAAGTCGCCGGGCCCTCCGTCCCGCGGGACGGAGGGCCCGGCTCGTTCCCGTGGGGTCCGGGGCGGCTCAGGGCTCGGGCGCCGCCGCCGGGACGCCGTCGACGGGCTCGACCTCTCGGGGGCCGGCTCCGGGCGCCTGGGGCTTGCGGAACGAGCGGAGGACGGACCGGTACGTCGCGCTCAGCGTCAGCTTCGTCCCGTCGCGGAGAGTCACGACGTAGTCGCCGTTGAACCACGGCTCGAGCTCCTTGACGCGGTCGATGTTCACGATCGTCGAGCGGTGGATGCGGAGGAAGCGGCGCCGGTCGAGCTTCGACTCCAGGCCCTGCATCGTGTCGTGGTAGGTGTGCGTCGTGCGCCCGACGTGGAGGAGGACGTTGTTGCGGGACGCCTCGATCCAGTCGATGTCGGCGACCTTCTGGAAGAAGCTCCGTCCCTCCTCGCGGATGAGGAGCCAGACGGGAGCGGCTCGCAGCGAGCGCAGCTCCTCGACGAGGGAGGAGAGGCTCTCGAGCGCGGCCCCGGCGTGGTGCGCCTTCAGGCGCGCCCTCACGCGGTCGAGCGTGGCGCGGAGGCGCTCCTGGCCGAACGGCTTGAGGACGTAGTCGAGCGCGTGGACGTCGAAGGCCCGGAGGGCGTACTGGTCGTACGCGGTCACGAAGACGAGGGCCGGAACCTCGCGCGGGCCGAGCGTCTCGAGGACGCCGAAGCCGTCGAGGCCGGGCATCTGGACGTCGAGGAAGACGACGTCGGGCTTCAGCTCCTGGATCGCGAGCACGGCGCGGAACCCGTCTCCGGCCTCGCCGACGATCTCGACGTCGGACTCCCGGGCGAGGAGGTTCCGGAGCCATTCGCGCGCGAGCGGCTCGTCGTCGACGATGAGTGTGCGCAGTCGCATGAGGGACCGTGGGACCTCTCTGCCGGTCAGATACGGGCCTCCGCCCCGGCGGGTTTCGCCGCGACGGACCAGGGGAGCCGCAGGACGCTCACGAACTCGCCCTGCGCCCCCGGTCCGGCCTCGAGGGAGGCCGCTTCTCCGTAGAGCTGCGCGAGGCGGGCGCGCGTGTTCGCCAGGCCCACGCCGTTCGAGCTCGAGGCCGGCGCGGCGTCCTCGGGGGCGGCGTCGTTGCCGACCTCGACGACGAGCGTCCCGCCGTCGCGGCGGGCGGAGAGACGGACGCTGCCCGGACCGAGCCGGAGGGAAACGCCGTGCTTGACGGCGTTCTCGACCAGCGGCTGCAGGACGAGGCTCGGCACGGCGGCGCCCAGCGTCTCGGGAGCCACGTCGAGCCGGACGGTGAGGCGGTCGCGAAATCGCGTCGCCTCCAGCTCGAGGTACCGCCGCAGGAAGTCGACCTCCTCCGCGAGCGGCACGAGGGGCGGTGCGCCGGGCCGGAAGCTCGCCCGGAGCAGGTCGCCGAGCTGGACGAGGACCCGTCCTGCCGTGTCCGGGTCGGTCGTGATGAGGGGCAGGAGGCCGTTGAGGGTGTTGAAGAGGAAGTGGGGGTGGAGCTGCGTACGAAGGGTGGAGAGTCGGGCGCCGGCCAGCTGGGTCTCGAGGCGTGCGGCGCGGAGACCGACGAGGCGGGCCTGGCGCGCGACGTCGAGGACGGCAAGCGCGGCGACGACGAGGAGGTACGTCCCGGCCCTCTGCGGGAGGTCGGAGGCGAGCCGCGCGGAGAAGGGAGAGGGGGAGGTCGCGGGAGAGGACGGGGTCACGGCGACGACGAGCGCCGCGGAGAACGCGGCCGCGGCGACGTGAACGGGCACGCTCCGGAGGGGACGGCGTCCGAGAGGATGCCGCCGGTAGAGAGCGATGATCGCCGGAGTCAGGAAGGCCCATGCGGCGGCCTTCGCGAGGGGTGCGACGTAGTGAGCGAGCGCGGCCGGGCGCTTCTCCGGAGGGCGGAGGCTCGCCCGAAGGTGCTCCTGCGATCCGAAATAGAGCCCGGCGACGAGCCAGAGGAGCGCGGCGATCCCGGCGAGCCGACCGGGCCTGTCGAGGAGCGGCGCGGGCCGGACCAACGGGGACCGCGGCCCCGCCGGGGAGGAGCCCGCGCCGTCGCGCTCGTCGCGTCCGGCGGCGGTCGCCACGGCCGGACGCAGCTGCGGAAAGCGAAGGACGGCCTCGAAGTCGCCGCCCGAGTCCCTGTTGACGCGGACCGATGCGGCGTCGCCGAACGCCGCTCGAAGCCGGGCGGCGGCCGCGTCCATCCCGGGATCGGCGACGGTCGCCGGCCCGGGCCCTTCGTTCCCTTGCGCCGCGCTCTTCACCCGCACGACGACGTCGCCGCTCTCGCGGCGCGCCTCGACGATGACGAGGGCCGAGCCGGTCCGGAGGAAGACGCCGGTCTTCAGCGCCGCCTCGACGAAGGGCTTGAGGACGAGCGACGGCACCGCCGCGTCGAGGACGTCCGGCGCGAAGTCGAGGAGGACGGAGAGGCGATCGGAGGCGCGCATCTCCTCGAGCGCGAGGAAGCAACGGAGGTACTCCTCCTCCTCCCGGAGCGGAGCGAAGCCCGAAGGAGGGCTCCGGAAGCTGAGCCGGAGGAGAGTGCCGAGGCGGACCACCGCCTCGCAGGCGGCCTCGGGACGCTGGCCGAGGAGCGGGAGGAGCGCGCTGAGCGTGTTCAGGACGAAGTGGGGGTCGATCCGAGTCCGGAGAGACTCCACCTCGGCCTCGGCGATCTTCCGCTCGAGAGCGACGGCCTCGAGGTCCTTGCGGCGCTCCCGACGATAGAGGTCCAGCGTCGAGGCGGTCGCTGCGAGGAGGGCGTAGACGAAGAGGATGTCATGCAGGTTGTATCGGAACGTGCTGCCGGTCCGGAGGAGGACGGCCGCGGCCGACGAAAGCGGACGAACGCTCAGATGAAGGCCGAACTGCATGACGAGCACCGCGATACCGCCGATCGCGAGCGCCGCGGCCGTGTGCCAGGCCGTGGCGACGAGGAGACGGCCTCGGCGAAAGGGGTGTCGCTCGAGGACGTGGAGGAGGACCGGCGCCAGCACGGCGTAGGTCAGGTGGGCGAGCGCGTTCGAGACGGCGAGGACGGGGCGCCGCGCCGGAGGGATCTCGGCGGCGAGCAGGATCTCGGCCGCGCCGAAGAGCGTCAGAACGCCGAGAACGGCGCAGAGGATGGCCCAGGTCGCCCCGGGCCTCTCGAGCGCGGCGAGGAATCTCCGCCCGGGCTCGGGGCGCGTCGGGTCGATTCGGCTCACTCCGGTCCTCCGGGACGTCCGCGGGGGACTCCCTCCCGGAGTCTGCGTTCGGCAGCCGCGGGCGGACGCGACCCGGGGACGAAGGGGACGAAGCGGAGGACGAGGCCCACGAAACGGAGTACGGAATCCGGGGGCTCAGGATCCGGCCGGAGCGTCTCGCCCGCCCCGCGGGCCCCTGCGGCCGAGCTTACGGAGCGCGCCCGTCCAGAGCTCGGCTTCGCGTCCCGTAAGGCGCCCGCGGAGGAGCGGCGCGAGGAGCTCGGCGAGGACGGCGTCGTCCTCCCGGCCGAGGAAGCCCGCCGCGAGGAGCGCTCCGAGAAGCTCGGCGCGGAGGCGGGCCGTCTCGTCGACCCCGGCCCGCGGCGCCTGGGCCTCGCCACGTACCGGGGAGGCAGCGAGGAGCGCGAGGGCCGCGGCTGCGGCCTGCGCGAGGTTCAGGACAGCGAACTCCGGCTTCGTCGGGAGCGCGAGGAGGCCGGAGGCGCATCGGAGCTCCCCGGTCGTCAGGCCCGAGCGCTCCGGGCCGACGGCGAGGACGAGCCGTCCGCCACGCGCGGCTCGCCGCGCCGCCGCCCAGCCCCAGGCAGGCGGGAGGCCACGCGTCGCCCGCCCGCGGAGCGAGGTGAGCGCCAGGAGGGCGCTGCCGCCGGCCGACGCCTCTTCCAGCGAGGCGACGCGGGGCGCGGCGTCGAGGAGGTCCACCGCGCCCGACGCGAAGGCCCGGGCGTCCTCGTGAGCGGCGTCGGCGCGCGGGTCGAGGAGGAGGAGCCCCGCGCCGAACGCCTTGCAGGCGCGGGCCGCCGAGCCGAGGTTCCCGGGGCTGTGGGTGCGGACGAGCAGGACGTCGACGCTCACCGCCGGATCATCTTCCAAAGCGGCGCCGGTCTCGTCCAGAATGCCCGCGTGGCGAAACAGCGAAGCGACGAGGAGCAGAAAGCCGTCGAGACGATCCTCCGGGCCCTGGCGCACCGCCTGCAGCGGCTGCGCGACGAGGCGGCGATGCAGGCGCTCCGGGGCGAGACCGACCCGGGCGTCGAGAAAGGGCTCGACATGGCCCTTCGGGAGCTGAACGACCTCCTGCCGCGCCGGAAGAGGGTGAAGTGACGGACGGGCGGGGCGGATGAGCGAAGCGACGAGGAAGCTCGACGCGGCGGCCGGGGACCCGGACCTTCCGCACGCGGGGGGCGCCGAGGAGCTCGTACCGCTCGACCCGGACCACCCGGGCTTCAAGGACCCGGTCTACCGGGCGCGGCGGAACGCCATCGCGAAGCTCGCGCTCGAGTACCGCGAGGGCCAGCCGTTGCCCGACGTGGAGTACACCGAGGACGAGCAGGCCGTCTGGAGGACGGTCTGGGAGCACCTCGCGCCGCTCCACGACCGGTTCGCGTGCCGCGAGTGGAAGGAGAGCTCGAGGGCTCTCGCGCTCGACCGGACGCGCGTGCCGCAGCTTTCCGAGGTGAACGTGGCGCTGAAGAGGGGCGCCGGCTTCCGGATGCTCCCCGTGGCCGGCCTCGTCCAGGGGCGGACCTTCCTCGGGATGATGGGGAAGGGGGTCTTCCTCTCGACGCAGTACATGCGGCACCACTCGGTGCCGCTCTACACGCCCGAGCCCGACGTCGTCCACGAGCTCGTCGGCCACGCGGCGAGTCTCTTCCACCCCGGCATCGTGACGCTCTCGCGGCGTTTCGGCGAGGCGGCGTGGCGCGTCGACGACGCGTCGTTGAAACGGCTCGAGTACCTCTACTGGTACACGCTCGAGTTCGGCCTCGTCGAGGAAGGCGGGAAGCGGAAGGCGGTGGGCGCCGGGCTCCTCTCGTCGTTCGGCGAGCTCGGGGACTTCGAGAAGCACGCCGAGGTCCGGCCGCTCGATTGCGACGCGGCGGCCGCGATTCCGTACGACCCGACGCGGTACCAGTCGCTCCTCTTCGTCTCCCCCTCGTTCGACCGGATGGTCGAGGATGTCTCGGCCTGGCTCGAGCGGCAGTGAGGCGGGACCGATGGCTCGCATCTACGACCTCTCGCCGCCGCTGTCGCCGCGGATCGCGGTCTGGCCGGGCGACGTCCCGTTCACGCGGGAGGTGACGACGCCCCCCGACGGGACGACGTTCTCGTCGGTGCGGACGACGCTCCACCTCGGCTCGCACGCCGACGCGCCGCTCCACATGGTGGCCGGCGCGCCCGCCATCGACGAGGTCCCGCTGGAGACGTGGGTCGGGCCCTGCCAGGTCGTCGATGCGCGGGTGGCGCCGCGGGGCCGCGTGCGCCTGGAGGACCTCGTCGAGCCCCCGGACGCGCCGCGCCTCCTCCTGAAGACCGGGACGTACGGGAGCCGGGAGCGGTTCGACGACGCGTTCGCGGGGCTCGCCCCGGAGCTCGCCTCCGAGCTCGCGTCGCGCGGCGTCGTCCTCGTCGGGATCGACACGCCCTCCGTCGACCCGTACGACGACCACGCCTACACGGCGCACCGGGCGCTCGTTACCGCGGGCGTCTGCTGGCTCGAGGGGCTCGTCCTCGCGGACGTTCCGCCGGGCCGTTACGAGCTCTCGGCCCTGCCCCTCCGGATCGTGGGAGGAGACGGCTCCCCGGTGCGCGCCGTCCTCGTCGCGCCCTGACGGGCCGTGGCGGCCCGCCGCGGGCCGGAAAAGCTGCGAAAATGAGAGCTTGGCCATGCGAGACGCCGAGCGGCTCAAGAGGCAGATGCTCCGCGACGCCGTGCGGGAGAACCTCGACGCGATCGAGGGACGGCCTCCGGCGCGCCTCCGGTCCGGGGGGCGGTGGGCCCGCAGGGCCGTGCGCGGCGCGGCCCTGGTCGCGATCCCGCTGGCGCTTTTCGCCTCGATCAACGCCTTCTCCGGCGGAGGCGCCTCCCCGACGGAGGTCGTCGTCGTGCCGCAGCGGACGGTCGCCCCTTCGCCCGAGCCGGGTCTCGAGACGCTCGACTGGCCCGCTCCGAAGTCGATCGACCCGACTCTCTTCCATCTCGACGTGAGGACGATCGTCCTCGACGCGGGACACGGAGGCGTCGACCCCGGCGCGCTCACGGCCGACGGCCTCGCCGAGAAGGACGTGACTCTCGACGTCGCGCGGAGAGTGCGGGAGAAGCTCCGCGGAGGCCTTTTCCGCGTCGTGATGACCCGGGAGGGGGACGAGACGATCTCCCTGCGCGAGCGTTCGCGAAGGGCGCGGGGCGCGGGCGGAGACATCCTCGTCTCGATCCACGTGAACTCGATCCCGAAGCCGGACCGCCGCGGCGTCGAGACCTACTACCTCGGCCCCACCGACGACCCGGCGATCCGCCGGCTCGCGAGCGCCGAGAACCGCTCCTCGGGCTATTCTCTCTCGGACTTCAGGGGGCTTCTCGAGGAGGTCTACGTGGGCGTTCGCCAGGCGGAGTCGAGGCGGCTCGCCGAGTCGGTCCAGGCCGAGCTCGTCGCCTCGGCGCGGAAGGTCACGCCGGAGGCCGGCGACCGGGGGGTGAAGAGCGCTCCGTTCGTCGTCCTGATCGCCTCCGAGATGCCGGGGATCCTCGCGGAGGTCTCGAGCGTCTCGCACGCGGAGGACGCCCGCCTCCTCCGCGACGAGGCGTACCGGGAGGCGATCGCGGACGCGCTCGCGCGGGGCGTGCGCGCCTACGCCGACGCGCGCAACCTCGCGGATGCGGGAAGGAGCGAGAACGGATGAGCGGCAAGAAGGACGTCCTCCACGTCGGGATCGACCTCGGCACGTCGCGCAGCGCGATCGCCGCCTCGAACGGCGAGCGGCACGTCGTGGAGAGCTGGGTCGGCTGGCCGGTGGACATGGTCGCCCGGAAGGTGGTGAAGAAGCCGGTCGTCTTCGGGCACGAGGCGCTCGAGAACCGGCCGATGCTCGACCTCCATCGCCCCCTCGAGAGGGGACTCATCAAGGAGGGCTCCCCGAAGGCCGAGGCGGCCGTGCGGGAGCTCCTCGCGCACCTGATCGAGAAGGCCGGCGGCGCCGGGAAGACGGTCCAGGCCGTCGTCGGCGTCCCAGCCGAGGCGATGCGCGTCTCGCGGCAGCACCTGCGGAACGCGGTGAAGGGGGTCGCCGACGCGCTCCTGCTCGTCTCGGAGCCGTTCGCCGTCGCCTACGGCATGGACGCCCTCCTCCACACGATGATCATCGACATCGGCGCCGGGACGAGCGACTTCTGCGTCATGAACGGGCGCTATCCGACCGACGACGACCAGCGGACGCTCACCCACGCGGGCGACTCGGTCGACGAGCAGCTGGGGCTCCAGATCCGGGCGCGCCACCCCGATGCGAACTTCTCGATCCACATGGTCCGCGAGTGGAAGGAGAAGAACAGCTTCGTCGGCGAGCCGAAGGAGCCGGTCTTCGTCGAGGCCCCGGTCCGCGGGAAGCCGACCCGCCTCGAGGTGACGGCGGAGATGAGGAAGGCGTGCGAGAGCCTCGTCGGGCCCCTCGCCGAGACGATGCTCGACCTCCTCTCTCGCGTCGACCCCGAGTACCAGCAGCGGGTGCGCAACAACGTCGTCCTCGCGGGGGGCGGCTCGCAGATCCCCGGTCTCGCGGCGGCGCTCGAGCGGGCTCTCGACGACGTGGGCGGGGGAAAGGTGCGGCCTGTGGACGACCCGGTCTTCGCCGGTGCGAGCGGCTCGCTGTCGATCGCCGCCGACGCCCCCGAAGGGGACTGGGAGCGACTCGCCGGATGAGCGGAGATGACCTCACCGCCTCCCGCGTGAGGCGCATGCTCCCGTCGGTCTCGGAGGTCCTCCGCGAGCTCACGGCGCGCGCGCCGATCGAGCCCGACGTCGCCTTCCGTGTGGCGCGGGACGTCTGCGCCGAGGAGCTGAAGAGGATCCGCGACGCCGGCGGGGAGAGCGTTCCGATGGAGCTCCTCGTGGAGCGGGCGCTCGCGCGCGTGGCCGGCGTACCGCCGCCTCTCGTCGTGCCGGCCCCGCCGCCGTTCGCTTCGGCAGCGGGCTTCGAGGCGGAGCCGCCATCCCAACCGGCCGGGGACGACCCGTTCTCCGAGACGACGGGCGCGATGGACCTGCGCTGGGACCGGGATACGCGAGAGCCTCTCGCCGCGCCGTCCGCCGCCGCTCCGATCGAGGAGGAGCCTCCTTCGCTGCCGCCGGTGGACGAGGCCCCCTCCGCCGCTCCCGAGGCAGAGCCGGTCGATTCGATTGCGGGAGGGCCGTTCACGGTCCCCGGGGAGCCGACGGGCCGCGCGCCCGAGAGAGGCGGCTTCGTCTTCGCCCTGCCGGAGGAGGACGCGGCGCCGATTCCCCCCTCCTTCTCGGCCGAACCGCAGGAAGAGATCGGCGACGAGACCCTGACGCGCCTCTCGCGCGAGGCCGAGGCGATCGACCTGCGCTCGGTCCTCTCGGGCGGGGGCGCGACCGTCGGGCTTCCGGAGGAGGGTGAGGCGATCGGGGATGCGGCGACCGCCGACGTCCTCGACGCGAGGCCCGAGCCGGACGAGCCGGTCCCTCCGCCCTTCGAGGACGACGAAGACACCGTCCTGACGATCCCTCGTGGAGGGCGTCGGCGTGCGAAACGCGAGGGCGGGCCGCGATGGGGTCGTCTCGCCGGGATCGCCGCCGCCCTCGCGGCGCTCGCGGCGCTCGGCTATCTGCTCGTCGGGCTCTGGATCGACCGGGGGGCGGACTCCGGTCGGGTCGCCGTGGCCCGGCAGGCCCCGGAGAAGACCGAGGCGCCGGCCCGGGAGGCCTCCGAGAGGGAAGCGCTCCCCGTGGCGTCACCGACACCGGCGCCCGAGACGCCAGCCCCGCCGGCGGCGGAGGGTGCGGCGGCTTCGGTCCACGCCGTATCGCCCGCGCCGACGGCTCCTGCCGAGGCGCGCCCGGCCGCCGTCCCGACGGCCGCGCCCGCGCTGGTGGCGCCGATGCCCGTCCCCGTGAAGACGGCCGCGCCCGCGCCGGTTCGCCAGAGCCGCGACGGCCTCGTCGTCACCCGGGACCGGGCCGGACGTCCCGAGGTCTTCTCGATCCACTTCACGTCCTACCGGGACCGGGCCGCTGCCGAGCGCGACCTGAAGCGGGTCGAGGCGCTCGCCGGGCGCGAGGGCTACGTCGCGGAGGTCGACCTCGGCGAGAAGGGGATCTGGTTCCGCGTCATGGTCGGGGAGTTCCCGTCGGCGGAAGAAGCCAAAGGTGTCCGCGCGGCTCTCGCGGCGAAAGGGACGCGCGACATGGGCTGGGTCTACAGGGTCGTCGGCCCCTGAGTCCCTGCGCGGGGCAGCGCGTTCAGGGATTCGTCTGCCAGAGCTCCAGGGAGACGGGGAGGACGCGCGAGTCGAGCCGGATGAGGTCGACGACCGCCTGGGCCACGTCCTCGGGGCGGATCGCCGTCGCCGGGCTCTTCAGGAAGTCGCCCCGGAGCGCCATGTCGGTGGCGACCGTCGAGGGAAGGATGCAGGTGACGCGGACGTCGCTCCCCCGGACGTCCTGGAGCATCGCCTGCGAGAGGCCGGCGAGCCCGAACTTCGAGGCGCAGTAGGCCGCGCCCCCGGCGAAGCCGCGCAGGGCCGCCGTGGAGGCGACGTTGACGACGTGGCCGCGTCTTCGGCTCTTCATTCCGGGCAGGACGGCGCGCGCCATCAGGAACGGTCCGCGGAGGTTGACCGCGAGCGTGTGGTCGAAGACGAGGGCGTCGAGCCGGTCGACCGGGCCGTGCGCGTAGACGCCGGCGTTGTTGACGAGGACGTCGATCGGACCGAGCTGCTGCTCGGCCGCGGCGACGCAGCGTGCGACGCTCCCCTCGTCGGAGACGTCGCCCGGAAGGACGGCGCAGCGCGCGCCGAGCGCGCCCGCCTCCTTCTCGACGGCCGTGAGGTGCGATGCCGTCAGTCCCAGCAGGGCGACGCGGGCCCCTTCGCGAGCGAAGGCGAGGGCGACGGCCCGGCCGATCCCACGGCCGGCGCCGGTGACGAGGGCGACCGAATCCCGGAGCTCCATGGCGGGCCTCCGGCGACGATCTTATCCGCCCCGACGACCGGGTCTTGCGGCAGTCGTTGCCCCTTCGTCGCGGATGGGAGATGCTGGCCCGGATGGTCCGGCGAACGTTCGTTCTGGCGGCGGCGCTCCTCTGGGCCGTCCACGTGCCGGGCCCCGCGGCCGGACAGGAGCTCGCCGCCATCCGGGTCGAACGCCTGCCGGCCAGCCTCGCCGGGACGTGGGAGTTCGCGCTCGGAGACCCGCCCGGCGGCATCGCGGACCTCGACGCGCTCCCGTTCCGCCCGATCGCCGTGCCGGGGAGCTGGCAGGCCGCGGGCTTCCCGGGTCACGGAACGGGGTGGTACCGGGTCACGATCGACCTCGACCCCTCGCTCTCGATCGTCCCGCTCGCGTTCGCCTGCTCGCAGATCCGGGACGCGGACGAGGTCTACCTCGACGGGCAGCCGATCGGAAGGACCGGAGGGTTCCCGCCGGCCTACGACAAGGGGACCGTCGTGGAGCGGATCTACGAGCTTCCCCCGTCGCGGTCGTCCGTCCCGGGACGGCACGTCCTGGCCGTGCGCGTCTACAACGCCGGGCCGCGCGGAGGCGGGATCACCGCGACGCCGCGGCTCGAGGCGGTCTCCGCCGCCTTCCTCGCCCGTACCCTGAGGGAGGCGCCCCGCGCGCTCCTCGCTGCGGCGTTCGGCGCGCTCGGGCTCTTTTCGCTCTTCTTCTTCCTCCGCGACCGGGGCCAGACGGACTTCCTCTTCTTCTTCCTGACGACGAGCGTCACGGCCGTCTTCATCGTCTCGTGGCTCTCGGTCTGGGCGGTCTTCGGCCTGCCGCTCACGTTCCTCTTCCGCCTGGGGCACGCCGGCGTCTTCGTCCTGCCGGCTCTCGCCTGGGTCCTCTTCCTGAAGTTCTTCGAGCGGCCGCTGGGCCGGCTCCACCGCGTCCTGCTGACGGCGCAGGCGGCCGGGGCGCTGGCGTGCCTCTTCTGGCCGAGACCCGACGACATCTACTACACGTTCCCGCTCGGCGGCCTCCTCGGCGTGGCCGCGGCGGCCGACGTCCTCGCCCATCTCGGCACGGCGGCCCGCCGGCGCGTCCGGCACGCGCGGCCGCTCCTCGCCGCGGCGCTCGCGGTGGTCCTGGCGGCGGCGTTCGACTCCGCCGGCCTGCTCGCCCTCGGCGTCGGGGCCTCGATCGACATCGCCCTCTCGGGGCCCGCCTTCTTCGTCCTGATGAGCGTCCTCCTCGCGGCGCTCGCCGACCGGCTCGCGCGCCTCCGGCTCGCGGCCTCCACCGACCCCCTCACCTCGCTCGCGAACCGGGCAGTCCTCTTCGACCGGATTCGGCTCGAGATCGCCCGGGCCCGGAGAAGCGCCCACCCGGTGGCGCTCGCGATCCTCGACCTCGACGGGTTCAAGGGGTTCAACGACCGGTACGGCCATGTCGCCGGAGACCGCCTCCTCGTCGCGGTCGCCGCCGCGATCGAGCAGGCGATCCGGGACACCGACCTGGCGGCCCGGTTCGGCGGCGACGAGTTCGTCGTCCTTCTTCCGGAGACCGACGCGACCCGGGCCGTCGCCTGCCTCCAGAGGATCCGGGACGGCATCGCCCGTGCCCGGGTTTCCGGAACGCGGGACGGGACGACGGCCTCCGCGGGCGTCGCCGTCTTCGACCCGAACGTCCGGGCGAGCGTCTCGGTGTCGGCCTGGCTGCGGCAGGCGGACGCCGCGCTCTACGCCGCGAAGGCGGCGGGCCGGGACCGCGCCCTCGTCGCGCACGGCGCTCCGCCCGCGGCGTCCTCCGGGGAGCGCGTCCCGAGCGACGACACGTCGATCCGCCGCGTCCCGGGCTCTCCGCCGTGAGCGGGAGCGCCGGCGCCGCAGCTCCCTCCGCGACGGGCCGCGTCCTCCTCGACGACGGGTCGGTCCTCGCCCTCGACAAGCCCGCCGGCGTTTCGATGGCGACCTCCTCGCGGCCGGGAAAGTCGGAGGAGGAGGTCGTCGAACGGCTCCTCGTCGCCTGCGGAGCGCCGTGCGGGGCCCCGCGCCCGCTCCTCGTCCACCGGCTCGACGAGGGGACCTCGGGAGTCGTCCTCCTGGCGCGGGACGCTGCGACGCACCGGCTCCTCTCGGCGGCTTTCCAGGGGCGCGTCGCACGGAAGACCTACCGCGCGCTCGCATGGGGCCACCCGGTCCCGGCGCGTGGGCTTGCCGACGCGCCCCTCGCGCGCGACCCGAAGGACGGCCGGAGGATGGCCGTCCGCGAGGGCGGCAAGCCCGCCGTGACGCGCTGGGCGACGCTCCGCCGTTACGCCTCCGTCGCGGACCTCGAGGTCGCGCCCGAGACGGGGCGGACGCACCAGATCCGCGTCCACCTCGCGGCGCTGGGGCATCCGCTCGTCGGGGACGACCTCTACGGCGGCGGGACGCGCTGGCGCGGCGTCCGCGACCCGGCGCTCCGGGCCGCCTTCGCAGCGGTGACGCACCCGCTGCTGCACGCCGCCCGCGTCGTCGTCCCCTCGCTCGGGGTCGACGTCGCGGCGACGCTCCCCGGGGACTACGCCGCCCTCCTCGGGCTCCTCGTGCGCTGACGCGGACCTACTCGTACCGGAGCGCCTCGATCGGGTCGATCGAGGCGGCGCGCAGCGCCGGGTAGAAGCCGGAGAGGAGGCCGACGGCGCCGGAGACGCCGGTCGAGAGGAGGAGGGACCAGAGCGTCACGACGGTCGGCCAGCCGGCGGAGGCGGCGACGACCTTCGCGATGAGGACGCCGAGGACGACGCCCAGGAGCCCGCCGAGCGCGCTCAGCGCGAACGCCTCGACGACGAACTGGACGAGGACGTCCTTGCGCCGCGCGCCGATCGCGCGGCGGATGCCGATCTCGCGCGTCCGCTCGAGGACGGTCGCGAGCATGATGTTCATGATCCCGATCCCGCCGACGAGGAGCGAGATCCCGGCGATGCACCCCATGACGACGTTGAAGAGCCGCTGGGTCTTCCGGCTCTGGGCGAGGAGCGCCTCCGGGACGACGACCTCGAAGTCGGCCGCGCCGCCGTGGAGCCGGTCGAGGAGCGCGCCGGCGAGGCGGGCGGCTTCCGTCGCCGAGGTCCCGTCCTGGAGCTTCACGACGAGCTCCGAGAGCGGCGAGTCGAGAGGGTCGCGGTCGAGCTTGCGGAGGACCGTCGTGTAGGGGACGAAGAGCTCCCGGGCGGTCGACCCGACGGAGACCCCCTGGAACGTGTCGCCCCCGTCGCCCGAGGGGGCGAGGACGCCGACGACCGTGAGCCAGACGTCGTTCACCTTCAGCGTCCGGCCGAGGGCGGGCTCCCAGCCGAAAAGGTCGCGCCGGGCGCCGTCGCCGAGGACGCAGACCTGCGCGTGCGTCTCCTCGTCCTCCTTCGTGAGGAACCGCCCGGCGGCGAGCGGCAGCGAGACGAGCTCGGCGTGACGCCACGATACGCCGGAGACGCGCGCCTCGCTCTTCCCGCCGCGTCCCCGCACGCTCCACGGGTTCACGGTGACGCGCGGCCCGGTGAAGTCGACGCCCGGCACGGCCTCCTCGATCCCGGCCGCGTCGCGGAGCGAGACGCCGATCGACTTCTTCCGGACCTCCTGGAGCTCGTCGGGGCGGAACTCCTTCGCGCGGACGAGGACGTTCGAGATCCCCATCCTCCGGATCATCTCGAGCGCCTGCCGCTCGGCCCCGGCTCCGATCGAGAGCATCGCGATGACGGCGCCGACGCCGAAGATCATCCCGAGCATCGTCAGGACGGACCGCAGCTTGTGCGCCGAGAGGCTCGCCAGGGCGCGCAGGAGCGACTCGCGAAGGCTCACGAGGTCCCTCCGACGGGGGGGCCGGAGGCGGGCGAGGGGGCCGGCTCGGGCGCCGCCTCGGGGTCGACGAGCGCGACCACGTCGCCCTCGCGCAGGCCCGAGGCGACGGAGACGCGCCCGAGCGCGGAGGCCCCGAGCGTGACCGGGACGGACTCGAAGGCGTTCCCCGCGAGCCGGAAGACGACGGTCCGGCCGCCGCGCTCGAAGAGGGCCTGCCTCGGGACCACCACGGCGTCCTTCTCCGCCCCGAGGTCGAGCGTCGCGGCGACGCGCTGTCCCGGCTTCATCCGGGCCGGGTCGACCGCGTCGAGGGAGAGGACCGCGCCGAAGTACTGGATCGGGACGTTCCGGAGGCGCGGCCGGGCGAGCGCGTCGACCGACTTCACCTTCGCGGGGACGGGCCGGCCGGCCTCGCCCTCGAGCGAGAGCGTGGCGGGACGCCCGGGCGCGAGGCCCCCGGCGTCCGCTTCGAGGACCCAGACCTCGGCCTCGAGCTTCCCGAGGTCGGGGATCTCCGCGAGCGTCTGGGAGCTCCAGACGACCTGCCCGACCTGGGGCAGCTCGCCGCGCCAGTTCCGCTTCAGGACGACGATCCCGTCGTGCGGGGCCTTCAGCTCGAGCGCGGCGAGCTCGCGCTCGGCCTTGTCGATCTTCAGCTGCGCCGTGCGTCCGTCCAGGGCGACGAGCTCCCGGCCCGTCCGCGCGAGCGCCTCGCGCTCGCCCTTCGAGCCGACGGCGTGGCGCTCCTTCTGCGTCGCGAGCGAGACGTCGATGTCCGCCTCGATGATCTCGTGCCGGGAGAAGAGCTCCGGGTCGCGGCTCTGGAACGTCTCGGCGGTCGTCCGTTCGTCGCGGGCCTGGTCGGCATCGCGACGGAGGTTCGCGATGAGGGCTCCCGTCTCGGCGCGCTCCTTGTCGCCGCGTCGGTCCGCCGTCGCGCGCTCCGCCCGGCCGTCGGCGAGGAGCTTCGTCGTCTGCGTCGGGTCGAGGCGGACGACGACGTCGCCCGCCTTCACGGGCGTCCCGTCCTCGATCATCCAGCCGACCTTCAGGCTCACGTCGTTTCCCGGGACCCGGACGGGCGTCGCGTCCACGGCCCGGAGGACCCCCTCCGCGCGGACGGTCCTCTCGAGCTTCGCCGCCTTCACGACGAACGTCGGGATGCCGGCGTCAGACGCCCGCGGCCGGAGGAGTCTCGCCCCGAGGGCCGCGGCGGCGAGGAGCGCCGCGGCGAGGACGGCGAAGACGCGCCGCCTCACGAGGCGGCTCCCTTCGGAGAAGGGCGCGCGACGCGCAAGACGGCGTCCCCCTCGGCGAGGCCGGAAAGGACCTCGACCCATTCGCCGTTGCGCCTCCCGACCTTCACGGCGACGGCGCGGGCGCCGCTCCCTCGGGGGACCCAGACGAAGGGGCCGGCCTCGGTCGGGACGACCGCGTCCGCCGGGACGGCGAGGGCGCGGGCGGCGCGACCGGTCTCGACGCGGCCGCGGACGCGCATCCCCGGCTTCATCTTCTTCGGGTCGACCGCCTCGAGCGCGACGGAGAGGCGCGCGACCTTGAGCGGAACGGAGGGGGAGGCGCGTTGGACCGTCTTCTGGACGCGGCGGACCGTCCCTCGGACCTCGGAGTCGGGGTGGGCGTCGAGGCGGAGCGAGACCTTCGCTCCCTCGCGGACGAGCCCGGCGTCGGCTTCGTCGACCTCGCCCTGGACGCCGAGGCGCGCGAGGTCCGGGAGCTCGAGGATCTTCTCGCCGAACCAGCAGCGGTCGCCGACCTTCTTCTTGTCGCCGTTCCAGCTCGGGATGAGGAGGACGGTCCCCGCGCGCGGGGCGGGCACGGTCATCTTCCCGATCGCCGTCGTCAGCTCCCCGGCCCGGAGCGAGGCGCGGCGGCGCCGCCCCTCGAGGATCGAGAGCTCGGCGCGGGCGGCGCGCTCGGCCGCCTCGAGGCGGCGCGTGACGGATGCCGACTCCGCCTCCGCGAGCGCGAGGTCGAGGCGCGCCTTCGTCAGCTCGATCGCGCCGGAAACCTCCGGGGGGACGTCGACTTTCAAGGCCGCCTTCGCGCGGCGCGCCTCGGCCTGGGCCTTCTGCAGCTCGAGGTCCGCGCGGGAGAGCGCGAGCGTACGGCGGCGCCGATCGATCTGCTTGGCCGCCGACTCGGCCTCCGCCCGCTTCTCCTCGAGCTGCTGGGAGAGCGCGGTCGTGTCGAAGCGGAGGACGGGCTGCCCCTTCTTCACCTCCGTGCCCTCGGCGGCGAGGAACGAGATCCGGTAGTCCCAGACCTCGGGAAGTCGGGTGGGGCCGATCGGCTCGCCGTCGAGCGCCGCCAGCTCGCCCTTCAGCTCGACGGAGAGGACGAGGTCGCGCGTCTCGGCTTTCGCGCGGCGCGCGTTCGCGAGGTCGGGAGGCGGGAGCGGGACGCGGCCCGGGTCGACCGCGACGGACCGCGCCAGCGCGGGTGGCGTCTCGACGCGGACGGACATCCCGGGGCGGAGGCCGTCGAGCTCCCCGCCGGTCACGTCGACCTGGACGCGGAAGGCCATCCGCGGCGAGCCGCGTCCGATCGGCTGCGCGACAGGGGCGACGGAGGCGACCCGGGCCGGGAGGCGGCGGTCGGGGAAGGTGTCGGGGACGACGACGGCGGCGTCGCCCGCGCGGACCCGGCCGTCGTCGACGTCGAAGAGGAGCGCGTCGACGCGGAGCGCCCCGGGATCGGGGATCCGCGCGAGCGCGAGGCCGGGCCAGAGCGTGTCGCCCGTCAGGAACTTCTTCCTCTCGCGCGGGTTCTCGGCGACCACGAAGACGCCGTCCTTCGGCGCGCGGAGCGTGAGGGCGGAGACGGCGGCCTCGAGCTTCTCGCGCTCGGCGCGCGCCCTCTCCAGCGCGATGAGCTTCGTGGCGCGGTCGGCCTCCGCCGCCGCCCGGTATCCCGCGAGCTCCTCCCCGGCCTTCTCGAGCTCCGTCCGCGCGCGGCGGAGCGCGAGCTGCTTCTCCTCGTGGTCCCGCCGGGAGCGGAGCTCGGCGGGGAGGTCGGCGTCGAGGCGGGCCTTCTCGAGGTCGGTCGTCCGGGCGCGGACGGCCTGCTCGCGCCCGAGCTCCGCCACCTCGCGGTCGGCGTCGAAGCGGACGAGCTCGGTCTCCGCCTCGATCGCGGCGATTCGCTTCTGCTCGAGCTCGGAGGCGAGGTTCCCGGCGTCGAACTCGGCGACGCGGTCGCCGGCTTTCACGGCGGCGCCGTCCTCCTCGAGGAAGCGGAGCTGGAGCTCCCAGAGCGGCGTCTCGGGGACGAAGAGGTCCGCCGAGCGGAGGGCGGCGAGCTCTCCCGTCAGGAGGAGCGGTCGGGGGCCGTCGGACTCGGGCGTCGTCGGGAGCGGGCCGTCTCCGGCCCGGGCGCCGCGGCAGCCCGAAAAAACGCCCGCGGCGGCCAGCAGGAGAACCGCCGCGGGCGCGAACCGGGAGAGTCGTCCGCGTTTCATTTCCCGATCTCTTTTACGGAGACGGGCGCCGAAGCGTTGCCGGCACCGGATAGGATCTTCCGGATGAGAACGCGCGCCGCGGGCCTCCTTCTCCACCCGACGTCCCTGCCGGGCCGGTTCGGGATCGGTGACCTCGGACCGGAATGCGACGCCTTCCTCGACTGGGCCGCCTCCGCCGGCCAGTCGGTCTGGCAGGTCCTTCCGCTCGGCCCGACCGGCTTCGGGAACTCGCCGTACGGGACGCTCTCTGCCTTCGCCGGGAGCCCGATGCTCTTGTCGCCCGAGCTTCTCGTCGCCGACGGCCTCCTCCCCGCCTCGGCTCTCGACGGAGCCCCCGGGTTCCCCGACCATCGCGTCGACTTCGAGCGCGTGATCCCCTGGAAGGAAGGGCTCCTGCGCGAGGTGTGGCGGCGATTCCGGAGCGACGCTCCGGCCGCCCTGCGGGCCGGGCTGCAGGGTTTCGCCGAAGCTTCGGCTCACGGCTACTGGCTCCGCGACTGGTCGCTCTTCATGGCGTTGAAGGGGCGCTACGGCGGGGCCGCCTTCCGCGAGTGGCCGGAGGAGCTCCGGCTCCGGCGCCCCGCGGCGCTCGCACGCGCGGAAAGGGAGCTCGCGGAGGAGACGTCCTGGCACGGGTTCCTCCAGTACCTCTTCTTCCGGCAGTGGGAGAGGGTGAAGGACGCCGCCCACGCGCGGGGCCTCCGGATCCTGGGCGACGTCCCGATCTACGTCTCCGGCGACAGCGCCGACGTCTGGGCGCACCCCGAGACCTTCGAGCTCGACGCGGAGGGGGAGCCCGTTCGCGTCGCAGGCGTCCCGCCCGACTACTTCAGCGAGACCGGCCAGCTCTGGGGGAATCCGCTCTACCGCTGGGACGTCCTCGAGAGGGACGGCTACCGCTGGTGGGTCGAGCGGATGCGGGCGAACCTCCGGCTCACGGAGCTCCTCCGCCTCGACCATTTCCGAGGCTTCGCCGGCTACTGGGCGGTCCCCGCCGGCGCCGAGACGGCGATCGCCGGATCCTGGCAGGAGGGGCCGGGCCGGAAGCTGTTCGACGCTCTCGCCGCCGAGCTCGGGGAGCTCGACCTCGTTGCGGAGGACCTCGGCGAGATCACGCCCGACGTGAAGGCGCTCGTGGCCGCGCTCGACCTGCCCGGCATGAAGATCCTCCAGTTCGCGTTCGGGGGAGACGACGAGGACTACCAGCCGCACAACCACGTCCCGAACGGCGTCGTCTACACGGGGACGCACGACAACGACACCACGCGCGGCTGGTGGGAGAAGGCGGACGAGGCGACCCGTCATCGCGTGCGCGCCTACCTCGGGGGCGACGGGACCGACCCGATCGGGATCTTCGTGAGGGCGGCCTACGCCTCGGTGGCGCGGCTCGCCATCCTTCCGGTGCAGGACGTCTTCGGCCTTGGGAGCGAGGCGCGGATGAACACGCCGGGGAAGGGGGCCGACAACTGGGCATACCGGGCGCGGAAGTGGGACTTCAACGGGGAGCGCGCCGCCTGGCTGCGCGAGCTCGCGACGCTGACGGGGCGCTTCCGTCCGGCCGCGGCCGGGAACGGCCCGAACGGCGGCTGACGCCCTTCAGCCCTTCTCGTTTCGCGACCGCCGGCGCTTCGCCTGGAGGCGGAGGTGCTTCACGGCGCGGGCGGGCGCGATGCCGTCCCCCCAGCGCTCCCGGAGCGCGTGGAGGTGCCGGGCGACGAAGAGGTAGAGGTCCGCCTCCGTGCGAGCGGGGAAATCCGCGAGGACGCCGCTCCCGCGGATCGTTTCGGTCATCGGCCGGAAGAACGTCTCGTACCAGGAGCGCACGGCCTCTTCCCACGACGTGCAGCGGGAGAGCTCCAGGCCGAGGAAGTAGCGGTGGACCGCGACGTGCTCGAGCATCTCCGCGTAGTCGCCCGGGTGGGTCACCCGGAACTCGTCGGGGGAAGACGGGACGAGGCCGGTCGTCTCGAGGAAGTCGGCGAGGCCTTCCTTTCGGAGGACGTCCTCGAGCGAGGAGTCGGGGCCGAGCGGGACGGGCGTGAGGAACTCGAGGACGTGCGCCTCGATCGTCTCCGCGCCGAGCGAGCGGGCCACGGAGACGCGGTGGTGGCCGTCGACGGCGAAGTAGGCGTCCCCGACGAG
>CAZWRQ010000051.1:0-23092 GCA_964636395.1 uncultured Holophagales bacterium
CGCCCAGTGGTCGATCGGAACGTCGGAAAAGACGGTGCCGGTCGCAGCGGGCGGAACCCATGCCGAGCCGTGCTTCGAGCGGAGGAGGAAGAGCGCCATCTCCGCCCGCGTGACGGACGACTCGGGACAGTACGATCCGTTTCCGCAGCCCAGTGTGATGCCGTTGTGGAAGATCGTCTCCACCCACGGGTAAGCCCAGTGGCTGGGCGGAGTGTCGGCGAAGCTCCGTCCGACGTGGATGGTCCAGGTGCGCGCGGCGCCCGTGCTCAGGGTCTCGAGGAAGGTCAGGTCCCAATGCCCCGTCGGCCGGGTCGCCGGATCGTCGACGCCGAGGCCGTAGGTATCGGAGGAGGCCGTGCCGTCGGCCCCTGGGGCGATCGTGCCGTAGCCGGCCGCCGCGTCGAGAAGCGAGTAGGTCGCGCCGGCGGGACCCGCCAGTCCGGTGGCGGAGCCGGTCGCGTCGATCGCGGCGGCCGATCCGTTGTGCCAGGAGGGTGAGACGACGACCTGCTCACCGGGCTCGAGGAGCCCGTTCGCGTTCGAGGTACCTGCCCCGAAGGAGACTTCGTCGACGGCGAGACCCATCGGCTCGAGACCGGCGATTCCCGCCGTGCAGGCGGACGGGGTCTGGACCGTAGTCACCGAGATGTCGTCGATCCACCACGTCTCGCCCGTGGCGGAGCCGTCCGTCGATATGCGGAATCTGAGCCTCACCGTCATCCCGGCGTAGCTCGCGAGGCTCGCCGTGTACTGGGTCCAGGAGTTGTTGATGCCCGTGAAGTACTTGCCGGCCGGGAGACCGCAGGCATCGCCCGTCTTGGCGGACGTCGCAGGATAGGCCAGCGCGAGCCGCGCCCACGACGTCCCGCCGTCGGTGCTGATCTCCACCTGCCCCTTGTCGCCGCCCGCGATGTCGAGGAACCACTTCGACCAGAACGTCAGCTGCGAGCCGCTGCCCAGGAGCAACGGCGGCGAGGTGAGCGTGCCGCACGAGCCGTTCGTGGCGGTCGTCTTGTAGCCCTTCGGGCCGAAGTTCCCGCCGGAGGCCTGGATGCTCCACGGCGCCCCGACGGTCAACGCGGCGCTGCCGGTGTCTCCGGCATCGTCGCTCCACGTGGCCGACGCGATCGGTCCGGTGGGCATGACCGACCGCACGACGGTATTCTGGTCTTCGGCGCCGTTGCTCGAGTCGACCGCCCGGACGACGTAGTACGCGGTCGCTCCCGGGGGCAGGCCGTTCGAGTCGGCAAAACCGAGGCCGACGACTCCCGTGGCGATCCGGTTAGAGGGCCCCGGGACGAACGAAGGGCTGGTACCCCGGTAGACGTTGTAGCCGACCGGCCCCGCGCAGAGGGGCGTGGCGGCCTCCCAGGCGACCTGGACGGTGCAGACCGACACAGCCCCGTTTCCGGCGCTCGCGGCTCCGGCGAAGACCGGGTACTCCTGGCAGCTGCCGGTGGTCACGGCGGAAGCACAGAGGCTCTCCTCCGTGACGCACTCGCCCCGCTTCGCCCGGATGCGGTAGGCGTAGGTCACGCCGCCGGAGACGTTCGTGTCGACGTAGTGGGACGACGTCGTCGTGGCGACCGGCGCAAAGTCGCCGGCCTCGCAGCCCCCGCGGCCTCGGAGGACCTCGTACTCCAGCCCGGCGCCGCCGTTCGTCCAGCTGACGGTGATCTGGTTCACGCCCGTGGCCGCAGCGGCAACCCCCGCCGGGACCGGCGGGAAGGCGCCGCCGCCGCAGAGCGGCACGGCCAGGTGGGCCGCCGCGGCGACGAACGCCTTGACCGTCGTCGCGTAGAACGAGGGGTTGCCACAGTTCGCGAGCGTGTCGTTCACGGTGTGGTAGTAGGGATAGCTCCCGGCCTGCCCGCACGACCCCTCGTTGTCGGTGATCGCGCAGATCGCCGACCAGCCGTGGTCCCAGAACGGGGCGTGGTCGCTGTAGACCATCGACGAGCAGGAGAAGCTGTTCACGACACAGCCCGTGCCGTAGGCCGTCGCGGCTTCCGCCAGCAGCGTCCCGAGCCAGGCGGAAGCGGAGTTCGTGTTGACGTCGAGGTTCTCGCCCGAGGCCGGGAGACCGTCGCCCTGCCAGCCGTTCATGTCGGCGTTCAGGACCGCGACGATCTGCTCTCCGGCGTTCCAGGCCTGCTGCGCGTAGTACTCCGAGCCGTAGAGCCCCTGCTCCTCGCCCGTCACCGCGATGAGCTTGACCGTCTTCTCGAACGTGTAGCCGGCCAGCGCCTGGGCGGCGGAGACGACCGTCGCCGCGCCGCTCGCGTTGTCGTCGGCGCCGGGGGCGGCGCCGCTGGAGGGCACGTCGTCGATGTGGCCGATGACGATCACGACCTGCTCGGGGTGCGTGTAGCCCGTGATCGTGCCGATCACGTTCGGCGCGTGCCCCGAAGTGTGGTTCTGCCGGACCGGGCTCAGCCCGAGCGCCTGGAACGCCGCGAAGACGGAGTCGGTCGCCGTCACGCAGCCCGCCGACCTCGAGTACCGGGTCGTGGCCACGTTGACGATCGCCTCCCAGTTCGCCTGGATCGTCGCGGGCGTGAGGTCGTCGACGATCGTCTGGACGACGGGGTGAGGGTCGAGGGCCAGCGGCTCGCCGCGCTGCCACGACGCGTACGGCTCGGGGAGGGGCGCCGTCGGCCGGAGCGGCTCCATCGGGACTCTCCGGAGGAACCACCCGCTCGACTCGAGACAGCTCGCAGCCGGCTCGCCGGGCACGCGCAGGAGGACCCAGCCGTCCTCCACGAGGAGGAGCTCGCCGCACGAGGCCGCGAGATCGCCCGGCGTTGCGCCGGGCCTGAGGCCCGCGACGAAGTACGAGGAGCTCGTCGTGTCGGCATCGACGATGACGCCGGTCCTCCCGAGCGTCTCGAGCCGCTGCCGGATCGCCGGCGCGTCGCCCAGCGCGAGAAGGAGCCTCTCGTGCTCCAGCACGAGAGGGACACCGGCGGCAATCAGAGTCTCGCGGTCTCCGGGTCCGACCCGGTCGACGCGCAGGAGGGCGGGTCCATCGGCCCGTGCGAAAGCGCTCAGAAGGAGTGTCGTCGAAACGAGGAAGCCGGCCAGACGGGTCCGGTGCATCAGACCTCCGCATCAGCAGGGGCGACTCGCGCGTCGAGAGATTCGCTCGAGCATTCGATGATACCGCCGGAGACGCGGGGACGCGCGGAACGAGGACTCGTCGCGGCCGGAATCGCCGGACGACCGGCTACTGGACCCGGGCCTCGCCGGGCGGCGAGGCGGGCGTCGGCCCTCTCAATCGCAGCGTCATCGTCGCCGCGTGTCCGAGGCCTCTCCCGAGCACGCGATCGCCCGCCTTCAACCGAACCGTGATCCGAGCGAGAGGTCCGGGAACGAGCGGAACCTCGATCGACCGCCCACCGGCCAGCAGGTTCGAGTCCACGACCGCCGGATCCTGGCCATCCCGCCCGAGCGAAAGCTCGAGAAGGCCCTGGGTGACCTCGGGCGAGGCCGCGATCTCGAGCGTCGCGGGCGAGACGCTCGAGCCGGCGGGGACCTCGCAGGCGGCCTCGGCGACGTCGCCCGGGGCGACGTCGGGCCGGAAGAACGACACGACCTTCTCGTCCCGCTTCGGATACCAGGACCAGATCCCCGCGTTCACCGTACGGCACCGGAGTCTCTCTCCGCCCGACTCGTCTCGCAGCGTGAAGCGGTACTCGATCGCCGTGTCGTGGACACGCGTCCAGCGCTCCGCGGCCGTCGTGAGAGATGCGAGGACGACGGTACAGAGGACGGCGGCGGCCGCCGCGAGGGCGAGCCGCCGGCCCCCGAGCTCCCTGCGTCCGACCCAGGCCGCGAGCGGCGCCGCGAGCAGGATCAGTGCCGTTACCGGGTAGAGGTAGCGAGGCTGGTTCACGGTGAGCGCATGGACTCCGACCTTCAGGACGACGGCGAGAACGAGCAGAAGGAGGGCGGTGTTCCGGGAGGCCAGCGCGACGAGAAGCGCGGCGAAGCCGGCCCATACGACGACGAGCATCTCTCCTGTGAGCGGCGAGCGGAGGGTTGCGAGGGCGCGAGCCCCCCTGTCGCGCTTCGCGTCCGGGAGCACGTGCGCTCCGAGGCTCCAGTACATGCTCTCGCGGCTCGACCGAAAGACCGGCGCGAACGTGAAGTAGAAGGCCCGCACCGAGTGGTAGAGAGGTCTCCGCCGAAGCTCCCGCTTGACGAGCCCGAAAGCCACCTCGCTCTTCTCCTGCCCCGGGGCGAACGTCTCGAGGTAGGAGTAGGGCGAGGCGTTGTAGGCCCAGCTCGCCCCCGGGATGGACGAACAGAGCATGGCGAGCGAGCCGTGCGTCGTCGTCAGCGCGAAACGGCCCGAACCGGCGTAACGATGTACGGCGACGAGGAGGAGCACGGCCCCGAGCGTCGCCGCGAAACCGGTGGCCAGCCGCCTGCCGCGGGCCTGCGGAGGAAGCAGGCCCGCTCCCGCGAGCGCGAGAGGAGCGAGCGCCACGAGCATCTCCTGGCGCATCAGGAACGCGAGGCCGAGCAGGGCCGCGGAGGCGATCGGCCGGGCCTTCCCATCGACGAGCGTCCGGCAGCCGAGGACGCCGAGGGCGACCGTCGGGAGGAGGACCCAGTTGTCCTGGGCGAGAACTCCCGAGAAGAAGACCTGTCCCGGCCAGACGGCGAGGAGGAGGCCCGTCGTCGCTCGGACCCAGCAAGGGGCGATGCCTCGCCAGCCGAGCACAGGCAGCAACGGGATGAGCCCCGTCACGACGGCCGTCATGACGCGCGCCGTGTCGGCCGGTGACGCGACGCCGACCCTCAGGCCGAGGGAGAGCAGGAGCGACGCTCCCGGGCTGAGGGAGTACCACTGACGCGCGTCCGTCGCCACGAGGTCGCGGGCGAGCGCTTTCGCGAACTCCAGCACGCTGGCGAAGTCCGAGACCGGCAGCGCCGGGAACGACCGGATCCAAGCGAGGCGAACCGCGACGCCGAGCGCCCCGATGCCGACGACGAGCGCGGCCTCGGCGGCCCTCGACCGGGGCGACGCGCCCTTCAGCACGGTGTCTCTCCGCGACGACGGACCGTCGCCATGGCCGGGAGCCAGAATGCGGGACGTGCAGCGCGGGCGGGTGGCACGGGCCGACGATGTTACAGGGGGGCACCCCATCGCCGCGTCGACACGCTTCCTCCGCTCGGGCCGCTCCCCTATTCTCCGCGTCAGAGGATCACCTCGAGATCAGGAGGGAAGCAATCCGTGAGGTCCGCGCTCGCCAGATTCGCCTCGATCGTCCTTCTCGCCTTCGTCGCGGCCGCGAGCGGGTGCGGCGACCCCGCCGAGACCCCGTCCTTCGAGACGACGCCCGCCGCCGACTCCGCGTCCCTTGCCGACTCCGCTGCGCCGTCCCCCTCGGGTGCAGCGGCGACGCACGGGACCCTCTCCGCTTCCCCGAATCCGATCCAGGTGTGCGACGGCACCGGCCTCGGCGTGACACGCCTCTCCTGGTCGGCCTCGCCCGGGATCGCCGTTCAGGTCCGAGTGGGAAGACCGGACGGAGCTCTGTTCGCCAGCACGGGCAACGTCGGAGAGAAGGACACCGGCAAGTGGGTCGGCGACGGCGCGAAGTTCTACCTCGTCAGGACGGCGGGTCCCGGCGCGCCGCCGTCCGTGCTCGGCAGCACGGAGGTCCGCGTCACGAAGGAAGGGTGCGACTGAGGCGTTCTCGCGGATGCTCGCGCGACACCCCGGCGTTCTCGCCGCGACCGAGGAAGAAGGAATGACCGCGGCAGGCGGGCCCTCGGCCGCAAGGTCTCGACCCCGTGGCCGGCCCTGAGGTGAAGAGGCATCTCCCGGACTCGCCGGACGATCCGCAGCGGCGGGACGAGATGGTCCGCTTGTCCACGCTGTCGCTCGTCGCGTCCTGTGTACCGCTCACGGTGCTCGTCTTCGGCCCGGTCGGAGTCTGGCGACACAACGTCCTCGAGTTCCCGTTCCGCATCTCCGAGGCGCTGCCCCACCTCCTCGGCCTGTCCGTCGCCGGGACCGCCGCCATCCTCTCGGGTCTGCTCCTCCTGAAGGGGCACTGGCGCGTTCGCGCCGTCGCGCTGCTCCTGGGCCTGGGCACGGCGCTCTGGATCCAGGGGACCTTCCTCACCTGGAGCTACGGAGCTTTCGACGGGAGAGCCATCGACTGGGCACAGAAGCCCTGGCGCGGCTGGGTGGACCTGGCTGTCTGGGCCGGCGTGCTCGGGCTCTTCCTGTTCGGCTGGCGGCATGTCCGCACGCACGCGGCTCCGGTCGCCGGCGCTTTGATCGCGATTCCGGGGATCGCGTCGCTCGTCCTCATCCTTTCCGTCGACGCATACCCGTCGTACCGGCGCAACGCGGTCGACCCGTCAGTGATGTTCCGGCTCTCCTCCTCCCGGAACGTCCTCGTCCTCGTCCTGGACGGGCTCCAGACCACAGAGTTTCACCGCCTCCTGGCTGAAGAGCCGGCCCTCCGGGAGAGCTTCGGCGGCTTCACGTACTTCAGAAACGCGCTGGCCGACTTCCCGATCACCCATGCCTCGCTCCCCGCGATCCTGACCGCGCGTCGCTACGACAACTCCGAGCCCTACCTCGACTTCATCGAGGCGGCCTACAGCTCGTCCTCGTCCCTGCCGAAGATCCTGAAGCAGCGCGGGTACACCGTCGACCTCTATGGCTTGTTTCGGGCCGTCTGGGCCGACGCGAGCGTCATGTCCAACGTCCGGCCTCCCCGGGGAGGACTGCGCGGCTTCGGCGGCGATCTCGCGGACCTCCTCGACCTCGGGCTCTTCCGCGCGCTGCCTCAGCCGGGGAAGAGACTGGTTTACGCGAACCAGAGGTGGTGCCTCCGGCGGCTGGCCGCGCGGCTCGGCCTCGGCCGGAGGGCCGAGGTCTCCATCGCCGGGGGCATCCAGGACAGCGTCGACTTCCTGAGGGAGTTCCAGCATTCATCGACGCCCCCGGGGCCCGGCCCCGCCTTCAAGCTCTTCCACCTGCTCGGACCTCACCCGCCGCTCTCCATCAACGAGCGGGGAGAACGGGAGAGCCTCCCGTACGACGCCGCGAACTACCGGCGGGCCTCCGTCGGGAGCATCCGTGTCGCCGAGGCCTTCCTCCGGGAGCTGCGCCGCCGCGGGCTCTACGACCGGTCGCTGATCCTGGTCCTCTCGGACCACGGCTACGCGGTCCCGTTCGAGCTGCCTCCGGACGTCGTCGCGCGAGGCTCGGCGGACCCCACCCCCTACGGCAGGGCGCTCCCGCTCATCCTCGTCAAGCCGATCGGCGGTGCCGGTCCGATGCGGACGTCGGACGCGCCCGTCCTGCTCAGCGACGTGCCCAGGACCGTGCTGTCTCTTCTCCGGCTGAACACCGAGGCGTTGCCCGGCATCTCCATGTTCGACCTTCGGGACGACTCGACCAGGAGCCGGGCCTACACCGAGGTCGGGGACACGAACTGGGAGAAGAGCCGCTACCTCGCGGTGATGACCGACTTCACCGTGAACGGCTTCTCGTGGTCCAGCAGCTCCTGGAAGTCGACCGGAAGAACGCACGGCACCGTCGAAGACGCGCTCGCCGCTTTCCGCTCCCTCGAGGGAAGTCCCTTCCTGGGCCGCCCGACCTCCTACTCCAGCATCGGGCCCGATCCGAGGATCTTCCTGACGAACGAGGGGGTCCTCCGCGTCTCGTTCCCGAACGCCGACCCCGAGCGAGGGGACTACGCAGGCGTCTCCTTCCCCCTCAGAGGCTTCCGGAAGGGGGCCACGTACGAGCTCAGCCTCGAGGTCGTCGACCCGTACGCCGCCACGTTCCCGGGCCGGTTCCTCCAGGTCCTCTGGCTGGACGACCGGATGATCGACAGCTACGACCTCGCGGGGCCGGTCTCCCCCGCCTCACGGCGCGTGACGTACGAGTTCCGGGCGCTCGCTCGGCGTGCGACGCTGAGGGTCGAGCTGCGTACCGTGGGCGCGCCGGAGAAGGGCTGGGGATGGGGCAATTCCGCAGGTGTCGGGATCCGCGCGATTCGGTTGAAGGAGGTCAGCCGTTCGGATCGGGAAGCGGCGACCGGTCGAGCCAACGGCGCATCTCCGCCGGTTCGACGGTAGCGTCGGGACAGAACCGGGCTTCCCCGCACCCCACGTCGCTCACCTCCGTGTCGAGGAGGTCGATCCACGGTCGGAGCGGGTGTGAGGGGTCGACGTCCGAGAACGACGTCGCCGGAAGAGCCGTCACCGGAAGCGTGGTGTGGCGCGTTCGCCCGGCGAGCTCCGCAGCCTCCGCACGAGTGATGGGCGAGTCGCCCCTGCTCAGCGTCCGTCGCGCGAGGCCGCGAGCGGCTCCCGCCTTCACGGCAGAAGCGAGAGCGACCGCCTCGGAGTACGGCAGCGGGGGAACCGTCGCATCGACAGGATAGCCGCCCCGCTCGAGGGCACGCCGGAAGAACGCCGTCGCTTCGCTCCGGACCGGCAGGCAGGCCGGATCGCAGGACGCTCCGTCGAAGGCCGAAAATTCCTGCGGCGTGGAGCCGGATTGAGGGTAGAGCCACCACGTTCCGGAGCAGGAGATCAACGCGAGGCGGCCGAGGGAGTACCAGGGACGTTCGTAGATGACCCGGAAACCGCCGGCCGTCGTCCGCTCGACGTCGCCTCCGGAGCGCGCCGACAGGATCGACCGGCAGGCGCCCGCGTCCTTTCCGAGGAGCGACGTCCCCTGCATCCACGCGGGCCGTGGCACTCCGAGCGCATCGAGGAGAGTGGGCGCGAGGTCGAGGAGTTGTGTGGTCCCTCGAATCCGGCCACGAGGGCCTCCCGGCGGGAAGAGGAAGACGAGCGGTACCGGCACGTCGAGCCTGTAGAGCTGGCCGTGGTCCGAGTAGACGACGACGATCGTGCGGTCCCGGCGGCCGAGCCGGTCGAGGAGGCCGAAGAGCTCCCGCACGCGATCGTCGAAATCGAGAATGGCGTCGTCCTGGGCATCGCGGTCCCAGTCCGGCGCCCTGTTCCCGAGCTTCGAGAAGACCGAGCGCTTCGGCGAGAAGAGAGGTCCGTGCGTCCCGAGGAGGTGGGCATGCGCGAACTTGGGCCCACCGGGACGTTCGAGAAAGCGGACGAGCGCCTCGAATCGGTCGTCGTCGCTCTCGCGCGCGGCGAGACCCGAGCTGACCTGGCGTTTCGGATGGGGCATCGGGACCCCGAGAAGGACGTGGGCGAGCCTCTCCCAGATCCTCGCCCCGGAGAGGTTCAGGAGGTGCGCGGCGGTGTCTCCCGTGACCACCGTGACCCGGTGCGTCAGTCTCGGCCGCGCGACCTGGACTCCCCCGACCTCGTCGAAGGCGTCGACGAGCCGAAGCTCGAGCGGGTCCGCGTAGTTCCGGACCCCAGCGAAGAACGTCCGATATCCCATCCGGCGAAGCAGGCCGGGGAGGTGTTCGTACTGGTCGATCGAGCGGAGCGCGTCGGGAGGGTAGTGGACACGGGTCGTCGTGGGGAGCTTTCCCGTGAGGAGCGACGTGATCGACCCCGTCGTCTGGCCGGAGTTCGAGTACGCCGTCTCGGCGACGAGGGCTGATCCCGCCATCTTCCGGAGGAAGGGCGTGTTGTCCCGGGCGTTGCCGTAGAGAGATGTCCGCCAGGCTTCCAGGCCGTCGGCCCCCAGGAGGACGATGTCGCGATCGCGAGCGCTCTCGCTTGCGGCGCCGGGCCCGGAAGGCCCGCGTCGTCCGACCCCGGCGAGCGCCCTGGCCGCGAGAACGGCAACCGCGGCGACGAGGACGGCCGCCAGTACCCGCCGACGCCCCCGCTCCGTGAAGACCCGTTCGAGGCGACACGCGATTCCGTACCCGAGAGCGAGGAAGGCCACGACGAGCGCCCCGTAGAGGACCCGGCCCGGAATCCCGCCGGCGTCGCGGATCCCGCGGCGAAGCAGGGTAACGGTGAAGCCGTCGAGGAGGAGGAGCGCCGTGATCGCGAAGAGCACCGCGGCAGGGACTCGCGCGAGGATGAGGGTGACTTTCGCGGCGAGCGGGGCTCGGAGAAGCACGAGCACCGGCGCGAGAGCGGCGACGAGGAGGAGGCAGAGGAGCGCGGACGCGCCTGCGAGAGCTCCGACTCGTTCCGCGAACGAGACCGTGAGGAGGAAGGAGGGCTTCGTGGCATAGAAGAGCCACTCGGAGAGGACGAGGATGCCGGACGCGACGACCGCGGCGAGGAGGACGCCGCTCCCGGATGCGACGCTCCGAGTCTCGGGCTCCCCCGTTGCCGTCCGGGTCACGCCGCAGGTCCATCCGGCGACTGAGCCGCGCAGACCAGAAGGACGCGTGTCCCGCCGCAGAGGAAGTGCCGCTCCACGATGCGCCCCCGCCTCTCGAGCGCCTTCTCGAAGACCTGGAGGTCGTAGTCCCCGAACTGGTCGTCGCGGTTGAGGAGGAGCCTCTTCGCCATCGGGTCGTCCTTCGTGACGAACTCGACGACGAGCTTCTGTCCGAGGCTCATGAGCCAGTCGGCGAGGTCCTCGGTCCTCACGTTGCCGTGCAGAACGACGTGGTGGACGAGGGCAAGGGCGAGGACGACGTCGGGTCGCCCTCGGGATTCGAGCGGGCCCCGCTCGCCGAGTCGCCACCCGAGGCCGGGCGACGGGTCGGTGACGTCTCCGATCAGGGGGAGGATGCGGCGATCGCTCGCCCGGCGCAGGCCGCGGTAGAGGCGCCCGACACACCCCGCGTCGGAGTCGATCGCGACGACGAAGGAGGCCGCCTCCGCCGCGATCTTCGAGTAGTGCCCCGTGTTTGCGCCGAGGTCCCAGACGAGTCGCGCGGCCGGCGCGGCCGTCGCCCTTCGGACGACCTCCTCCTTGAGCCGGGTGTCGCCCTCCGCGTACGAGGTGTTCGTCTCGTAACTCTCCCACGCCGACTCCCGGCGGGGCTCCGCGAGGGCCTCGATCGCCCGCCGGAGCGAGCGGCTGTTCCGCCTCACGAGCTCCGCCGAGAAGCCCGCCATTGCGAGCTCCGACCGGACGTTGTGTCCGGTGCCGCGGTAGCGGGAATCGGCCTTCGCGTGAAGCCATACGTGCGTGAGGACGCCCCGGCGGAAGAGGTCGCGTGGCCCCAGCGCTCCCGCGCAGACCCCAGGCGGGACGCCACCCAGGGCTCCGCGAAGGAGGACGTGCGCCGGAAGGGACCGCGCACTCTCGAGAAGGAGGGGGTTCAGAAACTCCGAGCAGAACTGCCGGTAGCCAGCCCACGTCTCCCCTGCCCGGTAGGGACCGAGCGACGGGACGTCGATGAAGACGGGCCGCGCACCTAGGAACTGCACGTTGTGGGCCGTGCCGTCGCGCAGGACCATTCCCTTCGCGAGCGCCTCGTCGAGGACGTCGAGCTCGAGGAGCGCGGCGTCCTGTAGCATCTCGAACGGCCATTCCCACGGGTGCGAGACGAACGGGACGGCGTCGTGCTCGAGGACCGCGCTCCACTCGAGCGCGGCGAGCGCAGGAGGGACCTCCGACGGCGGGACGAGCCGCGTGCCGACGATTCGCTCTCCCTTACGCAGGTTCGCGTAGAGCCCGGACCTCTCGAGCTGCTGCCACGCTTCGAGCGCAGCGGCGGAAAGCCCGCGGAGGACCCTGTCGCCGTCGCGATAGACCCTTCCCGAGCGATCCCGGAACGACCCGGGATCGGGGTTCATCTGGACGAGCCCGTCCCGGACCCGTCGTCGGCGGCCGGCCCGGGCTCCCGTCGCACCCAGCGACGGATCCTCCCCCGGAACAGTCGCAGGAGGACTCCGAGACCAGCGATGCCCCCGAGGACCACCTGGAGGATCAGGCTCGACGCCGCCGGATCGACGTAGGCGAGCGCCGGTTGCGCGACGAGGACCGAGGAGAGGGCGAAAGCGAAGAGGACCGTCAGGCCGCGAACAGGCCCTCGGGGCCCGGCAACGGCGGGAGGGATCGGACGACGAGGACGAGGAGACGGCATGAGCTTACCCCCTGGTTCGGAGTCGATTCCGTGATCTCACGGCGGGAAGGACCGGCGGAGGATTCATCTTCGTCCGGCCGGGCTCGTCATCGGCATGGCGGAAACCTTTCGGCAGAAGAAGAGCTCCGTCGAGTGGATGCAGAGCCCCGGGACGTCTTCCCTGGTGTAGTCCACCGAGAAGCCGATTCCCGAGAGGAAGAGGTCGAGGTCCGTTCCGTAAGCGCGATAGGCGAGCGCACCCCCTTCCGCGGAATTCGTGTCGCCGTGGTATTCCGGCGGCAGGTCGTCGACGTCGCGGGAAGGATCGTCCGGCTCGACGATGCGGCGACGCACGAGGGTGCGGGGCCACGCCCTCGAATGCGGCACGGTGAAGAGGTAGATGCCGCCGTCCTTCAGAACTCGATGGATCTCCCTGTGAGCGACCTCGTCGAGGCGGACGTGCTCCATCACGTCGCTCGTCACGACGATGTCGAAGGAGCCGTCCGGGAAGGTGAGGGCCTGCAGGTCCTGGTTCGTGAGGCGGGCTCCGTAGCGAATGCCGAGCGGCTCGGAGGGCCGGTAGAGGCCGATCTCGACGTCGATCCAGGTGCACTGCGCCAGGAGATCCGGGATCGCGTAGGCGCACGAAGGCGCCGTGAACGGCTGCTGCGTGTCGAACACCCGGAGCCTCGGGCCGGCGTGGCTCCTCGGAAGCGCCTCGAGGCTCTCCGCGACCGGTCCACCGAGAGCCCCGATGGCCCGGAGCAGGCCGCGGGCGATGGAACGATACCGGCTCGTCGCCCCGCAAACGCGACAGACGAGCGACTCGCGGAACGTGGCAGCGTCGCGGTGCGTGAACCGAGTCGTCTCGCCGCACACACAGCAACGCCCTTCGCGGTGCTGCCCCTGGTAGACGAACCTCTCCACCCCCTGTAGCCGTCCCGGGGCCGGCTCACCCGGCCAGGGAGGCGTCGCCCCGGGGGAGAGCGCCGAGACCGTCGCGTGGACACGCGCCTTCCAGGAGTTCTCGGTCGCGACCCGCCGGACCCGGGCCTGGTGCTCGGCGTCGCGGGAGTCGACGAGCGCGGCGTCCAGGGCGCCGGCGAGCTCCCTGGCGTTCCGGACGATCCTCACCTCGGGGAAGGCAGCGCATTCCGGCATCGGCGACGAGATGACGGGCTTCCCCCCCGCGAAGTACTCGAAGAGCTTCAACGGTGAGGTCGCATGGGTGATCTCGTTCACGACGAACGGGATGAAAGCGACGTCGAAGCACGCGAGGACCGCGGGGATGTCCCGGTACGGCTGCGGCGGAAGGACGTAGACGTTCGGGAGCCTCTCGATCGCATCGAGGGACGGCGCGTCGGCGAGCCGGATACCGACGAGGACGAAGCTCCAGTCGGGCCGGAGGCGCGCGGCCGACTCGAGGAGGTCCACGTCGAGCCACGAGGCGAGAGCCCCGTAGTAGCCGAGGATCGGCCGGCCCGCGTCGAGGGCCGGCCGGAGCGCAGCGGGAGGCTCGTGCGCGATGGCCGGCGGCGCGAAGTGGTCGACGTCGACGGCGTTCGGGAGATAGAGGGCGTCCTCCCGCGCGCGCCGGCACTCCTGAAGGAGCGGCCGAGAGACGCAGGCGACGACGTCCGCCTCGCGGAGCATCCGCTCGTGATGCTGCCGGAGGACCTCCTGGTTGTAGGGGAAGACGGCCAGGTCGTCGATGCAGTCATAGACGATCCGCCGCGTCGGCCAGCTGTCGACGTGCCCGGCGTTGTACGGCAGCGTCCAGAGGATCGGGGAGTCGAGAGAGGTGAGTATCTCGACGGGCCCCCGGAAGAGAAGGAGGTTCTTCTCCACCTCCTGGAAGCCGCCGAAGCTCTCGGCCGCGCTGTTGGAGCAGTCGAAGACGACGAAGTACCCGGCCCGGGCCAGCGCCCGCGCGAGGTGGTGCGGTCGCTGGACGAGCGCGATGTTCCAGCCGATCGTCGGGAGGAAGACGACCACGCGCGACGGGTCGGCGCCCGCCTGCTCCATCCGGCACGCGAGCTCGCGACGGAAGGCCGGGACCATCTTCATCGCCTCGGGCGCGACGTGCGGAAGCCAGAGCCCCCATTTCAGCTCGTAGCGGGCCTTGTTCTTGTTGAAGACGTCGAGGTAGCGGGCGTCGGCGAGAGCGCCGAAAGACGCGCGCCCGGCGTGGTGGACGAAGCTGTCCCTGGCGCAGACCGTGCGGAGCCCGAGCTCCTTCACGCGCCGCGAGTAGTCGTCGTCCTCGAACATCCCGACCTCGAATCGCTCGTCGAGGGGACCCGTCCGTGCCCAGGTCTCGCGCGTCATCGCGAGGCAGAACATCGCGAGCATCGGCGTCTCGACGAGCTCGCCGTCGTGCTCGCGCACGAAGGTGGCGGCCCAGGCTGGGACCTCCTCGAGCGTCGAGTAGCCGACCTCGACCTTCCCCTCGTTCGCGATCTCGTTCGTGGAGGGTCCGACGAGCCCGATCGTGCGGTCGGCGCGGAGGTGGCGGACCAGGGAGGCGAGCGCCCCCCGCGTCGTCATCGTGTCGTTGTTGAGGAGGACGAGGACGTCCCCGGTCGCGAGGGCGAGGCCCTGGTTGTTCGCCACCGCGAATCCGGCGTTCGTGTCGTTCAGGACGAGGCGAAGGCGCGTGTCGCGAGCCGCCTCCTCCCTGAGCAGGTCCGGGGTGCCGTCAGTCGAGGCGTTGTCGACGACGATCACCTCGAGGTTCGGCCACTCGTCGCGCTCGCGCAGGCTCGAGAGGCACCGCGCGTTCCACTCGCGGTTGTTCCAGGTCACGACGACGACCGAGACCATCGGGAAGGCCTGCTCGAGCGCCGGGACGAGCGCCTCGACGCGGTGCGCCCAGGTCTGCCCGCAGGCGAACTCGCGCCTTCGGTCGCGCTCTCCGGACGAGTCCGACGCGAGGGCCGCGAGGACCTCGCGCTCCATCTCCTCCGGCGTCTCGGCAAGGCGCACGAGGTCGCCGAGAGCCACGACCTCTGGAAGCGGCACCGACACGAGCGGCCGCCCCGCCGCCAGGATCTCGTAGGCCTTCACCGGGTTCGTCGCCTCGGTCAGGAGCGTCCGGCGGAACGGGATCAGGAGGACGTCCATCCTCTCGATCCAGCGGGGGAGGTCCCCGTACGGGACCTCACCGGGCATCTCGACGTTCGGGAGCGTGGAGAGCCGCGACACGTCGGCCGTGTAGGTCGAGCCGACGAGAAGGAAGCGCCAGTCGGGTCTCCGCTCCGCGAGGTCCGCGACGAGGTCGGAGTCGAACCAGTCCGCGATGGCCCCGTAGTAGCCGATCACGGGCGCCGGCTTCGCCGCCGGTGCGGGAATGGCGGCGAAGGCATCGAAATCGCAGGCATTCGGGACCCTCACGACGCGGCGGGCGAGCGGTCGGGCCTCGTTCTCGAGGAATCGGGAGGAGACGACGACGAGGTCCGCCCCCGCGAGGAGCTGCCGCTCCCGCGAGAGCATCGCGCTCTCGTTCGTCGAGAAGCCCGCGTGGAAGTCCATGCAGTCGTAGACGACCGGCCAGGAGAGGCGCGAGCGCGCCTCCTCGACGAGGGGCGCCCAGAAGGGCAGCTGGACGACGGAAAGCGTCGCGCCGAGCCCCTCCTCGCGCCGGAGGACGTCGATGGACTCGAAGAGCGCCTCGACCTCGGGACGCGCGAGGTCGTCCCGATAGACGTTCTTGCCCGGCCCTCGCAGCGAGACCTCCCAGACGTTCGGCCGGAGCCCCCGAAGCGTCACGGCCGGCCCCTCCGGCCTGAAGCACTGGCTGACGTAGAAGACGCGGTGCCCGCGATCCGCGAGCCGGCTCATCAGCTGCTGCGGGCGCTGGAACCGGAAGTCCCACTCGATGATCGAAAAACAGATGATGTCGAAGGCCGCGCCGCCGGGCCGGGCGTGGCCGTCGCCCTCGCCTCGGGTCCCGACGACGGGGGCGGTCCCCGCGCCTGTGTCGGCGACGGCCTCGACGACGGGACCGGGCGCGGCGGCAGGCTCCAGGACCCCGAGGCGGACCGCACCTTCCGTCGCGGGGAGAGAGGTCACGCTGGGCTCCTGCCGGGGCGGCGGCTTCACGAGGCCGACCGCGCGAAGGACGCTCCAGTACGCGGTCCCCAGCCGCCAGAGCTTCGAGGTGTGGATCCTCCGGAGCTCGGCTCCGAGGGCGTCACGCTCACGCACGAGGGATGCGATGGTCTCCGCCTGCGCGGCGATCTCCGCGGCCATGGCCTGAGCGGACGCGTCGGGCCCGGCGGACGGTGTGCCGTCCGGGGACGCGTTCCCCTGCCGCGCCGCCATTCGCGCGCGCGCGCGCGCCGCCGCGCCGTCCAGGAGCTCCTCGACACCTTCGCTCCGCGCGGCCACCTGCAGCTCGCGCCGACGGAGCCGCTGGCGGAGGGTCCGCAGGCGATCTCGGCTGCGGTCGACGAGCGCTCTCAGCTCCTCGAGCTCCGCGAGCCTGGCGTCGAGGCCCTGCGTGGGCCTCTCGTCTCCGCTCGAGCTCAACCGTCGTCCTCCGGGCGAGGCGGACCGGCCCCCCGGCCAGTTCCGAGCGCGCGCACCAGCTCCGCGAACCGCGCTGCCCGGGCGTCCCAGGAGTTCCGCCGGGCGAAGTCGCGCCGTCGATCCACGATCCCGGGCTCGTCCTCCCGGAGCGCCTCTTCGATCCGTCGCTCGAACTCGGCCGGCCCGCTCCCGAGGCGAACGAGGTCTCCGAACGACTCGAGCTCCGGAAGAGGCACCGAAACGAGAGGCCGCCCCGTCGCCATGATCTCGTACGCCTTGACGGGGTTGGCGGCCTCCGTGAGCGGCGATCGCCGGAAAGGAAGGAGGAAGACGTCGATCGGCTCGATTCGGCCGAGGAGCCGGCCGTACGGAACCACGCCGGGGAAGGAGACGTTCGGAAGCGCCGGGAGCCGAGTCAGGTCGGCGAGATAGGTCGGGCCGATCAGGAGGAAGTCCCAGTCGGGCCGTCTTTCGGCGACGTCGGCCACGAGGTCCGCCTCGAACCAGTCCGCGATGCAGCCGTAGTAGCCGACCGTCGGGCGCGCTTTCCGTGACGGCGGGGATATCGCCGAGAAGTACTCGAAGTCACACCCGTTCCGGAGGAGCTCGACCGGTCTGCCCGCCGCCCCGAGCCGGCTCTCGAGGACCCGCGAGCTGACCACGACGGTGTCGGCGCTCTCGAGGATCCCTCGTTCCGCGCCCTCCACCGGTCGGGCGTTCGTCTGGAAGCCCCCGTGATCGTCCATGCAGTCGTAGAGCACCGTCCAGCCGAACGCGCGCCGCGCCCTCTCGACGAGCGGCCACCAGAACGGCTGGTGGACGACCGACACGGCGGACGCGATCCCCTCGCGCTCGCGGAGCGATGCCAGCGACTCGAAGACCGCCCCAGCGTCGATCGGCGTCAGCTCCTCGGAGAAGAGCCTCCCGGAGCTGCCGCGCAGCCGCAGCGCGTAGACGCGCGCGCGGAGGCGGTGGACCTCGGGAGCGCCCGGGTCGGGCTCGAAGAACTGGCTGACGTAGTAGACGCGGTGCCCGAGGTCCGCGAGCCGGGAGAGGAGCTGCTGGGGACGCTGGAACAGGAACTCCCATTCGACGATCGAGAAGCAGACGACGTCGGGCAGGTCTGGCGCCGCCGGGTCCCTGCGAGACCCGAACGTCCGTCGGGGCATCTCGATGGCGGGAGGGATCGCGGCAGCCGGGAGCGTCGCGAGACCTGGGTCCTCCGGGACGGGAGCGGCCGCACCGCCGGAGACGCCCGCCGCGCCGGCGAGCCCCCCTCCCTCCTTCGCCGGGAGGAGTCCGAGCCGACCGAGGAGCCGCCAGTAGAGCGACCCGAGCCGCCACACGCGCGTCGAGCAGACCTCCTCCAGCCTACGCTTCACCTCGTCCCGGTTCCGCCGCGTCGCCTCCAGCTCGGCCTGGAGAGCCGCCACGACACGGACGAGCTCCTCGCGCTCGTGATGCGCGGCGGAGATCGCGCCGGACGCTTCGCGGAGGCGCTCGGCCGAGGCGCGGAACGCCGACGCGAGGTCCTCGTATTCCTCAGAGGCGCGGCGCAGGTCGAGCGAAGTCTCCAGAAGGTCGGCCTCGAGAGCGGCTCTCATCCGCGCCAGCAAAGCGACATGGCCTTCCGCGCTCATCTCGCTGTGCTCCTCAAGAGGTCCGGACCTCCGGCGTCGCGAGCGGGGGGCGAGGCCTCGCCGCCCGTCGGGTCGAGAGGACGTCCACGATTCGTCGCGCGGCGGCTCCGTCGCCGAAGGGATTCGGACCGGCGCACCGGGCCCTATAGGCGTCCTCGTCGTCGAGAAGCCGACGCGACTCGCCCAGTATCCGTTCCGGGTCGGTGCCGACCAGGATTCCCCACCCCGACTCGAGGACCTCCGGGCGCTCGGTCGTCTCACGGGCGATGAGGACCGGGACCCTCACGGTCGGGGCCTCCTCCTGGACGCCGCCCGAGTCCGAGAGCGCGAACCGCGACGTCGAGAAGACCTCGAGGAACTCGGGGTAGTCGAGGGGGGGCCGCAGCTCGACGTTCGGCAGGTCCTGAAGGAGCCGGCGTGCGGGTTCCGAGACGTTCGGGTTCGGGTGGACCGGGTAGATGACCCGGACACGATCGCCACGTTCGAGCGCGAGGCGGCGGATGGCGCCGAGCGCTCTCTCGAGCGGCGGGCCGAAGCTCTCGCGACGATGGAGCGTGACGAGGATCGTCGCGCGACCCGGATCCGGCTTCGGACGCCGACGGCCCTTCAGGATTCGCGCTACGGCATCGACGATCGTGTTCCCGACGACGAAGATGCCGTCCGGTGCGGCGCCCTCCCCGAGGAGGTTCTCGCGCGCCCCCGGGGTCGGCGCGAAGTGGAGCGAGGCCGCGACGGAAACGCCGCGCCGGTTGAACTCCTCCGGAAACGGCGAGTCGATCCTGCCGCTCCGGAGACCCGCCTCCACATGGGCGACGGGAATCCCGGCGTAGAAGGACGCCCAGGCCGCGGCCAGGGCCGTGGTCGTGTCGCCCTGAACGACGACGAACGCCGGCGCGAGGTCCAGGAGCGACCGCTCGATCCGGTCCAGCACTCGGGCCGCGACCATGGTGGGCGACTGACCGGCGGTCATCACCTCGAGATCGACGTCGGGCTCGAGGTCGAACGGGGCGAGCGCCTGGCGCAGCATCTCCCGGTGCTGGGACGTGGCGAGGATCACCGGGCGGAGCGTCTCCGAGCGTTGCAGCGCCTCGACCACGGGCGCCAGCTTGATCGCCTCCGGACGAGTACCGATGACGACCAGGACGCCGGCGCGCGAATCGGCTCCGGGTCCGCTCATCCGGGGAGCCCTCTTCGCCGAGGCCGGGCGCTCTCCGTGGCCGGCCGTGGCCCGTCTGCGACGAATGCCGAGTGCCTGATGGTCGATCCCCCTCGATTCCCGCTCTCGCGGCGCCGAATGACGAGCATCGACTGTAGCAGGCTCGCCGGGTGCGGCCCGGGCCCCCTGCTAGCTCCTCGGCCCCGGCAGGCGGCCGATCGCCTCGAGGAGCCGCCAGTAACGCGTGGCCAGCTTCCACAGCCGCGACCGGTGGATGCCCTGTAGCTCTCCGTCGAGGTTTGCCACACGGTCGCGAAGCCGTGCGACTTCCGCACGGGAACACTCGAGCGCCTCGTCCTGACGCGACAGCTCATCCAGCGCGTTCTCCAGCTCCCCGGCCTCCGACGAGAGATCGGCGCGGACCTCCTTCAGCTCCCCGTCTCGCGCCGCGAGGTCGCCCCGGACCGCTCGCAGGTCCGCACCGCAGGCCGCGAGGTCGCCCCGGACCTGCATCAGCTCCGCCTCCTGGCGCCCGATCACGCGCTTCGCCTGTGCCAGCTCGCCTTCGCACGCCGCGAGCGCTTCGTCCTTTCGGAGCAGCTCTGCCGAATACGATTCGGCCAGCGCCTCCGCCGCTGCGCAGGCCCTGCCGAGCTCCGCGAGGGAGGCATCGGACTTCCCCGCCGCTTCGCGAAGGGCGGCCGCTTCGCTCCGCAGCGCCGCTTCGACCTCGAATCGAGAGGTCACCGACCTGGCGACCACCTCGACGAAGGCCGGACTCAGCGTCCGAGCCCGAGCTCCGTGATCGAGCAGGTCGATTGCCGCGACGGCATTGCTCCGCGCCTGCTCTGCCAGCCGATCGAGGCGCTCGCCGAGAACCTTGCGGCCGGAGACGCCCTCGGCCAGGGCCTGCTCCATCCGCGCGGCGACCGCTCGTGCCTCGACGTCCGCGAGCGCGACGACGAACCGTTCCGCGCCCAGCTGCCGCATCGCCAGCTCGACCTTCGGGTCGTACGAAAGAGCGACGGCAGGGACGCCGACGGTCGCGGCGAGGATGATTGCGTGGAGGCGCATTCCGAGGACGAGGTCGCAGCGCCCGAGGATGGCTCTGAGGGCGCTCGGATCTCCGCCGCTCGGAAGTACGGACGCTCGCTCGGGGTTTCGAAGCCGGGAGCGCACCCGTTCCGCGACTGCGACGTCGTTCTCGTTTGCGCGGGCGAGATGCTGGAACGGCACGAAGAGCAGGCGGGCCTCGTGGTTCTCCAGGAACGCGTCCAGTCCGGCCGCGACCTCCTTCTCCCAGAAGTACGGAGCCACCCCCACGTCCCAGTGGCGCAGCGCCACGCCCACGAGCAGCCCTTCCCCGGTCGGGAGCGCCCGAGCGGGGTCCGCCGGCGTCCGCGCTTCGCCGCCGGCAGGCAGCGCAAATACGGGATCCGCCGTGACGCGCAGGCGCTCCGGATCGACACCAAGCGAAGCGACCACGCGCGCCGACTCCTCGTCCCGTACCGTGATGACCTGGGCCGCGTCGCACGCGGCGCGCACCACGCGTCGTCCGTGCTCGGAGGAAAGAGGGCCGACCCCGATCGCGTAGAGCATGACGGGTCGCCCGCAGAGCGCGCCGAGGATCGCAGGCTCGGCGTAGAACGTAATGGCGAAGTGCCGGTCGGTGAAGAGGCTGTCGGGGTCGATTCCCGAGTACTCCTGGAAGAGACCCCCTCCTCCGACGACGACGAGGTCCGCGTGGCGGACCCGCGCCCCGATCGCCGGCACGTCCTGCCAGTGGACCGCGTCGACGCCGTGGCACGCCCGGGTCGACGCGGGATCGCCGGAGATCACGGTCACGGCGAGGTTCGGCCGCAAGGCCCGCAGCTCACGGAGCATCGCGTCGAGGATCAGCTCATCGCCGGCGTTCCCGAAGCCGTAGTAGCCGCAGAGGACCAACCGGGACCGAGGTGAGCTCACTTGGGGGATTGCGCGGCCGCGGCCACCCTGAGGATCGTGGGGCCGGGAGCGGACCGTCACTGCGGCAGTATAGGGAGACGCGGAAGCCGGCTCAACTCGCGGTCGTGAAGGGGCTCCGCGTGAGCGATCGCCGCCCTTCAGACGCGTTGTTCTCTTCGAGGCGGAGTCCCGCCTGCGGCTTCCTTCCCGCGGCGCCTCGCGACGCGGCCGGCGCCGTCCGGCTCGGGCTTCGGATCATCTCGATATCCAGAGGATGATCACCTCCGAGCCATCTCCCGGGCGGCCTGCGCCTCACGGTTGAAAGCGCCGGTCGCGGTTCCGCGCGCGACGGCCGATGCACCATCGAGAAAAGGGCCGGGCGCTTTCGCGCCCGGCCCTCAGGTCAGTGCGAGGACCGGGGGAGGTTTCCCTCCCCCGATCGGTTGGCAGTTACGGAGCTACGGGGTGGGTGTACATCGGGAGCCCGAGCGCCCTCACGAGGAACACTGCGAGCTGGTCCCGGGTGATCGTATCCGCCGGGCAGAAATTCGTACCGCCGCAGCCCAGGGTGATTCCTTCCCGGAGCAGCGCTTCGGCGTACGGTGCGAACGCGTCCCAGATCGTTCCGGTCACGTCCGTGAAGTAGCCAGTCACCGGCTCGAGCGGAATCGAGAAGCCATTGACCAGGTACTTCGACATCGCGGCACGGTTCACCAGGTCGTTGGGGCAGTAGCGCATCGGCGCGGTTCCGCAGCCGTTGACCACGCCGTCGTTGTAGAGCTGCTCGATGTAGTCCGCCGTCGTGTCGGTGTCGGAGATCTCCACGTCGGCGAAGATGCCGACGGCCGGGGGCGGCGCGTAGTCGGGTCCGTACATCGCACGAACCATCGTGACGGCCATCTCGGCACGGTTGAGCGTGTTGCTCGGGCAGTAGTTCCCGCCGCCGCAACCCCGGGTGATGCGCATGCCGGCGAGGGCGTGGATGTGCGCGTCGGCCCAGTAGCCGGGCGGGACGTCCAGGAACGCCTTGGTGAAGTAGACCGGGATGTCGGGGAGCGCCGTCGGCGTGTCGTTCGTCGACTTGATGACGCCGCGGAAGAGCCCGAAGTGCGCCGGGTTCACCCCTTCGGGGAAGAACTCGGCGTTGATGTCGAGCTGGCCTGCGGCCGGAACGGTTCCCTCCATCGGGGTCAGCGTGAGCCACGGAACGGTGCCGCCGGCTCCGCCGGCGGCGATGGCGAAGGAATCGACCTCGGCCCCGCCGGGGAAGGCCCCGATCAGGTAGCTGGCGCCCGTCGCGGTGTCGATGGTGCGCAGCTCGCCGCTCGAGGAGTACGCGGCCCAGTAGAGGGTCCCGCTCTCCTCGTCGAAGTCCATACCCTGGGCGTAGTTCGCGTCGAAGCCGAGCGGCCCGACGACGGTACCGGCGCCCGTGGCCGGGTTGACCGACAGGAGGGTGTCCGCGCCGAGGTCGACCGCGTAGATCTCGCCCGCGGCGTTCGCCGCGAGCGCGATGACGCATTCACTGTTTGTGATCGGGCCGATCGGCGTCGCTTCGCCCGAAGTGGTGTCGATCGTGTAGAGGGTCGCGCCGCCGGCGCAGTCCGTGGAAGAGGCGTAGAGGACGCCACCCGGGGCGCCCGCAAGGCCGGTCCAGCTGTGGCCGGCGGTCGGGGTCGCCGCGCCGATCACGGTCGCCGCGCCCGTCGCGGTGGCGATCGAGGCCAGCTGGTTCGTGTCGTAGTCCAGCACGTACAGGGTGCTGAAGTCGCCGTTGATGAAGTCCCCGCCGAAGTAGCTCGCGGCGGGAGCGACGACGTTCCAGGTGCCCGGGACGGAGGCGTCAGCCCAGCTGACGAAGCTCC
>CAZWRQ010000052.1:0-11285 GCA_964636395.1 uncultured Holophagales bacterium
GCTCTCGGCCGTGGAGGCGGGCGCGGCCGGGGCCGTGCCCGCCTCCACGGCCGAGAGCGGGACGTAGCCGGCGTCCTCGACGATCTTCTGGCCCGCGGGGGAGACGATCCAGTCGAGGTAGGCCTTCACGGCCCCCTGCGGCTCGCCGAGCGTGTAGAGGTGGAGGGAGCGGGCGAGCGGGTAGGTGCCGTCGTGAACGCCGGCCACGGTCGGCGCGACCGCGGGCTGCCCGGGCTTCGAGGAGACCCGGAGCATCTTCACGGCGGGAGTCGCGTAGCCCATGCCGCTGTAGCCGATGGCGGTCGGAGTCGTCCCGACGAGCTCGACGACCTCCTTCGAGCCGTTCAGGTCGCGGGAGCCGAGACGGAAGTCGCGGTTGCCGAGGGCGTGCTCGCGGAAGAACTCGTACGTGCCGGAGCTGGACTGGCGACTCACGCGGACGATCGTGTCGTCGCTCGCGCCGGGGACCGTCACGCCGAGCTCCGACCAGCGCGTGACCTTCCCTCCCTCGGCGTAGAGGTCGGCGAGCTGCTCGAGCGTGATCTCCTCGAGCGGGTTGTCCTTGTGGACGTAGACGGCGAGGGCGTCGTACCCGACCTTCACGTCGACCGGGCTCTTTCCGGTGTTCTTCGTGGCGAGCTCGGCCTCGCTCGGCTTCAGGTCGCGGCTCGCGTTCGCCACGTCGACCGCCCCCTTGATGAGGGCCGCGATGCCGACGCCCGACCCGCCGCCCGAGACCTCGACCTCGACGCCGGGGGCGACCTTGCCGTACTCCTCCGCCCAGACCTGGGCGACGTTGACCATCGTGTCCGAGCCCTTGTTCTGGATGACGGTCTTCGCCGGCTTCGCCTCCTTCGCGCCGCCGCCGCAGGCGGGGAAGAGCGCGGCGGCGAGGCCGAGGGCTGCGAGTCGGACGGCGGTCCGCGGAAGGTTTCGGCTCATGGGGCCTCCGTTCTCGATTCCTTCGATTCCCTACCCGAGGTTCACGCCGAGGACGGCCTCGACGAGGTCGCGGATGTTCCGGGAGAGGTATTCGTACGTCGCCTCGTAGGCCGCGCGGACCTCGTCGGGCGTCCCCTCGACGCGCGAGGGGTCGGCGATGCTCCAGTCGACCGTCACGAGGCTCCTGGGAGTGCGCGGGAAGGCCTCCCGGGCCTCGGCGGCGACGGCGACGATGACGTTGTAGTAGTCGAGGTTCGGGATCTGGTCGGTCCCCTTCGGGGCCATCCGGGAGACGTCGTGGCCCTTCTCCTTGAGGAAGGCGATCGTCCTCGGCTCGATCGCCCGCGGGTCGAGACCCGCGCTGGAGAAGACGAAGCGAGGCTGCTCGAGGGAGGCCGCGATCGCCTCGGCGATCTGGCTCCGGCAGGAGTTGTGCTCGTCGACGAAGAGGACCCGGAACGTCTCGGCCCCCGGGTGCTTGGCGATCTCGCCCGTGCACATGTAGAGGGTCTCCATGCACACGTTCCGGGCCTGGTCGGCGACGCGCTCGAAGCGGCGTCCGATCGTCGAGAGCGTGATGAGGAGCTCCACGGAGATTTCCCCCCTGCGGAGGGCCTCGACGAGCTCGGTCACGAGCTTGCCGAGGAGGGCGTCGACGGCCGGCTCGACCTGGGCGGCGGTCTTCGCGAGCTCGGCGTCGCGCGCCGCGAACGCGGCGGCCGCGTCGTGGAGCATCGGGATCGCGAAGTCGGCCATCTCGACGATGCGGCGGCGGTGCGCCTCGGGGACCTCCGGGAGGCCCTCGAGGCGGAGGACCTGCCGCGCGATGCTCTCGGCGTAATCGCCGACGCGCTCGAGCTCGAGGTTGATCTTGATCGCGCTGTAGGCGAAGCGGAGGTGGATGCCGACGGGCTGCTGCCGGACGAGGAACTCGAGGCAGAGCCGGTCGATCTCCTTCTCCTTCTCGTCGATGAGCTGGTCGCGCAGGACGACGGCGTAGGCCTTCTGCCGGCTCCCGCCCGTGAGAGCCTCGATGCAGTCGCGGAGGTTCCGCTCGGCGAGGGCGGACATCTCGAGGAGCTGCTGGCGGATCCGGTCGATGTCGCGTCCGAGGGACTCTTCGAGGCGGGTCGGCATCGCTCTGTCGGGCGAAAGAGGATCGCTCCTCTCCCGCTATCTCCTTGCAGCGGCGAACCATAACAGACGACGGGAGGGTGTCAAACGGGGCGGAGGGGGCCGCGGCGGCCCGCCCGGGCGCGACCCGCGCCGAGGCCGTCCGTCGCGAATGGGCGATCATCGAGGCGGGCCGCCGCGACCGGACGGGCCGCTGCCGGCCCGAGGAGGCGAAGGATGACGGACCCACGCGCGGACATAGGCCTGATCGGGCTCGCCGTCATGGGCGAGAACCTCGTCCTCAACTTCGAGAGCCGCGGGTTCCGGGTGGCCGTCCACAACCGGACGGTCGAGAAGGTCGACGCGTTCCTCGCGGGGCGGGCGAAGGGGCGGAACGTCGTCGGCGCGCGGTCGGTGGCCGAGCTCGTCGCCGCGCTGAAGACCCCGCGCCGGGTCATGCTGATGGTGAAGGCCGGTGCGGCCGTCGACGGGCTGATCGACGCGCTCGTCCCGCACCTCTCGCCGGGCGACGTCCTGATCGACGGCGGCAACTCCCGTTTCGAGGACTCGGCGCGACGGGCGGCCGAGCTCGAGATGCGCGGGCTCCTCTACGTCGGCGCGGGGATCTCCGGGGGCGAGGAGGGGGCGCTCCTCGGCCCGTCGATCATGCCGGGCGGCTCGGCGGCGGCGTGGCCGCTCGTCGCGCCCTTCTTCCGCGCGATCGCCGCGCGGGCCCCCGACGGGACCCCCTGCTGCGACTGGGTCGGGAGCGACGGCGCCGGGCACTTCGTGAAGATGGTCCACAACGGGATCGAGTACGGTGACCTGCAGCTCCTCGGCGAGGCCTACAACCTCATGTCGCGTCTCCTCGGCATGGACGCCGCGGAGACGAGCGGGGTCTTCGACGGATGGAGCAGGGGCGACCTCGACAGCTACCTCGTCGAGGTGACGCGCGACGTCCTCGCGGCCCGCGACGCCGACGGGCAGCCGCTCGTCGACGCGATCCTCGACGTGGCGGGGCAGAAGGGAACGGGACGCTGGACGAGCGCCACGGCGCTCGAGCTCGGCGTGCCGCTCGGCCTGATCGACACGGCGGTCTCGGCCCGCTTCCTCTCGACTCTGAAGGAGGAGCGGGTCGCGGCCTCGAACGTCCTCCCGGGTCCGTCGCCCTCCTTCGCCGGCGACCGCACGGCGTTCGTGGACGACCTCGGGAGGGCGCTCTTCGCCGCCAAGCTCGTCTCCTACGCGCAGGGCTTCGCCCTGATGCGGGCGGCCTCCGCCAGCCGCGGCTGGGGCCTTCGCTACGGCGGGATCGCGCTCCTCTGGCGGGCGGGTTGCATCATCCGTTCCTCCTTCCTCGACAGGGTGAAGGAGGCGTTCGAGGCGCAGCCGGCGCTCCCGAACCTCCTCCTCGACCCGTGGTTCCGCGGGAAGGTCGGGGAGGCCCAGGACGCCTGGCGCCGCGTCGTCTCGGCCGCGGCGCTCTCGGGCGTCTGGGCTCCCGGCCTCTCGGCCGCCCTCGCCTGGTACGACGGGTATCGGAGCGCGCGACTCCCCGCGAACCTCCTCCAGGCGCAGCGCGACTACTTCGGGGCGCACCGCTACGAACGGGTCGACCACCCGCGCGGGGAGCTCTTCCACACGGACTGGGGAGGGACCGGGAGCAGCTCCGGCCGGGGCTGACCGGCCCGCTCAGCCGCCCGTCTTCAGGACCGCCCGCAGCACCTCTCCGACGCTCCAGGCCTGGGCGACGCAGCCGCCCGCGCGATGGGGCGGGTCGCCGTCGAAGACCTCCGGGAGCTGGCCGAGGCCCGGCCCGAAGTGCCAGCCTCAACGGCTACGTCGTCCCCCTCGATGCGGGCGCCGATTCCCCTTCGCGGAATTGTGCTTGCGGCAAAGAAGGGCGGCATTCGAGAGGACCGTGCGGCCGCCCTTGCTGAACGGGCGGACGTGGTCGGCCGTGAAATCGCCCCAGCCGAGCCGCCGGCCACACCCATTTGCCGTGCACTTTCGATCGGTCGCGGAGTTGAAGAGGATGCGGCGCTGCTCCGAGCTGAAGAGTCGCCGCTCGTCGGTCCTCTCGAAGAGGCTCCCGAGAAGTCCGCGGAGGATCTCCTCGCGTTTCTGCCGCTTCGTGATCTCGTCGGTCCCTTCCAGCACGGTCAGCAGGTACTCGCGGTACAGCTCCTCCCCGGGGCCGGCCCCCTCCGCGCGACGCTGCCTCTCCCGCACCGTGTCGACGCCATTCGAGAAGGAGACGAGCAGGTCCCACGCGAGCCGATTCCGGCGCCGATCGGTCAGGATCAGGCCCTCGCTCTCGAGCCGGGCCACGAGGACCGCGAGCGAGTAGAAGTCGGAGATCTTGCTGAAGCGCGTCCGACCCAGGTCGGGGAACAGTCGGCGGACGCGGTTGAGAGCGCTCACCGTCAGTCGGGAGGCCTTCTCGAGCTGGTGGGCCGTCATGCTCCCGGACTGCATGACACGGTCCAGGGCGGCCTTCTTGTTGATCACGTCGCCCTTGCTGATGGAGAGCATCAGCTCGCACATCAGCTCGACGTTCTTCATGCGGAGGATCTGGCCGACGCTCAGGATGTGCTGAGCCTTGAAGTACCCCTCGAACCTCCGCGCCAGGCGGGCGGCCTCCTTGAGGAAGTCGTCGTCGTAGAACTTCGCCTTCCGCTTCTCGGCGGCGGAGAGGGCCTTGCCGGTCGAGTTGATCTTCACGAACAGATCGATCACCTCGGACAGCTCGCCGTCGACCTGGATCGTCAGGAGCGTGTAGCTCTCGATCTTGTGCTGCTGCCGGCGACGCTTGAGCTTGTCCCAGTCGACCCAGTCTTTCTCGTCCTCGCCCGGAAGCTGGATCTTCTTCGTGGCGAAGCGGTTCCCCCGGATCCGCCCCGTGAACCTCAGGATCGTCTCGATCCGCTGCTTGCCGTCGATGACGTCGAAGTAGATCTGGCCGTCGGTCTCGCGCTTGTAGAAGAAGACGGACGGCAGGGGGTAGCCCCTCAAGATGCTCTCGATCAGCTTCTGACGGTCGCTGTCGGTCCAGACGGAGTCCCGCTGGAAGCCTGGCGAGAGATTCAAGCGCCCCTTCTCGAAGGAGTGGATGATCTCCAGGATCGTCTTGGGGAAGCTCTCGTAACGCAGGCTCATCGTGCCCTTTCGGGTATGGAATCGTGCGAGCCGGGGGCCATGCCGTCCGTGGCGGAAGCCGCAGGTCGTCGCGTCACGTCTCAGTGGGGCGTGTGTGGTCCGAGGAACTTCTCGCCGTTGTAATGGATCATGTGGGTGGGGCTGTCGGCGAGCCAGACCTCGGTCTCCCAGGCGATGTCGGCCATGTGGCGGCGGTACTCGTCCCGATCGGGGAAAGCGCTGACGTAGACGCGCGGGAGAGGGCAGTCCTTCATCACGAGCTCGAGCTCCTTCTTCCGCTTCGGGGAGACCGGCCCGTGCGACGTCACCGCTTCGATCAGGATCAGCCAGCCCTTCTGCGGCATGTGGAGGACGACGTCGGGGAGCTTCCCGTGCTTCGTCACGGGGATCCGGAGCGCCTCCAGGGCCTCTGTGTCGACGTGGAGGTCCTTCTCGGCCGTGTCGCCGAGATAGAGCAGGCGCGCCCCTGGGGCGAAGATCGGCGCGAACGACTCCACGATCGCCTTCTGCAGCTCGTTGTGCTCGCCGGGGGAGAGCGTCAGCTCCTGGCCGGAGGCCAGGACCACCGCCACCCTCTGTCCGGTGCGCGCGGCGCGGTACATCTCGAGAAGGGCGCCGTGGCTCTTCCCGAACTTCTCGGCCTCGGCCTTGAAGGCGCTCGTCCCGAACGCCAGCACCACCGCCAGCGCATCCGGGGTCAGGGCGTAGTGCGTCCGGGGGCTGTTGACCGGCAGGGTGGAATCGTCGGGATTGCGGTCGACGACACGGGCCTGCTCGAACTGGTGCAGCACCTGCCTCCGGAACGTCTCCCGCGTGTTTTCTGCATAGACCTTCCCGTACGTCTCGCCGACCCACTCCTTGATCGCGTGGATCTTCATCGACGACTGCGCCGCCGAGGCCCACGGCGTCTTCTTACCGATGCCGGCCAGGGCCAGGAGCGTGTACGAGGCGATGTCCGTCTGCTGCTGAGGGGGAAGACCGAGGGCCTCGAGGATCTTCTTTCCGTCTTCGAGCTTACCCATGCCGTCAGATCTCGGCCCGCAGAGTCTCGGGCACGTGGAGGATCCGCGCCACTACTTCTTCGGCATGCGCGGCGGCGTCGGGGCCGCCGAGCAGCTCCACGCCGATCGCCGTGATCTCACGGAGAGCGGGAAGAGGCAGCGCGCGCAGCTCCGTCGCATTCACCTGCGTGTTGCCGTTGGAGACGCGGAAGTAACGATCCAGAAGGGCGCTTCCGATCACCGCCGAAAGTCCCGTCGCCTCCTCGCGCGTCAGCGACCCGCGCAGGCGGTAGATGTAATTGAGGTGATTCTCCAGAGCGAGCGTGCTTTCGGAGAGCTCGCGTCCGTAGAGCGGCGCGGCCACCAGTCGGCGCGCCTCCTCCTTGGCCGAGAACCTCCGCATCACCACGTAGTTATCGCTCGGCAGGAGGAGCTTCTGCGTCGAAGGCTCCACGCGGAAGAGCTGCGGCTTGTGGACGCCGGGGATCGGCCAGCGCACCGCCATCGACTGCACGTGCTGAAGCCAGAGGAGCGGCACCGCCTCCTCGGCGGCGTCCGCCTCGTACAGCAGGCTCTCCCGTGCCCGGAACGCCACCACCGGCCCGGTCGAGACCGACAGCCCGAGCGAGCCGAGCGTCTGAGGCCAGGCGCGCACGAACGAAAGCACCTCGTCGTCCGTCTCGGCGGTCGGGATGTGCAGGACGAAGTCGCGTGAGCGCAGGTCGACCACCGACTCCAGCGGCACCGTCCTCGTCCTCGGCCGGCCCAGGTCCGACACCCCCGCGCTCGTGCTCACCTGCACGCTGGCGTCCGGTGTGGGCTTCGCCTTGCGAGCGCGCACGATCACGTTCTCCTGAAGGACCTCGTCCTTGGAGAACGCGTCCTGCCGTGAATCGAACAGGTGCACCGTCTCGGGCGTCACCTGCGAGAAGAGGTGCTCGCGGAAGCTCCGGAAATAGTCACCGGTCGTGAAGCTGCGGGGCGTGATGCTCACCATCACCCCCTTCTCGGCCAGCAGACTCGCCGTGATCGCCAGGAACAGCGCGTAGATATTCGGCTGCCCGTGGACGATCTCGGCGGCCGCGCGGGCGCGCGGGTCGGCCTTGGCGAGCTTGAAGTACGGGGGATTCAGGATCGCCACGTCGTACGGATCGGGAGTCGCGCTCTCGAAGAGTGACGTCGAGAGGCACGCGGCATTCGCCCGGACGAAGTCCGTCTGGTGCACCTTGAACGTCATCTCGATCCCGCGACCCAGGAGCCACGCCTGCGCCCGCGAGAGCGAGTCGTGACAGACGCGGGCCAGACCGTGGTCCACCTCGAAGGCGTCCACGTGGACCGGGCCGGCGCCGTCGGGAAGCTCCTCAAGGAGCGCGCACGCAAGCACCCCGGAGCCCGCTCCCGGATCGAGGATCCGGCGGACGCGGCGGCCTGGGCGGGCAAGGTGCGCCATGAAGCGCGCCACGGGCACCGGCGTGAAGAACTGCCCCAGCTCTCGCCGCCGCTCGGCCGACTGCTCCTCAAGGTGCAGCCCGCCGCGAAGGGCGGCTTCCTCCGCGGGGCTCCCTTCCAGCGGAAGCGCCAGCGGGGACGGCCGTGCGGCGGTCGCGGTGTGTGCCTTCACCACAGGCCGATTCTAGTCGGCCACTGTCGGGCATTGGCCTCAGTGCTTACGCCAAGCCGACTGAGAGGAGCTTGGCACTGACTCTTGGAGCGCTTATGCGCTCGAGGGATGCCGACCGAAGAAGCGCGGCACGGGTACTCCCGAGCACGGGCGCGCGCCGCCAGCGCCGTCGCATCCTTCGACCTGAACTGCCGCGAGAACCTCTCGAGGGTTTCCGGTGGGGGGGGCGGACCGAGCGGAGCGGTCGCCGTTCTCAGGCGGATCGTCGAGCACGTCGACGTCCTCGTCGAGAACGGGGAGGGCCTGCAGAAAGGACTCGGCATCCCGGAACGCGAGGCCGGGAGGGAGTCGAAGCTCGACTCGTCGGCCTTCGTCGGGAGCATGAGCGCGGTGACGTTGTTCTTCCCGGGCGTGAAGGCCGTCGCGTCGACTCTCCGCGAGGTTCGCTTGACGAACCGGCCCGCCTAGAGCGCCGTGGCCTGGGTCGGGGGAAGGACGTACGCGGCCCCGACCGCCGAGCTCGACGTCATGGATCGCGTCGGAGGCGACGACGGCTTCGCCTGGGGGGTCATCGACGGCCGCCTCTCGGGTGCGGGTCCCGAGGAGGCGGTCCGTCTCGGCTGGGCGCACGGCGCGCTCCTGACGGCGAAACCAGGCGACACGACGATAGCCACGCTCGAGGGCATCCGCGCGTTCGCCCGGGGGGGCTCGGCCCGGATCCAGCGCTGAGTCAGCCGCCCGTCTTCAGGACCGCCCGCAGCACCTCTCCGACGCTCCAGGCCTGGGCGACGCAGCCGCCCGCGCGATGGGGCGGGTCGCCGTCGAAGACCTCCGGGAGCTGGCCGAGGCCCGGCCCGAGGAGGTGCTCGAGGAGCGGCGCGAGCCACGCCGCGGCCCTCCGCCGGCTCTCGGGCTTGTTCCCGCGGACGGCCAGGTGGGCGTCGACGAAGGGGCCGAGGAGCCACGGCCAGACGCTCCCCTGGTGGTACGCGGCGTCCCTCTCCGCCGGTCCGCCCTCGAAGCGGCCGCGGTAATCGGGGTGCGCGGGGTCGAGGGTGCGCAGGCCGTACGGAGTGAGGAGCTTCTCCTCGATCGTCGAAAGCGCCCTCTCGGCCCGCCGACCGGTGACGAGGGGCCTGTGGAGCGAGAGGGCGAAGAGCTGGTTGGGGCGTAGAGAGAGATCGCGGGTCCCGTCCGCTCCGACGACGTCGGCGAGCCAGCCGAGGCGTTCGTCCCAGAAGAGCGCCGAGAAGCTCTCCCGCGCCTGGTCGGCGATCGCGAGGAGGCGGGCCGCCGTGAAGGCGTCGCCGAGGTCGGCGGCGTAGAGGCTGACGACGCGCAGCGCGTTGTGCCAGAGCGCCTGCACCTCGACCGGCTTGCCGGCGCGGGGCGAGACGACGCGGCCGTCGACCTTCGCGTCCATCCAGGTGAGCTGCTGGCCCGGCTCGCCGGACGTCAGGAGACCGTCCACGTCGCAGCGGATGCCGAAGCGCGTGCCGCGCAGGTGCCGCTCGACGATCTCGACGAGCAGCGGGTAGGCGTGCCGCCGGAACGCGTCGTCGCGGGTCGCCTGGTAGTAGCCGCGGACCGCCTCGACGAACCAGAGCGTGCCGTCGACGTTGTTGTACTCGGGCTCTGTCCCCTCGTCGGGGAAGCGGTTCGGGACCATCCCGCGGTCGACGTGGCGGGCGAACGTCTCGAGGACCGAGCGGGCCGCCTCGAAACGGCGTGTCGCGAGGAGGAGGCCGGGGAGAGCGATCATCGCGTCGCGCCCCCAGTCGGTGAACCACGGATAGCCGGCGACGATCGTCCAGCCGTCGCCGCGCCTGGCGACGAAGCGGTCGGCGGCGCTCCGGAGGAGGCGCAGGGCGCGCCGGTCCGAGCCGGCTCCCTCGACCTTCCGCCTCCGCCGCTCCTCCGCCTCGGCGAGGTCGGAGGCGTCGGAGGCCGACCGGGCGCCGAGAGTCGCGACGAGCGCGGCCGACGGACGCTCCGAGAGCTCCCAGCCGAACGCGACCGGCGAGAAGAGGTCTTCCTGGTACTCGAAGCCGCGGGCGCGGTCCAGCTCGTACTCGAAGCCGCGGTACCAGAAGAAGGTTTCGGCGGCGGAGGCCGCGTCGTGGGCGAGGCGGAGCGGCGGGAGACCGCTGACCGGCGTGAGCGTCACGACGCCGTCCTCGCGGGCGAGCGCCGGGTCGCACGGCGTCCCGGCGCCGCGGAGCGCATGGTGGTCGCGATAGGCGAGGAGCGGCCGGACCTCCAGCCGGACGGGGAGGCCGTCGCCGGAGAGGAGCTCCCACGTCACGACGGCCGTCGGCTCGCCGTGCACGAGGAAGAACGTGCGGCGCAGGCGCGCGCCTCCCGCCTCGTACTCCCACGTCGGGAACGGGTCGACTCGGAACGAGCGGAGCAGCAGGTCGCCGCGCGGGTGGAGCTTGCCGTCCGAGTAGCGGTTCACCGAGAGGTCGAACCGCTCCCCGCCGACGACGAGAGTCTCCTCGAGCTTCGCGAGGAGGACGGCGCGGCCGGTCGGCGGCGTCGTGGCCGAGACCAGGAGGCCGTGATAGCGGCGAGCGTTCCGCCCGGCCACAGTCGACAGCGCGTAGCCGCCGAGACCGTCGGTCTCGAGCCATTCGGCGTCGGGGAGGAGGGGGAAGCCGTTCATCGTCGCGGAAGTCGCGGAGGAACGTTACACCGGGTCCCCCCGGGCGCGCACCTCAACGGACCCAAACGGTCGTCCGGAACGTCCGCTCGGGCGGCGCGCTCCGCGCCGTGGCGTAGAAGGCGACGACGTCCGTGACGCCGGTGCGCAACGCCTCGAACGGGATGCGGACCGTCCCGTCCGACTGCTCCTCCGCCGGGCCCTTCCTGCGGAGGACCCTCTCGTCGACCTCCACGACGTACCAGCGCGCCTTCGACCCGGAGTCGACGGGGAGCTCGAGGAGCACCTCGTCGCGGGCGTTCGCCTCGAGCGTCTTCCCCGCCGAAGCCTCGGTGGCGAGCCAGACGTTCCTCCCCTCCCAGACGCAGCCGCAGCCGGCGGCCGCGAGCGCGGCGAAGAGCAGGAGCACGAGGCGGCACGTGGCACGCATGGCGTCGAATCCCTCCGGACGGTACCGGGGCGATGCCTCGATCGTACGCCGGCGGCGCTCCGCAGGGCACGGGCTCCCGCGCTATCGTCGGGGCCGATGACTTCGCCCGAGCGACTCTCTCTGAAGCACCGCGTCGTCGCGACCGACCCTTCGGGCGCGGCGGACCTCCTCGCGCGCGTCTCGGGCCTCTCGAAGGGGGCCGTGAAAGACGCGATGCGGAAGGGGGCGGTCCATGTCGGCCGCTCGGGGCGGACGCCGAACCGCCTCCGCCGCGAGACGGCGACGGTGCGTCCCGGCGACGTCCTCGAGATCCACTACGACGCGGCCCTCCTCGCGCTCGTCCCGCCCGAGGCGCGC
>CAZWRQ010000052.1:11385-22846 GCA_964636395.1 uncultured Holophagales bacterium
CGCGCTGGTCGGCGTGGGACAAGCCCGCGGGCCTCCTGACGCAGGGGACGCCGTTCGGCGACCACGCGACGCTCCTCCGCCAGGCGGAGAAGGCGCTCGGCCGCCCCGCGCTCCCCGTCCACAGGCTCGACCGCGAGGTCTCCGGGCTCGTCCTCGTCGCGCACGACGAGCGGGCCGCCGCGGCGCTCTCCGCGCTCCTGCGCGAAGGGCGCGTCGTCAAGCGCTACCGCGCCGAGGTCCTCGGCGACGTCGCCTCCGCGCTCGGCGGCGAGGGCGTCGTCGAGACGCCGCTCGACGGCAAGAGCGCCCGGACGCTCTGGCGCGTCGTCGCGCACGACGCGGAGCGCGGCGCGACGACGCTCGACGTGACGATCGAGACCGGCCGGCAGCACCAGATCCGCCGGCACCTGGAGTCGATCGGCCACCCCGTCCTCGGCGACCCGCGCTACGGCGCCGGGAACAAGAACCGCGACGGGATGCGCCTCGCCGCGGTCTTCCTCGCGTTCGAGGAGCCGTTCACGGGGGAGGCGATCGAGCTCGCGCTCGGGTAGGCGGGCGCGGGACCTGCACGTTCCCTCCAGGAGGGCGGATCGATGCGCTGTGCCGAGGCCGGCGTTCCGAGTCGCGCTCCTCGCGTCGATGGTCGCCCTCGTCGTATTCGCGGCTACACCCTGTCTCGGCGCCGCCTACTCCCGGCTCGTCGCACCTCCCGGCACGTCGCTTCCCGCGTCGACCCTCGACGTTGCGCTGGTTGAGCAGCAGGCCGGGCCGTTATCATGGCCTTGCGCTAGGCGAAGTCTGACAACACAGCGAATTGCTCCGGAATCTGGAAACAGGACGGCCGGGCTCTCCGCCCAGGATCAGGGGGCGACGAAGTGGCGAAGGGGAAAGGGAGGCGCGGGATCTCGGGGCCGGCCACACGTCCCCCGCTCCGACGGCTCTTCTGGGCCATCGGTCAGTTGCGCGCCAGCCGAACTTTGAGGGCGCCCGACCTCGCAAGGCGGTGGGAGGTCGCCGTTCGAACCGCGTATCGCGACCTCGAATTCCTGAGGAACGAGTGGAACGCACCCGTGGAGTACGACCGCTCGCGACGGACGTACGTCCTGACGCAGCCGACGTTCGCCTTCCCGCTCGTTGACCTCTCGGAGGGGGAACTGCTCGCCCTATTCTTCGCCGAGAAGGTCGTCGCTCAGTACCGGGGCACGCCCTATGGAGAAGCGCTGTCGAAGGCGATCGGGAAGCTCGCGCGACTCCTTCCGGACGAGGTCCGGATCTCGCCCGGCCCGCTCGACGCGTTCCTCTCGCTCGATCTCGGCCCCGTCGCCGCCCCCGACGCGCGGGTCTTCTCCACGGTCGTCGCGGCGCTAAGCCGAAGAAGGCGTCTGTCGATTCGCTACCGCAGTCACGCGAGTGGCACGACGCTGGACCGGGATATCGAGCCGTATCGCGTCTTCAATCACCGGGGCGACTGGTACGTCGCGGCCTGGGACAGCAGGCGAGGCGAGGTGCGGGACTTCGCCCTTCACCGCATCAGGAAGGCCGTACCCCTCGAAGAGACTTACGAGATCGACCCGAGCTTCCGTTTCGAACGCTACTCCGCCGACGCCTTCGGTATCGAGAAAGGTGACCGACCGGTCGAGGTCCGGATCCGGTTCGCCCCCCGCCAGGCCCGCTGGATCCGGGAGAAGCGCTGGCACCGAACTGCCCGCCTCCAGGAGGAGATGGACGGCGGCTGCACGCTGTCGTTGAAGGTCGCTGGCCTCCGGGAGGTGAAGCGTTGGGTGATGCAGTTCGGGGACGAGGCGAAGGTGCTTGCTCCGAGTACCTTAAGGGACGAAGTGCGGCGGCAGCTGGCAGGAGCACTGAAGCTCTATCGCAGATCAGGCGATCCGTAAGGATGAATTTCATGTTTGCGATAGCTTTATTACCTTGACGTTCGAGCGCGACGTGCCCATGTTAGAAAAGGCCGCCGGGCCAAGGAGGCTCCGGCGGCCAATTTGGGCGCGTGGCGGAACTGGTATACGCGCCAAGTCTGCATCTTGGCGTTCCGGCTGGGGACTTGCGGGTTCGAATCCCGCCGCGCCCACTTTTGGAAGTCTAACGCTTCGGCATCGCCCGGTCCAAACCGGCTCCATTGAAGAGCGATCGCGTTCTTACCGGCGATCCGTAATTCCGCGTCTTCCGGCGCGGGCCGGGCATCACGCGCACGGAGAAGCCCTGACAGCGGATGTCAGAGTCCCCGTGCTAAACGGTAACGATCACCTCGGGGTCGGCCCTGATCCGGCGAAAGGAGGGTCTCATGACCGCGTTGACCTTGGAAGACGTTCGTGAAGCGGTGAGCGGCTCGGCGGCGGCGTTCCGATGCCGTCGCAGGCTCCAGCCCGGGGGCGGCGAGGGGGACAAGGTCTTTCCGCCCACCTTCGCGGGCGCCGTGTATGCGATGGAGAGACGGAAGCTGGCCGGTCGAACCGACCCCGTGGCCTGTGTCCTCCTCGACAGCGTGCAAAGCCAGGCGAACAGGATGGAACTCGCGCTTCAGGAAGCGATCGAAGCGGGGCGGTTCGCGATGCCGCTCCTCGTGGTCGACTTCTCGGAGCACGACCCGACGTCCGATCCGGACGACGACGAGAAGAAGGGTCGCTTCATCGACTCGGTCGGCAGGATCACCAGTCTCCAGGTCCCCCACCGCCTCGCGGACGCGATCCTCCGCGACAGCGAAGTCGACGGGGTTCCGTTCCGTGTGTCCGAGAGGGGCAGGGCGCTCAATAGGGTCAGCACTGCGAACGCGACGGCTCTCCTCGAGCTGTGCCCCACGGCCCTCGTCTTCGGCATGTGGGACTCCACCGGCCCGAAGGGCGGACTGGGTCCGAAGTTTGAAAGGGCCATGGTCTCCGAGATCGTCGGCATCGGCGCCGAATGGAGAGAGGACTTCCGTGCGCGTGGCGTTCGACGTGACCCCCTCGAGGTGCGCGCGAACGTGAAGGTCGTCAAGGCGGCCGACAAGTCCTGGGCCGTTGCCGATCCGCCGACCACCAAGGGCGCGACCGAGCCGTCGAAGGTGAACCACAGTAGCGTGCCTTTCGACGGCGCGAACTCGGGCCTCACGATCGAGTTCGCCGAGCAGACGACCGTCCTCTCGCTGATTTGCCTTCGCCGACTCCGGTTCCCGGTAGACGGGAGGGTCTCCCCCGAAACCGATGCGGCAGCCCGGACCGTCCTCGCTGCCCTCGGGCTTTGCGCCGCGGCGCTCGCGTTCGAAGCGGGAATGGACCTCCGCTCCCGCTGCCTCCTCTGGCCCGAGGCGGAGATGACCTGGGAGCTCCTCAGACGACCCGGTGAAGCCCCGTCGACCTTCGCTCTCTCCGGCAACGAGGCCGTTTCGATTCTCAAGGCGGCCGCCGACGACGCGAAACGTCTCGGACTGCCGTGGGGCACGGAGCCGGTCGTGCTGAAGCCCTCCACGGAGCTCGTGAGGCTCGTCCGGCTGAGCCAGCTCGAGGCCACGAAGGAGGGAGCCGAGGAGAAGAAGTGACATGCTCGCCTTTGGCATTCGCTACTTGACCGGCTTTGCTGCCGCGACGGAGCCGGACTCGCACGAGCGCGCCGAGTGGCCTCCCCATCCGGGCCGCGTCTTCATGGCGCTGGCAGCGGCGCACTTCGAAACCGGGGGGGAGCCGGCCGAACGAGAGGCGCTCCTCTGGCTCGAGACGCTCGACCCGCCCCTGATAAACGCGGCGCGTCATTCGGAGCGTGCGCTGGTAACGCACTACGTCCCCGTCAACGACAGCGCCGGGCCGTCGAAGGCCGGACTCCCGGGGATTTCCCTCACACGGGAGCGGCAGCCGCGGACCTTCGCTCGAGCCCTTCCCGAGAGCGACACCGTCTACCTGAGCTGGCCCGGTGCCGAGCCTGCCCCGCGGGCGCGTCAGGCGCTAGAGGCGCTTTGCGGAAAGGTCACACGCGTGGGCCACTCGTCGTCCCTCGTCCAGATGTGGCTCGCGGAGGCCGGCGAGACGGGTTCGCCGACGTGCGTGCCGCGAGAGGGGCGGTCGGCGATCCGGCTGCGCGTCACGGGCCCGGGCACGCTCTCGGAGCTCGAGCGCCGGTTCAACGGCCGCACCGTCGAGGAGTTCGCGGACCTTCTCGCCGCGGCCTCCGACGAGACGGACGGGAAAGCGCATAGGGCGGCGAGGAAGCGGCTCAGGGAGGAGTTCGGCGGCGAGGAGCCTCCGCGTATCCGTCCGCAGCTGTCGATCTACTGCGGCTACACGGCGCCGCCGGACGTGGCCGAGTCCTCGGCGCCGCCCGGCACGGTCCTCGACCCCGGTATCCACGTGTTCAGGCTCGAGCGGCACGACGGGCCATACGCCACCCTCGACCTGTGCTCGATGGCGTCGGTGATCGGGCGCCTGCGCGAGGCGATCCTCTCCCGTAGCGACGGCCTTCCTGCCCAGGTGCGCGAGCTCCTCTCGGGCCACGACCATTCGGGCGCGCCGCTCGGGCGGCCCCACCTCGCGTTCCTACCCCTGGCGTTCGTCGGGCACCCTCACGCGGACGGACATCTCCTCGGCGTCGCCCTCGCGTTTCCGACGGAGACGTCGGCGGAGGATCGTCGATCGGCCTACCGCGCCATCGGAGCGGTTCGCCGCCTGCTGCTCGGGCCGCTCGGGTCCTGGGACCTCGTCCCAACGGCCGGGTCGATCCCGTCACTCGGTCTTCGCCCCGAGACGTGGACGGCCTCCGAAGAAGGAGCCAGGCATTGGGCGAGCGTCACCCCCGTCGTCTTCGACCGCCACCCGAAGGGGGACGACCGCACGGCCTATGAGCGCGAGGTGGCGGAGATGATCGCGGCGACTTGCGCGCACGTGGGCCTCCCGACCCCTTGTGAAGTGATACCAACGCCGGTGTCCGCGCATCCCGGGGCTCCGCCGGCGCGCTCGTTTCCTCGGCTCCGCAGGAAGGACGGCAGCCAGCGCCGTCAGGTCCACGCGAAGCTGGTCTTCGAGCAGAAGGTGCGAGGTCCGCTTCTCCTCGGAGCGGGCCGCTACCGAGGCTATGGGCTGTTCCGCCCGATGCACGAGGCGGGAGACCCCCGCCGGAGTCGCGAATGAGCTTCCACGCGAGCTTCCAGGAGTGCTTTCGCCTGCTGTGGGACTTCGACCCCTTTCCGTGGCAATCCATGCTCGCCGAACGGGTCGCGCGAGGGAGGTGGCCGCGCGCGCTCGACCTCCCGACGGCTTCGGGAAAGACGGCCTGCATCGACATCGCCTTCTTCGCCCTGGCGTCACAGGCCGACCGGCGAGTCGACGAGCGTTCGGCGCCGCGCCGGATCTGGTTCGTCGTGGATCGCCGGATCGTCGTCGACGAAGCCTTCGAACGTGCGCGCCGGCTCGCCGGGAAGCTCGAGGAGGCGACCGACGGGCCGCTCCGGGACTGGGCGGATCGCCTCCGAGCGATCTCCGGAACCGACCGTCCACTGGCAACCGCCAGGCTACGCGGCGGCGTACTCCGGGACGAGGGCTGGGCGCGGCTCCCCTCGCAGCCGGCCGTCATCACCTCCACCGTCGATCAGCTCGGCTCGCGCCTGCTCTTTCGAGGCTACGGCCGGAGTCTCCTCGCCGCCCCGGTCTTCGCGGGTCTCGCAGCGAACGACAGCCTCGTCCTGCTCGACGAGGCACACTGCTCGGTGCCGTTCCTGCAGACGGCGCAGGCGGTCGAGGCTTTCCGAGGCGAGCGATGGGCTGAAAGGCCGATCCGGACTCCCTTCTCGTTCGTCGTTCTCTCGGCGACCCCGCCGCCCGACGTGGCCGGCGATCAGGTCTTCCCTGGCGCCGAGCGAGAGGCCGCGCTCGGACACCCCGTCCTCGGGCAGCGGCTCAGCGCGTCGAAGCCGGCTCGTCTCGTCGAAGTCAGGACGAAGGGGTCCTCCCGCACCGGTGAAGACCCGCTGGTCAGGGAGGCGGTGGACCGGGTTCGGGCGTTCGTAGAGGCCGGCAAGACCCGGGTCGCCGTGATGGTTAACCGAGTCCGCACGGCGCAGGCCGTCGAGGGGTTGGCACGACAGCGCGTCGCCGGCGCGGACGTGCTCCTTCTTACGGGGCGCATGCGTCCGTTCGAGCGGGACTGGCTCGTTGGCCGGTGGAGCCCGTTCCTTCGCTCCTCCTCGCCGGAGGGGCCGCCGAGGCCCGTCGTGCTCGTCACCACGCAGTGCCTGGAGGTCGGGGCCGACTTCAGCTTCGACGCGCTCGTGTGCGAGGCGGCCAGCCTCGACGCGATGCAGCAGCGGTTCGGGCGGCTGCATCGTCTCGGGAGGCCGCGTGACGCAGAGGCCGCCGATTCGGCCGAGGCGTTCATCCTCATCCGGGATCGGGACGCCGATCCGGACGAGGCGGAGCCGGACGCCGTCTACGGCACGGCGCTCGCCAGCACGTGGAAGATGCTCTCCGAGAGGGCCGCGTCGGGCTCGATCGACTTCGGCGTCGAAGCGCTGCGCTCCGCGCTCGGAGACCTTGAGGATCTCACGCCGTATCTGGCGCCGGTCGGCGACGCGCCGGTACTCCTCCCTGCCCACCTCGACCTTCTCTGTCAGACCGCGCCCCGGCCGCACCCGGAGCCGGAGGTCGGGCTCTTCCTCCACGGCAAGGACCGCGGTGCGCCCGAGGCCCGGGTGGTCTGGCGTTCGGACCTGCTGCCGGAGTCCTGGCGGAGCTGGCAGGAGGTGGTGGCGGTTTGTCCCCCCGTCAGCGCGGAGATGCTGACGGCGCCTCTCCACGCGGTTCGTGGCTTCCTCGGCGGCGCTTCGTCGAAGGACGACCCGGGCGACGTGGAAGGGGCGCCGGATCCTCGGGATGGCGAGACCCCGCCTGAGGGCAGGAGGTTCTTCCTCTGGCGCGGGCGGGACCGATCGAGGGTGTCGTCGAACCCGAGCGACGTGATGCCCGATGACGTGGTCGTGGTGCCGGCGATGTACGGGATCGACGTCCTCGGCCAGTCGGCGGGCTTCGAGGGTCTGGGGGGCGCACGACTCGACCTGTGGGAGGCGACGCTGGATGGCGCGGGGCGGCCGACGGCCGTCCGAATCAACCGGGATGTCCTCGCGCCGTGGCTCGCATTCCCCCCATTGGGTGCGCTGGCGGAGCTCGCGGAGGAGCCGGACCCTGATCGCTCCTCGCTCCGAGAGGCGATCGACGCCGTCCTGACGCATGAGCCGGGCGAGGAGGTCGAGGGACAACCCCCGGGATGGTGGCTCGAGCTCCTGAGGGAGGTCGCCAATCGGCCGCCCGAGCCCCACCCGGCAGGCGGGGTCCTCCTCGCCGCGCTCCGACCGAGGGAGGAGTCTTCCGGTGCGGAGTCGGACCTCTTTGCCGACGACGACGACCTGACGTCGCTCTGCGGCCGATCGGTCTCGCTCGACGAGCACTCGGAGGTCGTCGCGCGCACCGTCGAGAAGCTGGCCGGGGCATGCCTTCCGCCCGAGCTGGCCGAAGTCCTGCGCGAAGCCGGCTACTGGCACGACGTGGGCAAGCTGGACGAGCGTTTCCAGGTGATGCTCCACAACGGGGATGAGGTCGCCGCGCTCACGGCGGGCGAGCCGCTCGCGAAATCGACGAGGATCCCGGTCTCGCCCGCCCGGCGAAAGCGGATCCGTGAGGCCGCAGGGTTGCCGGAAGGCTTCCGGCACGAGCTGCTATCCGCCCACCTCGCGCGCCTCCATGCGCCGCGAGCGGGCACGGGGCTCGACCGAGACTTGTTCCTTCATCTCGTGGCGAGCCACCACGGTCACGTGCGGCCCTTCGCGCCCCTCTGTGAAGACCCTGCTCCGCCGTTGGTTCGAGGCGCTCTCGGCTCGACGGAGCTGATCTTCAGCGCCGAGGAGCGCGCCGCGGAAGCTCCTGCTCATGGCCTCGAGGCGGGCCTGTCAGATCGGTTCTGGAGGCTCGTGCGCGCCTACGGATGGTGGGGCGAGGCCTACCTCGAGGCGATCCTTCGGCTGGGCGACTGGTATGCCAGCGGCCTGAAGCGAGAGCGAGGGCCAGAGAAGGGAGCGGAGCGATGACGAGCAGTGAGCCGAAGTCCCGCTTCGAGCTTCGGGGCCTCGACGGTGCGAACCCGCTCGGCTTCCTGGCGGCCCTTGGCACGCTCGTGGCGCTCGAAGCCGCGGGAGAGCGCGGTGTGCGGCTCGCCTGGTGGTGCCGGGGCTCCTGGGTGCCGGCCATCGAGGGCGCGACGTTCGCGGGCCCGGATCAGCTCTCCGAAGCGGTGGCGGGCGCCCTGCGCGGAGCGCCGGTGTCGCTCGAGGCGGAGCGCCGTCGAGAGGAGACGCAGAAGGCGTGCGAGGCCGCGAAGCGGGCGCTCGCCCGGAAGCAGAAGGAGCTGAAGGCTCGCGGGCGTGTCTCTCGGGAGGAACGAGCGCGCTGGAACGAGACGGAGCTAGCTCCGCTCCGAGCCGAGTACGACGAGCGGCGTCTCGAGTGGCTCCGGGCGCTGCCCGAGGCGGTGCCGAGACCCGAGCTCGCCCTGGGGAAGCGGCTCGACTGCACGGACTCCGAGTTCCGGGAGAGGTCGAGTGCGCTGCTGGTCGGGGCCGGCATGGCCTCGCGGGAGGCGCTCGACCTCCTCGCCGCGTTCGGGAGCGACGCCTGCCTGCAGAAGGGGGGCTCGCTCGAGCCGACGCCCTTCCAGTTCATCTCGGGGTCCGGGCACCAGTTCTTCCTCGAAACGGTGACGGACCTCATGGCCAACGTCTCCCCTGAGCGCGTGCGAGCCGTCTTGTTCGAGCCGTGGACTTACCCGGACGAGAAGCTCTCCATGAGGTGGGATCCGCAGGAGGATCGACGTTACGCCCTCATGGACCGTGACCCCACGGCCTCAGACAACAAGAGCCGAACGGTCTGGATGGCCAACCTCCTCGCCTATCGGGCTCTCGCCTTGTTCCCGTCCGCGCCGACCCGCCGCGGCCTTTCCGTGGCGGGCTGGTCGGAGGACGCCGCCGGGCTCGCCTTCACCTGGCCCATCTGGGAGTCGGCAGCGCCCATGCCGACCATACGGTCTCTGTTGCAGCTCCGCGAGCTGACGAGGGCTGAGGTCGACTCTTCCACACTGAGAGCGCGGGGCGTGTCGGCCGCATATCGAGCTCGTCGCATCAGGGTCGGCTCGGGCGCAAACTTCAAGGTCAACTTCACTCCGGCGAGGGCGGTCGCTTGACCGCAGAGCATGGCTGAGCCGTCGTGACCGACGACCCGATCCCCGCCCGGATGCTCAACGAGCTGACCTACTGCCCGAGGCTCTACTACCTCGAGCACGTGGCCGGGGAATGGGAGGAGAGCGCCGACACCGTATCGGGAGCGCGCGTGCATCGAAGGGTCGACCGCGCGGCAGAAGGGCTTCCGGACCCGGGCGATCTCCCCGAGGGCTTCGTGGCGAGGTCCGTGACCGTCACCTCTCGGGAGATCGGGGTCGTCGCGAAGGCGGACCTCGTCGAGGTCGTCGGAGAGGCCGTCGTGCCCGTCGACTACAAGAGGGGCAGCGCTCCCGATCCGGAGCGGGTGCCCGGGGGCGTCTGGCCGGCCGATCGAGTCCAGGTGGCCGCCCAGGTGCTCGCGCTCCGCTCGGGCGGGCATCAGAGCCCTCACGGCGTCGTCTACTACGCCGCCTCGCGGCGGCGGGTCGAGGTGCCGGTGGGAGACCGGGAGGAGGCGGAGGTCCGGGCTGCCGTTGCGGAAGCGCGCCGGCTCCAGACGGTGAACGTCCCGCCTCCGCCGCTCGTCGACAGCCCGAAGTGCCCGCGTTGCTCGCTCGCGGGGATCTGCCTCCCGGACGAGACGAACGTCCTCCTCTCCTCGTCCGAGACGGAGCACGTGACGGAGCCGGAGACCCGTGCGAAGCCGGTCCGCCGCCTGATCCCGCCGGATGACGAACGGGCCCCGATCTACGTCATGACTCCTGGAACGACGCTGGGAAAGAAGGGGGAGCTGATCGAGGTGCGTGTCCGCGATGCGCCGGCGACGACCGTTCGGCTCGGCGACGTCTCGCACGTGAACGTCTTCGGCGCCGTGCAGCTCACCCACGGCCTCATCCAGGAGCTCTGCCGGAGGGAGGTCGGAGTCTCGTTCTTCAGCGGAGGCGGCTGGTACTACGGCGCGCTCGGCGGGGTGGCCACCGTCAACGTCCAGACCCGGATCGCGCAGTTCCGGACGGCGGCCGACCCGGCGTCGGCTCTCACTCTCGCGAGGTCTTTCATCTCATCCAAGATCCTGAACGGCCGGACGATCGTCCGGCGGAATGCGGATGAAGCTCCCTCCGAGGTGCTCGCCAGGCTCCGGAGCCTGGCGGAGCAGGCGAAGGACGCGCAGAGCCTGGAGTCTCTCCTCGGCATCGAGGGCCTCGCGGCCCGAATCTACTTCGCGGAGTTCGCGAAGCTGGTGTCGCCCCGGACGGGGTCGACGGCGGCGTTCGACTTCGACGGAAGGAACCGCCGGCCGCCGAAGGACCCGGTCAACGCGCTCCTCTCCTTTGCGTACTCGCTCCTCCTGCGGGACGTTCGCGTGGCGCTCATCGCCGCGGGCTTCGATCCCACCGTAGGCTTCTTCCATCAGCCGCGGCCGGGGCGACCGGGCCTCGCCCTCGACCTCATGGAGGAGTTCCGGCCACTCCTCGCAGACTCCGCCGTCCTCACGGCCGTGAACACCGAGGTCGTCGGTGAGGGCGACTTCGTCCGCGCCGGGGGCGCCGTCGCGCTCACGGATAAGGGGCGCAAGGCGTTCACGGGAGCCTACGAGCGGCGGATCGGCCAGGAGGTGACGCATCCGATCTTCGGCTACCGGATCGACTACCGTCGGGTCCTTCAAGTCCAGGCCAGGCTTCTCGCGAGGGCGGTGACCGGGGAGATCCCCCGGTACCTCGGCTTCGAGACGAGATGAAGAGCCGGTTCATCGTGACGTACGACATCGCCGATCCGAAGCGCCTGAGGCGGGTGTTCCGGCGTATGCAGGGCTCCGGCGATCACCTCCAGCTCTCGGTTTTCCGCTGCGACCTCACGGGGCGCCAGCGAGAGAGCCTGCAGCTCGACCTGGGCGGGATCATCAAGCCCTCGGAGGACCAGGTGCTCTTCATCGAGCTCGGGCCTTCCGAGTCCGGGCTTGCGGAGCGAATCACCTCTCTCGGCAAGGCCTACATCGAGGCCCCGAAGGGCCCCATAGTCTTGTGACGCACGAGTTGCGGAGGTTGTTTGACAACCAGGATCCACTTCGAGCGAGGGGAGTGCGCAACGAGGTGCCGCCGTCGCTCGACGGGCCGCAACACGTTTGTGCGCAGGGCGTTGAGGTCGCGCGCTGGGAGGGTGGGTTCGGATCTCACCGGAGGACTCTGCGGTCGCTCGATCTTCACGTCTCAACCCTCGGTGCTACAGTCGCTTGCTGCGAGCGCCGCATCCCCGGCGACGTCGCCGGGGCTCCATTGAAGC
>CAZWRQ010000053.1:0-22748 GCA_964636395.1 uncultured Holophagales bacterium
TCGGCGACGCCGAGGAGGCGCTCGGAGTCTTCCTCGACGCGGTAAAGGCGACGCGCCGCCACCCGCGCCGCGAGCGGCTCCTCGCCTTCGCGGCCTGCCCCGGCATCTACGTCCCTTCGCTCTACGACGTGAGCTACGAGGGCGACCGGGTCGTCGCGTACACGCCGAACGCCCCGGGCGTCCCGGAGCGGGCGAAGCGGGTCTGGGTCGAGCGGCTCGACCCGTCTGTCTACCCCGAAAGGCCGATGGTCCCCTCCGTCGACATCGTCCAGGACCGCCTCGGCCTCGAGATCATGCGCGGCTGCACGCAGGGGTGCCGCTTCTGCCAGGCGGGCTACTGGTACCGCCCCGTGCGGGAGCTCGACCCGGCCGACGTCGCGCGGATGACGAAGGCGTTCATCGACGAGGCGGGGTGGTCGGAGGTCGGGCTGCTCTCCCTCTCCTCGGCCGACTACTCGCAGATCGAGCCGCTCGTCGCCTGCCTCGCCCCCGAGCTCGCGAAGACGAAGGTCTCGATCTCGCTCCCGTCTCTCCGCGCCGAGGCCTTCTCCGTCGCGCTCGCCGACGCCGTCTCCGAGGTGCGGAAGTCGGGCTTCACGTTCGCCCCCGAGACCGGCTCGGACCGCCTGCGTCGCGTCATCAACAAGACGTTCACGAACGACGACATGGTCAAGGCCGCGGGCGTCGCGTTCGAGCGCGGCTGGGACCTCATCAAGGTCTACACGATGATCGGCCTCCCCTCGGAGACGACGGCCGACCTCGACGACCTCGTCACGCTCGTCTCGGACATCCTCGCCGAGGGGCGGAAGAAGGGCGTCCGGGCGACGGTCCACGTCTCCGTCGGCTCCTTCGTGCCGAAGAGCTTCACGCCTTTCCAGTGGTCCGCGTTCGACGGCGTGGAGCAGCTCCTGCAGAAGCTCGCGTACCTGAAGGAGAGGTTCCGCCCCGTCCGGGGAGCCAAGCTGAAGTGGCACGAGCCGAAGGAAGCCGAGATCGAGACCATGCTCTCGCTCGGCGACCGGCGGATGTCGAACGCCCTCCTCGAGGTCTGGAAGAGGGGCGGGAAGTTCGACGGCTGGTCCGAGCACTTCTCCTGGCCGCGCTGGACCGAGGCGCTCGAGGCCGCCGGCATCCCGAAGGAACGGCACCTGCGGCAGAAGGACCTGAAGGAGACGCTCCCCTGGGACGTCGTCGACGCCTCGATCCGCAAGCCCTTCCTCGTCGTGGAGTGGAAGAAGGCCCTGCAGGAGATGGCGACGGACGACTGCAAGTGGGGCCGCTGCACGGCCTGCGGCGTCCCCGGGAACGGAGAGGACACCGTCCTCGCGAACGGGATGCCGGCAGGCTTCTCGTTCGCGCTGCCGTCCCTCCCGGCGGAAGAGGACGCCGCCCCGCCGGCCGCGGACGCCGTCGCCGCGCCGCCCGAGGCGGTCGGCGTCCCGCTCCCGTCGGCCGCGGGCGTCGCGAGCGGCGTCGCCGACGCGCGCGACGACGGCCGAGGCTCGGCCTACGCCGACAAGGCGAAGGGGGCCGCGTACCGGATGAAGGCGACGCCCGACCTCCTCCCGCTCCGCGAGCGGCGAACCTCGCGGGGCGGCGCGAGCGAGAGCGCGGCGGTCGCGAAGAGCTGGCGGGTCTCGTTCGAGAAGCTCGGCGACGCCCGCTACCTCTCGCACCGGAACGTCATGGACGTCCTCGAAAGGGCGCTCCGCGCCGCGCGCGTTCCGGTCCGGTACACCGAGGGCTTCAACCCGCACATCCGCCTCTCGATGGGGCCGGCGCTCCCGCTCGGCTCCGAGTCGCGCCACGAGCTCTTCGACCTCGACGTCGTCGAGCCGCTGACGCCGGAGCACCTCGCCGCCGTCAACGACCGCCTTCCGCCCGGCATGCGGCTCCTCGGCTGGACGGAGCTGCCGGCCGGCGCGCCGTCCCTCGGGAAGGCCGCAACGGAAGGGGTCTACCGCTTCACGCTCCCGAACGGCGAGGTGATCGTCGAGCGACTGCGCCTTTCGGGCGAGGGGGCGACGACGCCGAAGCGGCACATCGAGCAGACGTGGGGCCTCGCCGCGGAGGACCAGCACGTCATCCGCGTCCTCCGCGAGGAGACGGTCCTGACGCGCTGACCGCGCGACGGGGAGAGTGCGCCATGCCGTTCACGATCCGCTGCCACGCGACGTTCGAGGCCGCCCATCACCTGCGCGACTACGTCGGAGGACCGGAGCCAGCGCACGGGCACTCGTGGAAGGTGGAGGTCGCGCTCGGGACCGACGCACTCGGCGACTACGACCTCTCCGTCGACTTCGTCCCGACGGAGAGGCTCGTGAAGGAGCTCGCCGCGCGACTCCACGACCGGGATATCAACACCGTCCCGCCGTTCGACGAGCGGAACCCGACAGCCGAGAACGTCGCCCTCTGGTTCGCGAGCGAGCTGCGGAAGGCCGGCGTCCTTGCGGAGGGTGTGCGGCTGGAGGAGGTCACGGTCTGGGAAGGGCCCAGGAACTCGGTGACGTTTCGGCCTTGAACGGGTGAGCCTCGGCCTCGGACCTCCTGTCCGTCCTCGCCAACCCCGCCTCTCCGCATGGCTCCCGGGAAGGCTTCTTGCTCACCGCTCGCGAAACCGCCAATCGGGACCGATCTTGGTCGAATTCCGCTAACGAGAGCTGTCCGCGCCGGAATCGTACGCCGCGTGACCCCGGACACTTGCCAGGCACCCGACGCGGCGACAGATTGCCTTCAGTCCCGTCATCGGATCCGCGCCGAGCCGTGCGGGTCTTCGTCTGGAAACGTCCCGCCGGGCGGGACGGGAAGAAGGAGCGAACCATGTCCCGTCGATCCACCGGAGCCCTGATCGGACTCATGCTTCTCGGTGCACCTCTCGTCACGGCCGACGACATTCCCCTCCGCAACTGGGTCGTCCCGTCCACGTCGTCCCGGCTCACCGCGCTCGGCGACATCGGCAATCCCGGCGTCTTCGTCGCGGTCACGCCGTGCCGAGTCGTGGACACGCGGCTCGGGATGGGGTTCAGCGGCGCCTACGGCCCGCCAGCCCTGACGGCCGCCCCCCGTACGTTCAACATCGTCGCGTCCGGCTGCACCGGCCTACCCGCGAACGTCTCGGCGTTCTCTCTCAACTTCGCGGTGACGAATACGACCGGGCCCGGCCACATCGTCGCGTGGCCTGCGGGCGGCACGATGCCGAACGTCTCCACGCTCAACTACCTCGGCGCGCAGACGCTCGCGAACGCCGCGATCGTTCCAGCGGGGTCCGGCACATCCATCTCGGTCGTCGCCGCCGTGAGCCCGACAGACCTGATCATCGACATCAACGGCTACTTCACGAACTACCCGAACACGAACAAGCAGCTCTTCACGTCCGGGTCCTTCGACGCGGCCGCCGCGATCGTCGGCTTCAACTACTCGAATGCGAGCGGCTCCCACGGCGTCGGGGGATACGCGGGAGGAACCGGAGTCGTCCACGGCGTCCAGGGGGAGATCAGCGCCGGAGCCGCCGCCATGTCGGCGGGCGTCCACGGCATCGGACCGTTCAGCTCCACGATACGGACCTTCGGCGTGTACGGCGAATCGGCGGCGAGCGTGGCCGACGGGGCCGGCGTCCTCGGTCGCTCGACGGCCGGAACACCTCCCATCATCAGCTCCCTCGGGTCGGTAGCCGGGGTGCGCGGAGAAGGGGCCTCGAGAGGCACCGTCGGGGTCGCGGGGCCCTCCGGGGTCGGGGTCCGGGGCTACTCCGTCGACGCGTCCGGCATCCTCCAGATGCACGGCAGCCTCGGCCTGGGGAACACCTACGGCGTCTACGCGAACGGGAACCTCGGTGCGACGGGGACGAAGACGTTCGTCGAGCCGCACCCGACGGACGCCTCGAAGGTGATCAAGTTCGTCTCGCTCGAGGGGCCGGAGGCCGGGACCTATTTCCGCGGCACCGCGTCCACCCGCGGAGGCGTCTGCGTGCTCGAGGTTCCCGATGCGTTCCAAATGGTGACGGACGAGGACGGACTCACGGTCCAGGTGACGACCGTGGGCTCCGGGGCCCACGCCTGGGTCGAGAGCGAGTCACTCGAGAGGATCGTCGTCCGCTCCAGCGCCGACACGAAGCTCCACTACCTCGTCCAGGGCGTCCGGAAAGCCTACCGCGACTTCCAGCCGGTCGTCCCCGGTGACGAGTTCATGCCGAGGTCGCCCGAGGACACGCTGCCCCTCTGGCTCTCGGAGGAGGGGCGGCGACGTCTCGTCTCGAACGGTACGTTCCACCCGGACGGCACCGTGAACATGGAGACCGCCGAACGGGCCGGGTGGGCGCAGCGCTGGCGCGAGGCCGATCGGGTCCCCGAGTAGCGGGCTTCGTCACGAGGGGCGCCGCGCCGGCGTCCTCGACGCGAGTCGGGCACGGGGGCCGCGGTGCCGCGGCCCCCGTCCTCGCCGCTACCTCCCCGCGGCCGTGCCGAACGACGGGAGCGCCAGGTCGACGCCCGCTTTCGCGGCTTCGGGCATCTCCTCGGGAGCGACCGCGGGTCGCGGCCGGTAGGCCGGGAGCGGGACGGCCTTGCCGTGCGCGTAGATCGGGTGGCGTCCCTTGTCGCGGTACCAGTCGGCGAGCGTGGCCGTCTGGTGCATCTCCTCGATGATCTGCCGCCAGCCGGCGCCGGTGTTGTAGGCGCAGAAGGAGATCTCTCCGAGCTGCGTCCCGTACGGGATGATGCACATCTCCGTCCGACGGAAGTCGTAGTTGAAGAGGTCCTGGAACCACATCCCGGCGACGAGGAGGACGCGCCAGGGGTAGCGTCCGGACTTCGCGATCCCCATCGACTTGCCGGTGTGGCCGTCCATGATCCGGAGGGTCTCGAGGACGCCGAGGTTCTTCGGCACCCCGGCGGGGCGGATGTTGCGCGCCGTGGCGAGGACCGCCTGGAGGACCGTGAGGAAGCGCCCCCGCGCGGCGTCCGTGACGACGGTCAGGTCGCGCAGGAGCCGGTCGACGTCGAGGAGCTGCGTCACGGGGACGGCGTCGCCCGTCTTCTCGTGGACGAGGACCATCGTCGCGATGCCGCAGTTCGGGTGGCAGCCGCACTTCAGCGAGCCCCACTCGGCCTCGAGGCCGCCGAGGAGGTCGCGCAGGTCGGAGAACGGTCCTGACGCCGAGAGCGGGAACCAGTCGCGCATCGGCTCGCCCAGGCCCGCCTGCCCCTTCACGTCGTTGGCGAGGTGCGAGAGCGTGTAGCGCTGCTTCTTCCGGGTCTCGTCGTCGACCTCCTCGTCGCGGCCGGTGAACGAGACCGGCTGGAAGGAGAGGGCGTTGATCTTGTCGATGTTCTTGATCGCAAACCGGATGATGTCGCCGACCTGGTCGTTGTTGATCGAGTTGACGATCGTGATGACGAGCGGCACGTCGACGCCGGCGGCCTTCAGGTTCTCGAGCGCGCGCAGCTTGACGTCGTAGAGGTTCGAGACGCCCCGGTGCTGGTTGTGCTCGTTCCCGACCCCGTCGAACTGGAGGTAGACGAGGCGGAGCCCCGCCTCGGCCGCGGCCTTGGCGAAGCCGGGCTCCTGCGCGAAGCGGACGCCGTTGGAGGCGCACTGGACGGCGAAGTAGCCGATCTCCTTCGAGTAGCGGATCGCCTCGAGGAAGTGCGGCGAGAGCGTCGGCTCGCCGCCCGAGAACTGGACGGAGAGCTGGCGCCGCGGCTTGATGGAGGCGGCGTTGTCGAGGATCTGCTTCACGTCGTCCCAGGTCAGCTCGTGGACGTAGCCGACCTGGTTCGCGTCCATGAAGCAGGGGTTGCACATCATGTTGCAGCGGTTCGTCAGGTCGACGGTGAGGACCGCGCCACGGCCGTAGCGCATCGACGACGAGCCGTGCTCGTGGAGCTCGTCCTTGCCGATCTTCACGTCGCGCCCGAAGAAGTTCCCCTCGAGGCGGCGGTAGAAGTCGACGTCGTTCGACATCAGGTCCTCGAACGTGCCGTGCTTCGGGCACGTCTTGACCATCCAGATCTCCTGGCCTCGCTGGACGATGTCGGCCGGGATCTCGCCCGGGTGTCCGTCGATCAGGGCCTTCAAGTCCTCCTGCCCCTTCACGATCGCCTCGCGGACCTCCCGCGTGCAGACGGGACAGAGCGAGTCGGTCCTCCGCGGAAACCCGAGCGGCGGCTTCGTGCGCTCGTGGCTCTTCGGCAACGGCTCGGGCGACCACGCCGGGTGGAAGGAGCGGGCCGGGACCTTCCGGTTGACCCACTGGAACCCCTTCCAAGCGACGTCCGCGGCGCCTCGCACCGTCGAATAGAAGGCCTCACGCATCATTTTCTTGGTCCTCCCTGACGGCGACGCCAGCCCGCTCCGCAGGAGCGGATCGCCGCCTCGAACACTTAGCCGGACAGAATAGCATTCCGGGCGCCTCAGAGCCCGTAGCGGCCGGGAGCGAAGGGCGCGGCCGGAACCGGCGGCTCCGTCCCAGCGACGAGGTCCCCGAGGAGCCGCGCCGCGGCGGGCGCCAGGAGGAGCTCGTCGCTCCCCCAGGCCGTCGCCAGGAAGAGGCCCGCCACGTCCGTCTCCCCGGCCAGCGGGAGGCCGTCCGGCGCCCGGAGCTCGAGGGAAGCCCCGGACTCGCCCGCCTCCCAGGCCGTCGAGCCCGGCACGAGGCGCCGCAGCTCCTCGAGAAGGGAAGCGAGGCTCCCCGCGCCGCACCGGGCCGTCCGCCCGTCGCGCCCTGCCCGGCCGAGCGCGACGATCGTCCCGTCCCGGCGAGGGACGAGACGGACCCCGTTCGAGACGAGAAGGCGGCCGGGTCGATCCGGATCGGAGGAGGCGTCCAGCCGGAGCCACGACCGCGTCGACGCCTCGAGCGGGAACGGAGGCAGCCCGGCCTCGCCCCGCTCGACCGCTTCGCCCTCCGCGAGGACCACCGCGGCGGCCGGGAGGAAGCCGGCCGGCGTCTCGACCCCGGAGACGCGCCCCCCGGTCCGGGCGACGACGCGCGCGCCGGTCCCCTCGATCAGCCGGACCCCGGCGCCCCGGCCGGCCAGGACGAGGGCCCGGCCGACCCTTCGCGCCCTCGCCACCCCGTCGCGCGGGAAGGAGAAGGCCGCACGGAGCTCCGGAGCGAGAGCCGGCTCGCGGCCTCGCGCCTCCTCGGGCTCGAGGACCTCGAACGGCATCCCCCGTTTCCGCTGAGCGTCGAGGGCGCGATCGAGGAGCACCTCTTCCGGCTCGTCGAACGCCACAGTCAGCGCACCCCGTTCGTCGAGCTCGCCCGCGACCCCGGTCACTTCCTCGAGGCCCGACAGCCAGTCGGGGAAGAGGTCGCGCGCGAAGAGCGCCAGCCGGCCCCGCGCCTCGGGCACCGCCTCCTCCACGAACGCCTGGGCCGCAATCGGGCCGCCGGGCCCGACCGGGCGGCCGACTCGCCCCGAAGCGAGGAGGACGACGTCGAGGTCGCGTCGCGCGAGCTCGAGGGCGACGGCGGCCGCCCCGAGCCCGGCGCCGCAGACGACGGCGTCCGCGGCGGAGAGGGTCCGCGTCATTCGACCCGTCCCTCGGCGGCCAGGACGGGGCCCCGGCCGGCGACCTCGGGCGGCCCCCAGCGGCGCTCCACCCGCGCGACGACGGCACGGCCGACGGCCCGGACCGCGGCGTAGTTCAGGATCGCCGAGGCCGCGATCCCGGCCAGCGGGATCAGGTGCGCGAGCGGGCGTCCGGCGGCCCTCACCGCGAGCCGCGTCGCGAGCGATTCGGCCAGTCCGACCGTGAGCCTTCGCCCGACCGACAGGCCGGCGCCGGCCGCGAGCCCCGCGACGACCTCGAGGGCGCGCTCCTCCGGGTCGAGCTCGGCTCCGTAGAGCAGGTGCAGTCCGACGATCATCCGGCTCTGGAGGACGATCAGGGTCGTCAGCTCGGGCGCCGTCGCCGCGACGGCCGCCCACCCTGGAGGAACGCTCGCCGCCGCGCCGACGAGCGCGGCCCTCCGGGCCGACGACTCGACCATAAGCGCCGCTTTCCTCCGCGTCGAGAGGTCGGGATGTCGCCGCGAGAGCTCCAGGACTCCATCGCGGATCCGCTCCACGTCGAGGTCCGTCGAGGCGCGCCGGACGAGGGTGAGGAAAGACTCGGCGATCTTCACGTCGGCTCCGTCGAAGTATCATCCCCCCCGCCCCGCCGCCGGAACAAGGCGGCGCCGGCGACGGCCGCCGAAGGAACAAGGAGGTCCCGTGCACGCGATCCGCACCGCCCGCTTCGCCCTCGCCCTCTCGCTGGGTCTCGCTCTCGCGGCGACCGCATTCCCGTCCGACGCGGCCACGCCCCAGAAGAAGGGCGCAACGCCCCGGAAGGCCGCGCCGAAGAAGGAGAAGAAGGTGTCGTCCACGCCGCGCGACTACGCGAAGACCCTCGCCGTCCTGAAGACCTCCCAGGGAGACGTGACGATCCGGTTCTTCTTCGACAAGGCCCCGGGCCACGTGAAGAACTTCGTCGACCTCGCCGCGCGCGGCTTCTACGACGGGACGCTCTTCCACCGCGTCATCCCGGGCTTCATGGTCCAGGGAGGCGACCCGCTCACGAAGGACCCGGGCAAGAGCGCGCTCTTCGGCACCGGCGGGAACACCGACAAGGCGGGCAAGCCGGTCAACGTGAAGGCCGAGTTCAACGACGTGAGCCACAAGCGCGGCATCCTCTCGATGGCCCGCGCGAGCGACCCGCACTCGGCCTCGTCCCAGTTCTTCCTCGTCGTCCAGGACTCGCCGTTCCTCGACCGCCAGTACACCGCGTTCGGCGAGGTCGTGAAGGGGCTCGAGGTCCTCGACAAGCTCGTGGCCGAGTCGAACTCCGACACGTCCGACCCGCGCAGCGGCGGCAAGCCCCGCGCGTACCAGAAGATCCTCAAGGTCGAGCTCGTCGCCGAGGCGGCGCCCGAAAACGCGTGACGTTTCCCGTCCCCGCCGGCCTCGAGGCGCGCGTTCCCTCGGCGTGCTCCCGGTTCGGCCTTCCGGAGTCGGGCCCGTTCCAGCTCCTCGCCGGGGACGTCGGCCAGAGGAGGTACGTCCGCCTGCGCACCTGGGCCGACGCGACGGTCGTCCTCGTCCTCTACCCCGAGCCGTCCTCTCCGGCGCAGGAGAGGTGGCGCAGGATCGGAGAGGCGCTCGCACGCGAGGGACTGCGCGTCCCGGCGCTACTCGACGACGACCCCGCCTCCGGGGCGGCGCTCGTCGAGGACCTCGGCGACCGCGACCTGGCGGCGGACCTCCGCGAGGCGGCTCCCGAAGAGCGCGCGCGCCTGCTCGAGGAAGCCGAGGAGCTTCTCGCCCCGCTTCGCGGGATGTCGCCCGAGGCCGCGCTCCTCAACCCGCCGTTCGACGCGACCTTCCTGGCCTCGGAGCTCGCGCACACGCGCCGGTGGGCGCTCGAGGGCGACGGCGCGAGTCCGCTCGCCCCCGAGCGCGCCGCCGAGTGGGAGGAGCTCGCGGCCGGCCTCGCCCGGGAAGCAGCCGACGCTTCGCGCGTCGGCGGGCCCGTCCCGACCCACCGCGACTTCCACGCGAACAACCTGATGCGCACTCCCGAGGGGGCGCTGGCGCTGATCGATTTCCAGGACCTGCGCCTCGGCCACCCCGACTACGACCCCGTCTCCCTCCGCTTCGAGCGAGCCGGCGCGCTCGTGTCGTCGAGCGGAGGCGACCGGAGCGAGGCCGTCCTCCTCCAGCGGGCCTGGAAGGTCCTCGGGACGTTCGAGAAGATGCTCGCGCTCCGGCGGGAAGTCTACCGGCCCCACCGGGACGCGGCGCTCCGCACGATCCGCGAACGGACCCGGCCGGACGGGCCGTTCGCGCCGCTCCTCGCGTTCCTGCCCGGCTGAGCGGGTATCATTCCCGCCCTCAGGAGGCCTACGTGCCCAACCTCGGACTCCCCGAACTTCTGGTCCTACTCTTCATCGTCGTCCTCCTCTTCGGCGTCGGGAAGCTCCCGCAGCTCGGGAAGGGGATCGGCGAGGGGATTCGCAACTTCAAGCAGGCCGTCAAGGACGGCGGCCAGGACTCCGACAAGAAGGAGCCTCCGACCGGCAACGGCTCCGGGAACGGCCCCTCCGCCCCGAAGTGACCTCCGTCGGCCGCCGGGCGTCGGAATAGCGGGCCGCCTCCCGGCGTTTTCCTCGCCGGGCAGGAGCGCCCGCGCACCCGGAGCCGGAACGGACCGGCCGGCGCGGCCCGCCCCACGGGAGTCGCCAGCATGAAGATCGCCAAGCGCGTCTTTCTCTTCCTCGCCGTCAACGTCCTCGTCGTCGCGACCATCTCGGTCGTCCTGAGCCTCCTCGGAGTCCGGCCGTACCTGAACGCCTACGGTCTCGACCTGCAGGCCCTCGCCGTCTTCTGCCTCGTCTGGGGCTTCGGCGGCGCCTTCATCTCGCTCGCGCTCTCGCGGGTCATGGCGAAGTGGGGGATGGGCGTGAAGCTCGTCGACCCGGGCACGCCCGACCCCGGCGCGCAGGAGCTGGTCTCCACCGTCCACCGGCTGGCCCAGGCCGCAGGCCTCCGAACGATGCCGCAAGTGGGCGTCTACGACTCCGACGAGGTCAACGCCTTCGCGACCGGCCCGACGAAGAACCGTGCGCTCGTCGCCGTCTCGACGGGCCTCCTCCGGCGGATGCGGCGCGAGGAGGTCGAAGGGGTCCTCGGCCACGAGATCGCCCACGTCGCGAACGGCGACATGGTGACGATGACGCTGGTCCAGGGCGTCGTGAACGCGTTCACGATGTTCCTCGCCCGCGTCCTCGCGTTCTTCGTCGCCCAGCTCTTCCGCCGCGGCGACGAGGAAGGGGGCGGCGTCTCCCACCTCGTCTATTTCGTCGCGACGCTCGTGTTCGACATCGCGTTCTCGATCCTCGGCTCATTCGTCGTCGCCTGGTTCTCGCGCCTGCGCGAGTTCCGCGCCGACGCCGGCGGGGCGCGGATCGCCGGCCGCGACCGGATGATCGGCGCCCTCGAGGCTCTCCAGCGCACCTACGGCATCGTCGACCCGTCGGACCGGCAGGCCGCCGTCCAGACGATGAAGATCTCGGGCCATCCGAAGGGGCTCATGCGCTTCCTCTCGACGCACCCGCCGCTCGAGACGCGGATCGCCCGGCTCAGGATGCTCGCGTAGCGAGCTCTTCGTCCCGAATCGCCCGAGAGGCCGGCGCGTCGCGCCGGCCTCTCTTCCTACGCGGCTCCGGGCGCGCCGGGCAGAGACGGCTCGGGGGAGGCGCGGAGAGCGCCTCCCCCGTCTGAACCTCGTGGTCCGAGCTCAGGCGGTCCCGGTCATGGCCGGGACCTTCGGCTCACGCGTGGTCCCGGCGCTTCGGGGCGGGCTTCAGACGGAGCAGCGAGATCTTCGCGCGGAGCGTGTTCCGGTGGATCCCGAGGGACTTCGCCGCCTGGCCCATGTTCCCGGAGGCCCGGGTCACGGCCGTGGCGACGTACTTCCTCTCGAATTCCTTCCTCGCCGTCTCGAGGGGGATCCCCTTGGAAACGAGCTCGTCGATGATCCGCTGGAGCTGTCCGTCGAGCATCACGGTGACCTCATCCTCCTCGAAGAAAGGAAACCCGCGTCGGGCAAAACGGACGGCAACTTATCACGCGAACGGGCGCAGCGGAACCTCGCGAGCCGGCCCGCGTCGGCGCGACCGCGCGCTACTTCAGCTCGACGAAGTCTCCGGCGCGCATCGAGTCGACCATCGAGGTGATCTTCGCGACGCAGGTCTTCCCCTTCGTCCAGAGGACGGCGGCCTCGCCGAGGAGCGTCCGGATCGTGCCGCCTTCGTTCCGCGTGCGGAAGACGGTCAGGAAGTCTCCCGGGTAGAGACCGTCCTCCTCGCCGAGGTCGAGGAAGACGACCGAGTCGGTTCCGACCGGCGTCGCGCGGTCCTTCACCTCGACGATGTGGCCCGTCACCTTCCCCGACGGCGCGTCGCACTGGGTGAGCGGCGCGCTCGCGCGGACGAGCGGGATCGGGATCGGCTCGAACGGGATCAGGAGGTCGCCGAGGAAGGTCGGCTCGCACGACTCCGTGATCTCGAGGATCGCCGAGTCGTCCTGGACGCAGACGACCCGCGCGCGGGCAGGCGTCTCGTAGAAGCGCCCGATCGTCGCGGTGTACGAGCCCGCGCGGTAGACCTCGTGCGCCGGCCGAATCACCTGGAATTCCTGGCCCGCCATGAGGCCGGCGCGAGCGCCGACGTCGGAGTAGACGACGTCTCCGACGCCGAACATGTGCCGGCTGTCCTCGTACTCCGCGGCGACGATCCGACCGGTCACCGGCTCCTCGTCGACTCCGATCCAGCCGGCGCAGTAGACGTCGTCTTCCCATCCGACCGGGAACGGCGCCGACGTGGAAGTCCTCTCCGTGGGGGCCTGCTCGATCGCCACGGGCGTCTCGACGGCCTCCTGCGGCACGGGCACCGGAGCGGCCTCACGAAGGCCCTCCGGTCCGACGGCTGTGGCGGAGAGAGAGATGGCGGAACAGGCGAGGACGACCATCGCGGGAACGAACGCGCGCTTCACGGCTCCGACCTCCTCGAGGACGCCGCGGTGCCACCGCGCCCGACGGCCTCGGCTCGATTCTTCCGGACTATCGCTGCTAAGTTACCGCAACGCCGACGTTTCTCAAAGCCCTGTCGCGGCCGTGGCGGCGACGGGGGCCTCCGGGAGGCGGGGCACCTTCCGGAGGAACCGGCTCTCGGGATGGTCCCGGCGGAGCCGGTCGAACAGGGTCCGGGCGTCTTCGGTCCGGCCGAGGCGACGCTCGGTCTGCCCGGCCCAGTAGAGCGCCTTCTCCATTCCCGCATACTCGGGGAAGGCCGCGAAGAGCCCCTCGAACCGGCTCCGGGCGGCCTGCCAGGCCCCCCGACGGTAGTAGAAGCGGGCGACGAGGTACTCGTGCTCGGCCAGGAGGTCGAGCATCGCCTTGTAGCGGGCTCGCGCCTCGAAGGCATAGGGCGAGCTCGGGTAGCTCACGATGAGCTCGCTGTAGCTCTGGGCCGCGAGGCGCGTATTCGCCTGGTCCCGGTCGGGCCTCTCGGCCTGGCGGTCGGAGACCTGCGCGAGGCGGAAGAGCGCGTAGTCCGACCTCGGGTGGGATGGGTAGCGGCTCCGGAAGTCCTTGAAGCGGGCCTGGGCCTCGACGTACCCGGTGGCGGACTTCTCCTCCAGGAAGGAGTCGGCGAGGCGGAGCGCCGCCTGCTTGCCGAGCGGGTCGTTCGCGTAGTTCTCGGCCACGAACCGCAGGTACTGACGCCCGACCTCGAACTTCCTCTTCGTCACGAGGACGTCCCCCTGCGCGTAGGCGTCCTCCTTCGACATCGTCAGGAGCTCCCGCGTGACGCGGGACGGGTCGCTCGAGGAGCAGGCGCCCGCCCCGAGCACGGCGAGGCCCAGGAGGACGGACGCGGCGGTCATGCGATGGATGCGATGGGCCATTCTCTTCTCCGGATTCAGCCCGGCTGCGGCTCGGGCGAGGCAACGACGAAGGACAGGGTGTCGCGAAGGCCGACGGGGGCTCCGGCGAGCGGGTACTGCCGCAGGATCGTCCCGGCGGCAGCCCCCTCGTAGGGCTGGGCCTTGACGCCCCCGAGACGGAAACCGCGCGCCTCGAAGGCGAGGCGGACCCGCTCGAAATCGCGGCCGATCAGGTCGGGCATGACGTAGAGGACGTCGGGGGCGCCCCTGTTGACGAGGACGTCCACCCGCGTCTCCGGCTCCGTGGGCGCGCCGGGGACGACTCCCTGTGCGACGACCCCCTGGGAACCTGGAATCCGTGCGGCCGAGACGGCGCCCTCGGTGAGGCCTTCCCGGGCGAGCGCGAGGGCGGCCGTCCGCGCGGTCAGCCCGGCGAGATCGGGAGTCCGGATGATTCGCGGGCCGAGCGAGAGGAAGACCCGCAGGTCCTGCCCCGCCTTGACGGCCATCCCGGCCGCCGGGCTCTGCCCCCGGACGCGGTGGGCGGGGATCTCCTCGTCGAACCCCTCCTGAGAGGAGTCGACGACGACGCGAAGCCCCCGCTCGGCCGCGAGGGCCGTCGCCTCGTCGACCGACCTCCCCATCAGGTCTGGGACCTCCTCCGCCTTCCCGAGGACGAACCGGGAGAACGAGATCCATGCGGCCGCTCCGAGGATCCCGGCGAGGAGGAGGGCGTAGAGGATCCGTGCCAGAACGCCGCTCATTCGCGCGGACTTTAGCAGGGGGCGTGCCTTGACCCGACCCCCCGGGGCGAGGAGACTCCGTCTCCATGGTCGAAGCCCCTCGAACGACGAGGTCCCGCGGCCCGGCCTCCCAGCCGGCCCTCCCGCTCGCGCGGGCGGACCTCCACGTTCACACCAACGCTTCCATTTTCAAGTACTTCAAAGCGGCGAACAGCCACGACTCCTACAACGACCCGGAGGAGGTCTACCGGCTCGCGAAGGCGCGCGGGATGGATTTCGTCACCTTCTCCGATCACGACACCGTGGAAGGTCCCGCGGCCCGGCCTCCCAGCCGGCCCTCCCGCTCGCGCGGGCGGACCTCCACGTTCACACCAACGCTTCCATTTTCAAGTACTTCAAAGCGGCGAACAGCCACGACTCCTACAACGACCCGGAGGAGGTCTACCGGCTCGCGAAGGCGCGCGGGATGGATTTCGTCACCTTCTCCGATCACGACACCGTGGAAGGGTGCCTCCGGTTCCAGGACCGCCATCCCGACCTGAGCGACTTCTTCGTATCCGTGGAGGTCGAGACCTGGTTCCCGAAGACGGGACACCGGATCCACGTAAACGTCTTCGACCTGACCCGGCAGCAGCACGCCGTCATCGACCGCAAGCGCCGGAACATCTTCGACCTCGTCGAGTACCTCCGGGCCGAGGACCTCCTCTTCTCGGCGAACCACCTCTTCCAGTCGTACCGGATGCGCCAGGCCCCCGAGGTCTTCTTCGAGACGATGCTCTCCCTCTTCGACGTCTTCGAGGTGAAGAACGGGTCGATGGCCTACCAGCACAACGCCCTCGTCGAGGACCTCCTGCTCGTGGCCAAGGAGAAGAGGGGGAGCCTCGCGCTCGTCGGCGGCTCCGACGCGCACACCTACCCACCGATCGCTTCCGTCTTCACGATGGCGCCGGGGACGACCTGGCGGGAGTTCCTCGCCTCGATCCGGCGCGGCGAGTGCCTCTCCTGGGGCTCGGAGATGGGGTTCACGAACGTCCTCGGGGACGTCTACCGGAGCATCGGCAAGCACTACCGCGAGGTCACGAAGCTCCGGAACCCGGACTACACCCCCCGCGAGAAGGCGCAGCACCTCTTCTTCTCGATCGCCTCCCTCCCGATCTTCGCGACCGGCTTCCCCGCCGCCGTCCTCAGCCTCAACTACGCCAAGCAGGTCGCGCTCTCGAAGAACCTCAAGCGGCGTTTCGCGAGGACGGGGCTCGCGCGGCCGAGAGAGCGGTGACGCGCCGCCCCGCCGGGACGGGGCCTCTCGTCGGCGCCCACATGAGCGCCGCGGGCGGCCTCGTCCGGGCCGTCGAGCGAGCGGCCGCCGCGGGCTGCCGGACCCTCCAGGTCTTCACGAAGAACTCGAACCAGTGGGGCGGCAAGCCCGTCGTCGCCGGGGAGGCCGCCGCGTTCCGCAAGGCCGCGGCCGCCGCCGGCCTCGCACCGCTCGTCTCACACTCGGCCTACCTCATCAACCTCGCCTCGCCCGACCCGCTCGTGCGAACCCGCTCCGTCGAGGCGCTCGTCGACGAGATCGAGCGCTGCGACGCGAACGGCATTCCCTGCCTCGTCCTCCACCCTGGCTCGCACGGCGGCGACGGCGAAGAGGTCGGCCTCGACAGGATCGCCCGCGGACTCGACGAAGCGGCGGCGAAGACGCCGGAGTCGGGGACCACCGTCCTCCTCGAGACGGCCGCCGGCCAGGGGGCCTGCCTCGGCCACGACTTCGCCCACCTCGCGGCGATCCTCGAGCGCACCGACAGCCGCTCGCGCCTCGCCCTCTGCTTCGACACCTGCCACGTCCACGCCGCGGGCTACGACGTCGTCACGAAGGACGGCTGGAGGAAGACGCTCGACGAGCTCGACGCCGCCTGCGGCCTCGGCCTGGTGAAGGTGATCCACGCGAACGACTCGAAGAAGGAGCGCGGCTGCCGCGTCGACCGCCACGAGCGGATCGGCCACGGGACGATCGGCGCGAGGGGCTTCGCGAACCTGATGACCGAGCCCGTCTTCGAAGAGGTCCCGAAGATCCTGGAGACCCCGAAGGACGAGGAGGGGAAGTGGGACCGCGAGGGCCTCGCGGCGCTCCGCCGGCTCGCGCGACGGAAGGGCACCGGGTAGCGACCGAAGCTCCAGTCGTCGGGGTTCCCGGAACGGGATGCGTGGCCCGAACGAGGAGCCCGTCGTCGGACGGCCTTCCAGCCGGGGCCGGCCAGAGCGGCCGGCTCGAGAGCTACGATCGGCGGGAGGAGAGCCGCCGATCGTGGAGAGGGGCGCAGGAAAGCCACGGACGTCCCGCCGTAGCCGATGTCTCGCGCTGGGCGCGCTGATCGCCCTCCTGTCGACATCCTCCCTCGAGGCGCTCGATCCCCGAAAGGCCATCACGCAGTATCCGCTCGACCATTGGAAAACGCGCGACGGCCTCCCACTCAACTCCGTCCGGGCATTCCTCCAGCGGCGCGACGGCTACCTGTGGCTGGGGACCCAGGAGGGACTGGCTCGATTCAACGGGCTTCGGTTCACGCGAATCGCCATCGAGCACCCCGCCGGCGAGAGGTTTCCGGACGTTCGCTCGCTCCTCGAGGATCGCGGCGCGGACCTCTGGGTCGGGACGTACGGCTCCGGCGTCGCCCGCCTCAGGGACGGCACGTGGTCGGTCTACTCGACGAAGGACGGCCTGCCGGCCGACTCGGTCAACGCCCTCCGCCTCGACCGCGAAGGGCAGGTCTGGGTGGGGACGAGCGGTGGCCTCGCCCGGATCGAGCTCGGGCGGGACGGCGAGCCCGGAATCTCCGCCGTCCCGGAGCTCCGGGGAATCGCGATCAACGCGATCTGCGAAGTGGAGCGTGGAGTCCTCTGGATCGGGACGGCCCACGGCGGCGTCTTCGAGCTTCGCGGGGGGGCCCTCCGGGACATCTCGCCGTCTCTGCCGCTCCGTGGTCGCAACGTCACTGCGATCCTGGCCGACCGCGAGGGTGGGCGCTGGCTCGGGATGTCACCGCTCGGCCTGGTCCGCGTCGCCGGAGCCTCGCCTCACCAGTCGTGGGGCGTCGAGGAGGTCCAGTGGCTCCTTCAGGACCGCGACGGGAACGTCTGGGCGGGAACGATCGCGGGCGTCCTTCGCATCTTCGAGGGACGCGTCTTCACGCTGACGACGCGCGACGGGCTCGACGACGACCTTTCCCTGACGGGATACGAGGACCGGGACGGGAGCATCTGGATCGGGACGTCGACCGTGGGGGTGCACCGTCTTCGAGACAGCAGGTTCACCCCGATCACGGAGAAGGAGGGCCTCACGGCGCGGTTCGTCCGGGCGCTCCTTCCCTCCTCCGACGGCGCCCTCTGGATCGGAACCTACGGCGGCGGGGCGTGCCGAGAGAAGGACGGACGCGTCGACTGCTTCGACGCCTCGGCAGGACTCTCCAACAACTACGTGCGGTCGATCGCCCAGACCCGCGACGGCACGATCTGGGTCGGCACGCTGAACGGGCTGAACAGGATCGCGGGTGGATCGATCACACGTTTCGGCCTCGCGGACGGCCTCCTCTCCCCCTTCGTCCGATGCGTCTTCGTCGACCGCCGGGGAGACCTCTGGATCGGCCTCGATTCCGGCGACGTGCACGTCTGGAAGGGGGGCGACCCGACACGAGCCCGGACCCATCGGGGCGTCGCTCACAAGGGCATCGTGACGATGCGGGAGGACCCCGACGGCCGGCTCTGGATCGGGACCTACGGCGACGGGCTCCACGTCCACGAGGCGGGGCAGTTCCGTCGCGTCATGGCGACGAACGGGTCCCTGCCTCCCTACGTCTATTGCATCTGGGAGAAGGACGGGGAGCTCCTGCTCGGGACGAACGCCGGCCTCGTGAGCCTGACCGGGACTCTCATCGGACCGACAGCGAAGGACGAGGCCTCCACGGGAAACATCTACGGCATCGTGGACGACGGCGTCGGAAGCATCTGGTTCACGTCGAACCAGGGTGTCTTCCGCGTCCCCGAGAGCGCCGTCGACGAGCTGAGGAGCGGAAGCGCGCTCCGGGACGTCGGCGTCCTGTACGACGAGGCCGATGGCATGCCCGGAGCAGAGTGCAACGGCGGCTTCCCGGCCGCCTGTCGGCGGCCCGACGGGACGGTCCTCTTCCCGACGACGCGAGGAGTCGCCGCTTTCCGCCCCGATGCGAGAGGGTTCCGGAGGCCCCCTCCGCCGGTCGTGATCGAGACGGTGGAGCTGGACGACGTGCGGATCGAGATCTCCCGAGCGGGATCGGTTCGGTTTCCGTCAGGGAAGAGTCGCCTGCGCCTCGGCTTCGTCGCCCTGGACTACCTGGAGCCTCGGAAGACCCGCTACCGATACCGCCTCGAGGGCTTCGACGAGAGGTGGCGCTCGACGAAACAGGACCCCGAGGCGATCTACACGAACCTGCCTCCGGGCGCCTACACGTTCCAGGTCGTCGCCAGCGGCGGCGATGGCGTGTGGAACGAGACCGGAGCGTCTCTCGCATTCGAGGTCCAGCCTCGTTTCGCGCAGACGATCCCGTTCTACGCCCTCTGCGTCCTCGGCGTGGTCGTGTCCGCGCTGGGAGGCTACCGGCTGCGCGTTCGGCGGCTGAAGGCCCGGGAGCGGGAGCTGACGCGGCTCGTCGACGAGCGCACGCGGGAGCTGGAGAAGGCAAATCAGGAGCTGGCGCGGCTTTCCCTGACGGACAGGCTCACGGAGATCGCAAATCGCCGAGCCCTGGAGCAGTTCCTGGATCGAGAATGGGGCCGCTCCGTCCGGAACGGCCACTCGCTCTCGCTTCTCATGGCGGACGTGGACTTCTTCAAGGCCTTCAACGACCGGCACGGCCATCCGGCCGGCGACGAGTGCCTGCGCGGCGTCGCCCGCGTGCTGAGGTCGAGCGCCCGGAGACCGGGGGACCTCGCGGCTCGCTGGGGCGGAGAGGAGTTCGTCGTCGTCCTCTCGGAGACGGACGCGGAAGGGGCGGTCGTGGTCGCGGAGAGGATTCGGGCGGCGGTGGAGGCCCTGCGGATCGCTCACGAGGCATCGACGGTCTCGCCGCACGTGACGATCAGCGTCGGGTGCGCGACCGGGATTCCGGGTCGGGGCCGCGATTGGACCTCGCTCGTCCGCTCGGCCGACGAGGCGCTGTATCGATCGAAGCGGAACGGACGCAACCGCGTCGAGACGAGCGGCCTCGACTCTCCGGACGACCCGATCGGAGGCGAGTCGGCGCCCGCCCGGCTTCGCGCTCCGGCTGCATCGGAAGGGTCCGGCACGATCGGGTGATCGCTCCGTCGCTCGAGGCCGAACGGGCACCGGACGATCGCGGCCCCGCCATGTCGGCCGACGGGCGTCCTCCCTCTCAGACCGCAGAGCGCCGAAGACGCAGGAAGACGAGGGCGCTGTAGCCCGCGACGAGCGTGAGGCCGAGGAGGAGGACGACGAGGAGCGAGGTCAGGACGTCCGGGCTCGCCGCGGAGCTCGCGATCGTCAGGCTCTCGCCGGTGCCGCCCCGCGCCGGGACGAGCGCGGGATGGAGCCCCTGCCCGACGATCCCCCAGAGCGCGGCGATGGAGAGCGAGGAGGCGCCGAGCGCGAGGACCGGCCGCCCCGCCTTCACGAAGTACGGCAGCGCGACGAGGGACGCGAGCATCACGACGGGTGCGATCCAGGTGAGCGGGTGGTGATACGGCTCCCAGAGGTGCGGCGCGGCGAAGAGCGAAGAGACGCCGGTCAGACCGTGGAGCGCGACCGCCGTCACCCAGGCGCGCAGGACGACGTCCTCGCCCTCGCCCGCGCGAAGGCGCAGCCAGCAGGCCGCCTGGAGCGCGAAGAGTGCGACGGTCTCCGCGGCGACGACGAACACGAACGGCGAGAGCAGGTCTCCGAACGTGCCCGCGAAGCGCCCCGCCTCGTCGAGCGGAAGGCCGAGGAGGACGTTCCCGAGCATGAGCCCGAGGAGGAACGCGGACAGGGAGCTCAACGCTCCGAACGCGACGTCCCGGGACCGGTCGACGGGCTCGGAGGCCCGGCCCTTCCCGAGTACCATGGCCCTGAGGACGAAGACGAGCGCGAGGAGGGCGAGCAGCTCGCCGAAGGCCGACGTCACCGCCGCGCGGACCGGCGGGAACGCGGCGAAGAGCGCCGCGAGCCCCGCGACGAGCCAGAGCTCGTTTCCGAACGTGGCCGGACCGAGCGTGGCGAGCCGTTTCCGACGCGTTTCGTCCTCGCCCGACCGCGATAGGACGAGCGTCCCGACCCCACCGTCGATCCCGTCGAGCACCGAGTACCCGGCCAGGAGGACGCCGACCAGGAGGAACCACGTCGTCTGCAGGTCCGTCATCGGAGCACCTCCGCCGGGTCGTCGAGTCTCCGTCAGGTTAGCGCCGCCTCCGCCGCGAGGACAGAGGAAACCACTGCACACGCCGGGCCCCGCGACGCGGCCCTTCGCCATGCGCCTCGACGAGCCCTCGAGCCCGGACGTCGGAACAGGGACGCCGGCAGAGTGTAGAGTGTAGACCAGACCCCGTCCTGGGAGGCCCCAGCCTGGGGGCTTCAGCGGACGCGCCAGATCCCCGTTCCGCGCCTCGGCAGGTAGACGCGGATCGAACCGGGAGCGCCGCTCGGATCGGCCGCGCCCGGATCGGCGAAGACCCTCTCGAACGTGCTCCCCGGCACGACGAACGGGCCGGCCGACTGGAAGGAGTCCGACAGGTTGTGGACGACGAGGACGGTCTCCCCGGCGGACCTCCGGAGGAACGCGAGGAAGGGCGTGACCCCGTCCGTCCTCGAGACGAGGGTGGTCTCGCCCTTCCGGAGAGCCTCCGACGAGGCCCGCGCGCGGATGAGTTTCCGGTATCGCGAGTGGAGCGAGGAGGGGTCGTTCTTCTGCGCGGCGACGCTCGCCGTCTCGCGCCCCGGAGCGAACGGGAACCAGGGCGTCCCGGTCGTGAAGCCGCCGCCGGGCGTCCCGTCCCACGGCATCGGCGTCCGCTTCGACTCGTCGCCCCCGGTCGTCCCGTTCTCGAGGCCGACCTCCTCGCCGTAGTAGAGGAACGGCGCGCCCGGCAGCGTCAGGAGGATCGCCGCAGCGCTCCGGAGACGCCCCGCGTTCCGGCCGAGCTGCGTCGCGAGGCGCACCTGGTCGTGGTTCGTCAGGAACGGGGCGTCGATCGCACCGGCCGGATAGACCCGGCCCACCTCCTCGAGCTTCGCCGCGACCGGCGCGGCGTTGCCGGAGGAGACCGCCTTGAGGACCAGGTCGGAGAGCGGGAAGTCGAAGCTCGCGGGGAGCTCGTCCCCGCCCGGGACGGACCTCGAGCCGTAGTAGGACGCGATCACCGCGGTGTCGGCCCAGTTCTCGCCGACGACGAACGCCTGCGGCTTCACCCGGCGGACGTGCGCCGCGAACTCCTTCAGCGCCGCGTGGGTCTCGGGCGTGTCGGCCTGCCCTCCCCCCGCGCCCGCCTCGACGAGGTAGCGCGTCGCGTCGAGGCGGAATCCGTCGACGCCCCGCTCGAGCCAGAGGGCCGAGATCCGCCGCATCTCCCCGCGGAAGCTCGCGCTCCGCCAGTTCAGGTCGGGCATGCCGCTCCAGAAGACTCCGTAGAAGAAGGCGTCGCCGCTCCGATGCCAGGTCCCGGCGTTGCCGCCCCACGGCTGCTTCCAGCCCGGGTCCGTCGCGCTCCAGACGTACCAGTCGCGGTAGGGCGACGCGGGCGAGGAGGACGCCGCGACGAACCAGGGGTGCTGCGAGCTGCTGTGGTTGACGACGAGGTCGACGATGACCTTCACCCCCCGCCGGTGCGCCTCGTCGAGGAGCCTCAGGAAGTCGGCGTTCGTGCCATAGTCCGGCTCGATCTTCAGGTAGTCGGTGGTGTCGTAGCCGTGGTAGCTCGGGGATTCGAAGACCGGCATGAGCCAGAGGGCGTCGACGCCCAGGTCCGTCGTCGTCGCCGGGTCTCCGTCGTTGAGGTCGTCGAGGCGCGAGATGAGGCCCGGCAGGTCGCCGATGCCGTCGCCGTCGGAATCCTGGAAGCTCCGCACGAAGACCTCGTAGAAGACGGCGCCGCGCGCCCACTCGTGGTCCCAGGTCGCCGAGGCTGCGCGCGAGGGGGCGGGAACCACCTCCCTGTCGGACGGCGAGCTGCCGCAGGTGAGGGCGGCGAGCGCCATCGGGACGACGAGCGCGAGTCGCGTCGAACGCATGGAGACCTCCGGGCCGTGGCCCGCGGGAAGCATATCGGAGGGGCGAGGGCGTGAGCGGCTTCGACGCGGCCCGCCTGGGCGCCCTCGTGCACGACCTCCTCGCCGTGGTGCGGCGGCGCCCGGCCGACCTCCTCCCGTTCGAGGAGGTCCGCGACCGCCTGAAGCTTCGCCGCGTCGTCGACCGTGGGACGTTCGACGTGCCGCTCGAGCAGATCGTCGGGACGTTCGGGCGGCGCGGCGAGTTCAACCGGGTGTTCCTTCCCCGTTCCGAATCGCTCCGGGAGCGGTGGGAGGACGTGAAGGACCTCGCCGAGGGGGCCACGG
>CAZWRQ010000054.1:0-22552 GCA_964636395.1 uncultured Holophagales bacterium
GTGTCGAGCGCGTCGGACGCCGGACGGGGAGGGGCGGGCGGACGGCGTTCCCGTTCGGAGCCGACCCTTCCGGAGCGCCGGTCTTCGCGTCCCGCGCCTCGCTCCCGTCCGCCTCCGCGGGAGCCGGCAGCGGGCCTCGGACGAGAGGCGCGTCTCGGAGGGAGCGGAGGAAATCGGGCTCTCGAACGAGATCGCGCTCGCCGGTGCGGCCATGGGCGAAGACGTCGGACGGGAGGTAGACCGCGCGGTCGCGGTGCGCGTATCGGTACGACGGGTCGCCGGTCGGTCTCTCTGCCCGGACGTACCACGGTTGGAGCGGCTCGCCCGGGCCGAGGGGGAACCAGCCGACGTATCCGACGGGACCGGACGAACCGTCACCTCCCGGACCTCCACCGACGAACGCGACGACGGCCGGAAGCCAGGTCGGGGTGGGGCCCTTCGGTCCGTCCGGGAGCCAGGCCCATCGGCTTCGCACGATGGTCCATCGGCCATGGTGGTACGGAGCCCAGCCCCAGGGCTCTTCCGAGAGCCAGGTCCAGCCCCACGGGTCGCGCCAGACGAAACGGCCCGAGCGGTACGGCATCCAGTCCGCGCCGTTCACCTTCGGGAACCAGGTCCACCCACGGCCTGCCGTGCTCTCCCACTCGCCCCAGGTGTCGAGGTCGTCGACGCCGCAAACGTCGGGATGGACATGGGCGGCAGAGCGGAAGTTCCGGAAACGGGCGGAGCGTCCCTCGACCCAGCGGTCCCATGCGTCCCACCGACCGAGGACGACGACGTCGTACTCGGGCCGGGCGAGACCGAAGACGCGCATCCGCTCGCCCCAGCCGAGCCGGGTCCCGCCGTCCGCGGTCGCGACGCGGACCCGCCCGCGCGCCACGCTGATCGCGGTGTCGCCGGCGCCGCTCACGTCGAGCCGGTAGACCCCGGGCAGCTCGAGGGCGACGGATACGTTCGGCGTGGAGACCGCGAGGTCGTCCGCGCCACGCACGCCGAAGACGCGGATCGTCATCGTCCCCGAGGAGAGGGTGAGGAGCCGCGAGCCGTGCGCAGACGCCGCGAACGCGAGGTCCGTCCCGGGGGCGAGGAAGAGGACGGCGCCGCGGAGCTGCAGCTCCGCGCGGCTCCCGCTTCCGACGCGGAGCCGGTCGCCCGTCGTCAGCGGGTCGTTGACCGCCCCGCCCCGCCGCTCGCCCCGCGCGGCATCCGTCGCGATGGAGACGTCGCCCTCGAACCAGGCGAGGCGAACGACGGACTGCCGGAGGCCGTCGACGCGGGGCTCGTCCGCCGGCGCGGCCGCGGCCGGAGCGGCGAGGGCGACGAGGACCGCCAGCGGACCAAAGGCTGAGGAGCGTCGAATGCGCACGGAGTCCTCCTGGACGATGATCGTTCGAAACGGCGCGGATGACGACGGGTTCCTGCGGCGGCCGCCCCGACGGAGACCCCTCCGGGGCGGCCCCGCGCACGCGGCGCTACAGGACGACCGGCTTCTCCGCCACGATTCGAGCGAGGACGGTCGAGAGCATGTCGACGTGCTCGCGCTCCTCGGCCTCGAGCTCGCGGTAGAGGCGCCACTCGTGGGAGCCGGTCGGGAACTTCCGGCCGGCGTCGAGGAAGAAGGCGCGGGCCCTCTTCTCGAGGTGGACCGCGAGGCGAAGGAGCGAAGCGCCGGTGAGGTCGGCGACGTCGGCGCCGGCGTAGACCGCGATCTGGGCCGGCTCGAGGTGCATGTCGAGCGACTCCGCGGGCGCCTCGACGTGGTAGCGCCGGGCGAGGACGTCCATGTGGCCGCGCTCCATCTCGGCGAGGTCGCGGAAGAGCTTCGCGAGGTCGGGGTCCTTCGCCTCGAGCTCCTTCGCGCCACGCGAGTAGAAGGTGACGCCGCCGAGCTCGATCTCGAAGGCGTGCCGGATCGCCGCGACGGCCGCCTCCGACGTGACGTCGGTGTCGTGGCCGAGCGAAAGCGTCCCGCCGCAGGCGGGGCAGAGGCCGTACGGGAAGGCGAACCCCTCGGAAACCTTCTGGCAGGAGGTGCACGTCCAGGTGACCTTCTCGCCGCCGCAGCAGAGGTGGTCCTCCTCGCCCGGCTCGAAGGGGCGGCGGCACTTCGCGCAGGCGGCCTCGACCGGCGCGGGGACGGGAACGCCGGCGCCGGCGGCCTCGTCCTCGAGGACGACGGGCCATTCCTTCGTCTTCAGGTAGGTCTCGATGGCCCGCGCCGCGCGGCGCCCGGCGCCCAGCGCGAGGATGACCGTCGCGCCGCCGGTGACGATGTCGCCGCCGGCGAAGACGCCGGGGAGGTTCGTCGCCTGCGTCTTCGAGTCGGCGTTGACGTACCCCTCGCCGCGGACCCCGAGGTCCGGCGCCGAGCGGGCGATGACGGGGTTCGCGCGCGTGCCGAGCGCGTAGATCACCGTGTCGCAGGCGAACGTCTCGTGCTCGCCCGTCGGGACGGGGCGGCGGCGGCCCGACTTGTCCGGCTCGCCGAGCTGCATCTTCTCGACGACGACGGCCTTCACGTCCCCCTTCTCGTCGACCTGGATCTCCGTCGGGCTCATGAGCCAGTTGAAGTGGATCCCCTCCTCCTTCGCGTGGCGGATCTCCTCGACGCGGGCCGGGGCCTCGGCCTCGGTCCTCCGGTAGATGCAGTGGACCTCCTCGGCCCCGAGGCGCCGCGCGACGCGGAGGCAGTCCATCGCGGTGTTCCCGGCGCCGAAGACGGCCACCTTCTTGCCCATGGCGATCGGCGTGTCCTCGAACGGGAACTTGTTCCCGTGCATCAGGTTGATGCGCGTCAGGAACTCGTTGGCGCTGTAGACCTGGCCGGCGTGCTCGCCCGGGATGCCGAGGAACATCGGGAAGCCGGCGCCCGTGCCGATGAAGACGGCGTCGTAGCCCATCTCGCCCTTGATCTGGTCGATCGTGAAGGTCTTGCCGATGACCTTGTTCGTCTCGAACTTCACGCCGAGCTTCTCGAGCGCCTTCACCTCGCGGTCGATCGTGGTGCGGGGGAGACGGAACGACGGGATGCCGTACTTGAGGACGCCGCCGACGACGTGGAGCGCTTCGTAGACGGTGACCGAGGCCCCCTTGCGGGCGAGGTCGCCCGCGCAGGCGAGGCCGGCCGGGCCGGAGCCGACGACGGCGACCTTCCCGAGCGCCCCGGCGTTCTCGGGGGGCTTCACGTCCGGGAGCGGCGCGAAGTCGCCGACGAAGCGCTCGAGCCGCCCGATGGCGACCGGCTCCATCTTCTTCTCCAGGATGCACTGGATCTCGCACTGCGACTCCTGCGGGCAGACGCGGCCGCAGATCGAGGGGAAGAGGTTGCTCTCCTGGATGACGGAGAGGGCGCCTTCGAGGTCGCGGACGAGGAGGTGCCGGATGAAGCGGGGGATGTCGATCGAGACCGGGCAGCCCGCGACGCAGGTGGGGCGGGCGCACTGGATGCAGCGGTCCGCCTCCTTCAGCGCGTCGGCCATCGTGTAGCCGAGGTTGACCTCCTCGAAGTTGCGGGAGCGCTCGAGCGCGTTTCGCTCGGGCATCTTCACGGCGTGCTCGTCGAGGTCCTTGAACTTCTTGTAGTTCCGCTTGTTCATCTCGAAGAGCTGCTCCTCGATGGAGCAGACCTTCGAGAAGTCGTCCTTCGCCTGCGTCTCCTGCGGCTTGAAGCGCTCCTGCCGGAGCTGGAGCTCGGGGAAGTCGACGAGGTGGCCGTCGAAGTCGGGGCCGTCGACGCAGGCGAACTTCGTCTCGCCGCCGACCGTGACGCGGCACGAGCCGCACATGCCCGTGCCGTCGACCATGATCGCGTTCAGCGAGACCATCGTCTTCACGCCGAACGGGCGCGAGACATCGGAGCAGGCGCGCATCATCGGGAGGGGGCCGATCGCGACGACGAGGTCGGGCTTCTCCTTCTCGAGGACCTCCTGGAGCGCCGCGGTGACGAAACCGGGCTTGCCGTAGGAGCCGTCGTCGGTGCAGACGACCAGGTCGTCGCAGTACCTCTTGAAGCGGTCTTCCCAGAAGACGAGATCCTCGTTGCGGAAGCCGATGATGCCCGTCGTCCGGTTGCCGGCCTCCTTGAAGGCGCGCAGCTGGGGGAAGACGGGGGCGACCCCGAGGCCGCCGCCGACGAGGACGACGTGCCCGACCTTCCCGACATGGCTCTCGAGCCCGAGCGGCCCGACGAAGTCGGCGAACGTGTCGCCTTCCTTGTAGGCCCGCATCATCTCCCGCGTCGTCTTGCCGAGAGCCTGGATGACGATCGTGACCGTGCCCCATTCCGGGTCGTAGTCGGCGACGGTGAGCGGGATCCGCTCGCCGCCCTCGTCCAGCCGGAGCATCACGAAATGGCCCGGCCGGGCCGCCTTCGCGACGTCGGGAGCGTGGACGTCCCAGAGGAAGGTCACGTCGGAGAACTGCTCGCGCTTGACGATCTGGTACACGAATCCCCCTGCAACGGGCCGGCGGGGCGGCCGAACCCGACCGTGGATGATGCCCGAAACGGCGGCGCGGCGCTGCGCCGCCGCAGGCACGGGCTCGGCCCCGGTCTCTCGCGGGCTGCACGGGGGCGACGCCCGGTCGGCTCCTTTCCGGAGCGCGCTCCGGAAAGACCGACGCTGCGCCGCGGCGATCGCCGTCGTCGTCGCGATCTACCGCTGAGGGGTCCGAACCTGAGCGAGCGCCGACGCTCCCGACGGAGCGTCGGCGCGCCCCTTCCTCACGCAGTAGCAGGACGTCTCGAGGTCGACCGTCGCCCGCGCCCAGGCGACGGCGAACCGCGCCTCGACGGCCTCCGCCTCGGCGGACTTCTTCTGCATCTCGAGCGCCGTGGCGAGGCCTCGGAGAGACCAGCCGTTTCCGGGGTAGGCCCGCAGGTCTTCGCGGTAGACCGTCTCGGCCTCTGCGGGCCGCTTCGCGTCGAGGAGGATCGCGCCGAGCGCGTGGCGCGAAGGGACCGTCCAGGCCGGCGGCTCGTCGTACTTCAGCGCGTCCTCGAGCCGGACCGCCTCCCGGAGCTTCTCGACGGCTCCAGCGTGGTCTCCGGACCGATAGGCGATCTCGCCGTCGAGGTAGGGGAGGCCGACCGCGAGGACGTCGGTTGCGAGGTTCGACCCCCAGTAGAACTCCTGCGGCACCATCGAGAGTGCCGAGGCGAAGGCGGCCCGCTCCAGCCTGGCCTCCGCGACCTCTCCGAGCGCGGCGTGCGCCACGCCGCGCAGGAAATGCGCGTGCGCCGTCGAGACCGGAAGCCCCTCGGGGGGCGATTTGGCGGCGAGGATCTCCTTCCAGAGACCGAACCGCTTTCGCGCCTCGCCGACGACCGTCAGGAAAGCATCGGCGAATGCCGCGTTCTCCTTCACGAACGTCGGGTCGAGGCCGGCGACGACGCCCGTCGCCGTTGCGAGAGCCACCTCGCGGCGGCCCTCCATCATGGCGGTGTAGGCGAAGAAGTGGGCGTTGTGGGCCATGTAGATCCGGTAGAAGCCGATCTCGCCGCTGCGACCCTGATACCTCCGGTCGGCGGCCATCGCCCGCTCGTTCGCCTCGGCGGCCTCCTTCCAGCGGCCGACCCGCACGTCGATGTGGGAGGGCATGTGGACGAGGTGGCTCGAGTCGGGCACGAGGGCCCGGAGGCGGTCGGCCGCCTCGGCGGCGTGTTCCGGCCGGGGCGAGGCCTCGAGCGCGTGGATCGTCAGGTGGAGAGCTCCCGGGTGGTCGGGCGCGAGACGGCGCGCCTGCTCGAGGGCCGCGAGCACCTCGGCCGTGCCGGGCTGGGGCTTTCCGTCTTTCGTCCACTGGTCCCAGGGGCGGGTGTCCATGAGCGCTTCCGCGGCGAGGGTCGCCACGTCGGCATCTGCGGGGAAGCGGCTCCGCACGGCGAGCATCGCCTTCGCGTAAGCCGCGTCGAGCGGCGTCCGGTCGGCCGGCGGCGGCCAGGTGTAGCGCGCGCCGAGCGCCTCGATCAGGGCTTTCTCGACCTCGCTCGCTCCTTCCGTGAGCGCCCGGGCCTTCGCCAGGGCGGCCCACGCCCTCTTCGACTGCTCCCCGCTCATGGCGGGATTATTGATGTGCGGGCCGTTGACGAGCGCGACGCCCCACCAGGCCATGGCGAGCGAGGGGTCGAGGCGGGCGGCCTCGGTGAAGGCGCGCTCGGCCTCCTCGTGATTGAACGCGAACGCCCAGACGAGCCCCTGTGCGAACGCCTTCTGCGCTTGGGGAATGCCCGTCGAGACGGGCCGCGTGTACGAACCGAGCTCGAAGGGGCGCCAGGCGGTCGGGGAGGCGACGTCCTCGGGCGTGGAAGCCGGCGCGTCCGCAACCGACACGAGCGCGACGAGCAGGGGAACGACGAGGACGGGGCGCGCGACCCTCATGGAAACCTCCGGCGCGACGGTTTCTCAGAATCTGGGGCACGCCCGGGCTGCCGTCAACCGAAATCGGCCCCCGCCGGGATGGGACGAGACCACGCGCGAGGGCTCGGAACCGCCCTGCGGCCGACCCTCGCGCGTGGCTGCGGCTCGCCGACCTCAGGCCGTCGCCAGCTCCATCGCCCTCGCGACGGCGCTCCGCGCCGCGCCGGCGATCGTGTCGGCCTGCGGGACGAAGGCCTGCTCGAGGACCCAGCTCGACGCCGCCGGGGCGTCGGGGCCGGCGAGGCGGACGATCGGCGCCTTCAACGCGTCGAACGCCTTCTCGGCGACCGTCGCCGCGATCTCCGCGCCGAAGCCGGCCGTCCGGCTCGCCTCGTGGACGACGACGAGGCGGCCGGTCTTCCGCACTGATGCCAGCACCGCCTCCTCGTCCCACGGCTTGATCGTACGGAGGTCGATCACCTCGGCAGAGATCCCGTCAGAGGCGAGTGTCTCGGCGGCCGCCAGGCAGCCGAGGACCGTCTTCGCGTACGAGACCAGCGTCACGTCGGTGCCGGGACGCCGGATCGCGGCCTTCCCGAGCGGGACGACGTGCTCGCCCTCTGGCACCTCGCCGGGAGCGTGGAGGAGCGCGACGTCGAGGAAGAAGGCGACCGGGTTGTCATCGCGGATCGAGGACTTCAGGAGCCCCTTGAAGTCCGCCGCGGTCGACGGCATGACGACCTTCAGGCCGGGCGAGTGGGCGAACCAGGCCTCGACGTTGTGGTTGTGCTGGGCGCCGACGCCCCAGCCGGCGCCCGTCATCGCGAGGGCGACCATCGGGAAGGAGAACTGCCCGCCGGAGAGGAAGCGGAGCTTCCCGGCGCTGTTGACGAGCTCGTCCATCGCGAACGTGAGGAACGGGGCGAAGAGGAGGTCGACGACGGGGCGCAGGCCCGTCGCCGCGGCGCCGGCGGCCGTGCCGGCGATGATCCCCTCGGCGAGGGGCGTGTTGCGGATCCGGGCGGCGCCGAACTCGGCGACGAGGTCGTGGCGCTTCGTGGCGATCCCCTCGCCGAACGCGAGGACGGTCGCGTCGCGGCGCATCTCTTCGGCGAGGGCCTCTCCGAGGGCGTCGTAGGGGGTCATCGTCTTCATGGCGGTGTCCTTCTCAGGCGTAGACGTGGGTCGTGAGCTCGTCGAGCGAGGGCCAGGGGGAGTCGGCGGCGAAGGCGAAGGCGGCGTCGAGGCGCTCGGCGACGCGGCGCTCGACCGCGGCGGCGCCGTCGGCCGAAAGGGCGCCGGTCTCGAGGAGCTTCGCGCGGAGGGCCGCGATCGGGTCGCGCGCCTTCCAGGAGGCGAGCTCCGCCTTGTCGACGTAGCCCTGGTCGTCCGGCTCGAAGTGGCCGCGGAGGCGGTAGGTCTTCGTCTCGAGGAGGAACGGCATCCTCGTCGCGCGGACCTTCGCGGCGGCCTCGGAGGCGGCGGCGAGGACGGCCTCGACGTCGTTGCCGTCGACGGTCCGCCCCTCGATGCCGTAGGCGGAGGCGCGGGAGGCGATGTCGTCCGTGAGCATCGTCTCTCGGCGATGGACGAAGGCCTGCCACTCGTTGTTCTCGCAGACGAAGAGGACCGGGAGCTTCCAGACCGCGGCGAGGTTCAGCGCCTCGTGGAAGATCCCTTCGCACGCCGCGCCGTCGCCGAAGAAGCAGGTGACGATCTCGTCGCCCCCCTTCATCGAGACGGACAGCGCGACGCCGGGCGCGAGCGAGAGCTCGCCGCCGACGATCGTCGAGGTGAGGATCACGCCGAGCTCCTTCGCAGAGACGTGGAGCGTGCCGCTCTTCCCGCCGCAGTAGCCCGTCGCCCGGCCCATCACCTCGGCCATGAGGCGGCCCGGGTCGGCCCCGCGGGCGAGGAGGTGGCCGGCGCTTCGATGGTTCGTCAGGATCAGGTCGTCCTGGCGGAGCGCGGCGACGACGCCAACGGCGGAGGCCTCCTGCCCGACGCAGGTGCAGGTGCCGGGGGAACGCCCCTCGGCGAAGGAGGCGGCGCTCCGCTCCTCGAAGGATCGGATGAGCTGCATCTTCTCGAGGAGCTCGGCAGGGCTCGGACGGGACGGGGGCTTCGTCATCGTTCACCTCTTGTACGGCGCGGGGCGCCTGTCTCGGCGGGGCGTTCCCGTGGGGGCGCTCCCGACGCCGGGGAAGATGCGGCGGCGGGCGGTCGCCCGCCACCTAAGAATCGACTAAGCGATCTTAAGAAATCGCTATGCGGAGATCGGGGGCGGCGAGATGGCGGGCGGCTGGCATACTGGTCGTGTGAGGCGCGCGGCGGCCATCCTCGCGCTCGCCCTCGGGGCGGCACCGGCGGCGTGCCGGGATGGCGTGAAGCCCGTCCGGATCGCCGTCCACAGCGCCCCTCAGAGCTTCGACCCGCACCTTCAGAACGAGATCCTGACTTCGGCGGTCCTCGCGAACCTCTACGACGGTCTGACGGAGTTCGACGAGGAGTCCCGGGTCGTCCCGGCGCTCGCTTCCGAGTGGCGGAACCCGGACGAGAGGACGTGGGTCTTCCGGCTGCGTTCGGGCGTCGTGTTTCACGACGGACGGCCGCTGACGGCGACGGACGTGCTCTTCAGCCTCGAGCGGGCGCGCCATCACTCGGGGAGCGGCCTCGCGAGCTACCTGGTGGAGGTCGATTCGATCCGGACCGTCGATCCGGAGACGGTCGAGATCCGGACGAGACGGCCGTTCGCGGCGTTTCTCGCGAAGCTCACCGCGATCGCCATCGTTCCGGCGAACGCCCCGCCCGAGATCGTCGACCCGGTCGGTACCGGCTCGTACCGGCTCGCGCGGGCGACCGGAGAGGCCGTCGAGCTCGTGCCGGCGGCGAACGACTGGCGCCGGGGCCGCCTCCTTCCGTTGACGTTCGTCGTGGACGGAGACCCGGGCGGCCGGCTTCAGAGGCTCCTGACAGGGGACGTCGACGTCGCCGCGGACCTCGCGGAGAACGACGTGGCGCAGGTCGAGGCGTCCGAGTGCTGCCGGCCAATCGCGCAGCCGGGCTCGACCGTCGAGTACCTGCGGCTCTCGCCGACGGCGCCGCCGTTCCGGGACCGCCGCGTCCGGCAGGCGATCGACCTCGCGCTCGACCGGACCGCGTATCTCGCCGAGGCGCACGGCGGTATCGGCCAGCCGGCGGGCCAGCTCTGCGTGCCAGGCGTCTTCGGCTTCGCCCCCGACCTGAAGGCGACGGCACGCGACCTTCCGCGCGCGCGGCGCCTCCTCGAGGAGGCGGGGTTCGCAGGCGGCCTCGACCTCGTCCTCGAGCATCGCCCGGGCCGGCGCGGCGACGTCCTCGCGCGCCAGCTCGCCGAGGTCGGTATCCGTGCGACGCCCCGCGTGACACCCTGGACCGAGCTCCACCCGAAGATCCGGAGCGGCGCGGTCGACTTCTACTTCGGCGGCGTCGTGGCCCAGACGGCCGAGGCGAGCGACGTCCTCGACGGCTTCGTACACACCCGGGACGAGGTGCGGGGCTACGGCACGACGAACCACTCGCGCTACTCGAATCCCGCGGCCGACGCGCTCATCGAGTCGGCCTCCGCGGCGCTCGACCTCCGGCGCCGGCGGGACCTGCTCCAGCGGGCGATGCGGGTCGTCATGGGCGACCTCTACCTCCTGCCGATCGCCGGGCTCTACGACGTCTACGGCTTGCGCAAGGAGGTCCGGTTCGAGCCCCGGTTCGACCGAAGGCTTCCCGGCCGAGGCATCGGCCGGACGCGATGAGCCGGGCGATCGCCGCGTGCCTCGTCGCAGTCGCGGCCAGCGAGCGGCCCGCGCCGCGATCCACAGCGCGCCGGCAGAACTCGACCCGCACCTGCAGAACGAGCCGCTGACCTCGGCGGTCCTCGCGAAGCCGACTCCCGTCTACGTCGTACCGGCCGGCTCGCCCGCGCGGATCACCGAGCCGATCGGAACGGCCCCATAACGCCTCGCCCGTGCCGACGGGCGCCGCCTGGACCTCGTTCCCGCCGCGACGGCCGGAGATCGCATCCACCGCCGGTAGGCCGGGCCTTCATCTCGTCCTCCCGCCAGTTCGCGCGGTACGATCGGCGGGATGGCAGCCCCTCAGATCGCCTCCTCTCCGGCTCCCCGCTCCTCGTCCGTTTCGGCCTCGCCGGCCGCCGGGATCGAGGCCCGTCACGTCGCCCACGTGATGGACGAAAAGCTCGGCGAGCGCGGAGATGGGACGGCGCTCCGGTACCTCGACGCGGGCCAGTGGCGGGACGTCTCGTGGCGCGAGCTGACGGGGAAAGTCCGGGACCTCTCGTCCGCCCTCGTCGAAGCGGGCGTCGCCGAGGGGGACCGCGTGGCGATCCTCGCCGCGAATCGCCCCGAGTGGACGATGGCCGACCTCGCGATCCTCCGCGTCCGGGGCGTCTCGGTCCCGATCCACGCCACGAGCAGCGCGAGCCAGGTGGCGTTCATCCTGAAGGACTCGGGCGCGCGTTTCGTCTTCGTCGACGGGGGCGAGCCGCTGACGAAGGTCGTCTGCGCGATCGAGGCCGGCGTGCCGCTCGAGCGGGTCGTCGTCTTCGGCGGGGGGGCGCTTCCCGCCGGGGGCCTCTTCGCGGGATTCGAGGAGACGCTCGCGCGGGGGCGCGCGGCGAAGCTCGAGGACGAGGTCGCCGCGCGGCTCTCCCGCGCGACGCCGGACGACCTCCTGACGCTCCTCTACACCTCGGGGACGACCGGCGAGCCGAAGGGGGTCATGCTCCCGCACTCGGCGTTCACCGTCACGTGCACGTATCACGATCTCCGGCTCCCGCCGATCGGTCCGGACGACGTCTCCCTCTGCTTCCTTCCGCTCAGCCACATCTTCGAACGGGCGTGGACGTTCTACATCCTCTATCGCGGGGCCGTGACGGCCTACTGCGAGGACCCGAAGAAGGTCTCCGAGGTCCTCCCGCAGGTGAGGCCGACGCTGATGTGCGCCGTCCCGCGCCTCTACGAGAAGGCCTACACGAAGATCCAGGAGAAGGTCCGGAGCTCGTCTGCGCCGAAGCGGGCGCTTTTCCGCTGGGCGATCGGGACCGGACACGCGGTGAGCCTCCGGAGGCGGGCCGGCGAGAGCGTGCCGCAGGTCCTCGCCCTCCGTCACGCGCTCGCGGACCGGCTCGTCCTCGCGAAGATCCGGGCCGCGTTCGGCGGCCGCCCGCGCCTCTTCCCGTGCGCCGGGGCGCCGCTCGCCCCCGAGATCGAGGAGTTCTTCCACTCCGTCGGCGTCTTCGTCTGCCAGGGCTACGGCCTCACGGAGACGACGGCCACCGTGACGTGCCACGACCCGTCGCGGTTCCACGTCGGGACCGTCGGCTCGCCGCTCCCGGGGGTCGAGGTGCGGATCTCGGAGGAGGGGGAGGTCCTCGTGAAGGGTCGGACCGTCATGAAGGGCTACTGGAACCGGCCGGAGGAGACGGCGGCCGTCTTCCGGGACGGCTGGTTCCGGACGGGGGACGCCGGGGAGATCTGCGAGGACGGGACGCTGAAGATCACGGACCGGATCAAGGACCTGATCAAGACGGCGGGCGGGAGGTACGTCGCCCCGCAGCACGTCGAGACGACGATCGGGGCCGACCCGCTCGTCGAGCAGGTGGCCGTCATCGGCGAAGGGCGCAGCTACGTCACGGCGCTGGTGGTTCCGGCGTTCGAGGCTCTCGAAAAGTGGGCCCGGGCCGCAGGGATCTCCTTCTCGGGCCGGGACGACCTCGTGCGGAACGAGCGGGTCCTCGACCTCATCAAGCGGACGATCGAGGAGAGGACGAAGGACCTCGCGCCGTGGGAGAAGGTGCGGAGGTTCTCGCTCCTGACGAAGGAGTTCTCCGTGGAAGGGGGCTCGATGACGCCGACGCAGAAGGTGCGCCGTCGGGCCGCCGCCGAGCTCTACAGGGACCGGATCGAGGAGATGTACACGAAGGACTGACTCCGGGCGGGGAGCGCGCCGCATCTATACTCGAGGTCCCGTGCGTCGAATCGCCGTTGTTTCCGCTCTCGCCCTCGGCCTCCTCCTCCCCGTCCTCCCCGCTCGCCCCGCCCGCGCGGCCTCTCCCGCGCCCGTCTCGCCGGCCGAGCTCGACGCCCACATCCGGTTCCTCGCCGACGACCTCCTCGAGGGGCGCGCCCCCGGGACGCGAGGCGACGGCCTGGCGCAGGCCTACATCGAGTCCGTCTTCCGGGCGAACGGCCTCGCGCCGGCCTTCGGGGCCTCGTATCGCCAGGCGGTCCCGATCCGCATCGTCGTGCCCGATCCGAAGACGACCCTCTCGTGGACGGGCGCGGCGGCCGCGGCCCCGGCCGGCCGGTTCGGCGACGACTTCGTCCTCGCGTTCCCGCGCCCGGAGTCGGCCGGCAGCGTCTCGGCCGACGTCGTCTTCGCCGGCTACGGGATCGAAGCGAAGGAGTGGGGCTGGAACGACTTCGAGGGGGCCGACGTCCGGGGGAAGCTGCTCCTCCTGCTGTCGGGCGAGCCGGGCGGCGACGACCCGGCCCTCTTCGCCGGCCCGACCCTCACTCATCACGGCCGGTGGCGAACGAAGCTCGAGGTCGCCGCGAAGCGCGGCGCCGCGGGGGTCGTCTTCGTCCACACGCGCGTGGGGGCCGGCTACGGCTGGGAGGTCGTCCGGAACGGCTGGACGAGGACCGTCGCGTATGCCCCCGACGCGGCGGCCCTCTCGCTCGAGGGCTGGCTGACGGAGGCGGAAGCCACGCGCGCCGTGCGGGCGGGGGGCGTGACGCTCGAGTCGCTCCGCGAGGCCGCCGGGAAGCGGGGCTTCCGGCCGATTCCGCTCGCCCTGAAGCTCGAGGCGCACGCCGCGCCCCGCTACGAGTCGGTCGTCTCGGGGAACGTCGCCGGGATCGTCCCCGGGAAGGGGCCGGCGGGCTCGGCTCCGGTCGTCGTCGTGAGCGCCCACCACGACCACCTCGGCGTCGGGACGCCCGAGAACGGCGACGGCATCTACAACGGCGCGATGGACAACGGCTCGGCGCTCGCGGTGCTCCTCGCGCTCTCGCGGCGGATCGCGGCCAGGGCGGGGGAGCTTCCGGTCGACGTCCTCTTCCTCGCGCCGGCGGCCGAGGAGGCGGGCCTCCTCGGCTCAGACCTCTTCGCCCGGACGCCGCCGGTGCCGCTCGCGCGGATCGCGGCGAACCTGAACCTCGAGATGTCGGCCGTCTGGGGGCCGGCGCGCGACGTCGTCGCCATCGGCGGCTCAGAGAGCGCGCTCGGCGCGGTCGTCGAGGCGGTGGCGAAGAAGGAGGGCCTCCGGATCGCCCCCGAGCCGGCGCCCGACCAGGGCTTCTTCTACCGCTCGGATCAGTTCTCCTTCGCCAAGGCAGGAGTGCCCGGCATCTGGATCGACCTCGGCGACGACCTCGCCGGAACGCCGCCCGGCACGGGCCTCGCGCGGCGCGAGGAGTACCGGGCGAAGCGCTATCACCGCCCGAGCGACGAGCTCGACCCGTCGTGGGAGCTGACCGGAACGGCACAGCTGGCGCGGTTCGTCGAGCTCGCCGTCGAGGAGATCGGCGCCCGCGGCGGGAAGGTCCCCTGGAGGGCCGGCTCTCCGTACGCCCGCTGAGCGAGGGGGTAGCATGTGGGCGTGAGCGACACGCCCGAACGACCCGCCGACGGCGAGGAGGCCGAACAGCCCGGCTTCGTCTCCCTCGGCCTCGACCCCCGCCTCCTCGCCGCGCTCTCCGCCCTCGGCTACGAGGAGCCCACGCCCGTCCAGCGGCAGGCGATCCCGATCCTGCTCGAAGGGCGCGACCTCCTCGCGCAGGCCGCGACCGGCACGGGCAAGACGGCCGCGTTCGCCCTTCCCATGCTCGACCGGCTCGTGCGGGAGGGGGGAGCGCGACGGGGCGTCTTCGGCCTCGTCCTCGTCCCGACGCGCGAGCTCGCGATGCAGGTGGCCGAGGCGGTCCACCGCTACGGGAAGCAGGCCGGGGTCAGGGTCCTCGCCGTCTATGGCGGCTCCTCGATGGGCCTTCAGCTCCGGGCGCTCGAGCGCGGAGTGGACGTCGTCGTGGCGACGCCGGGCCGAGCGCTCGACCACGTCCGGCGCGGGACTCTCGCGCTCGCCGACGTGAAGCTCGTCGTCCTCGACGAGGCGGACGAGATGCTCGACATGGGCTTCGCGGAGGACCTCGAGGCGATCCTCGACGCGACGCCCGACGGGCGCCCGATGGCGCTCTTCTCTGCCACGTTCCCGCCGCGCATCGCGGTGCTGGCCGCGCGCCGGCTCTCCTCGCCGACGGAGCTGAAGCTCGGAGCGTCCCGCGCGATGGGAACGGCTCCGGAGGGCCAGGGGCGGGTAAAGCAGACGGCCTACGTCGTGCCGCGGGCCCACAAGCTCGCCGCGCTTTCGAGGGTCCTCGACCTCGAGGACCCGACCTCCGCGATCGTCTTCTGCCGGACCCGGACCGAGGTCGACGAGATCTCGGAGAAGCTGAACGCGCGGGGACGACGCGCGGAAGCGCTCCACGGCGGATTCTCTCAGGAGCAGCGCGACCGCGTGATGAAGCGGTTCCGCTCGGGCTCCGCGGACCTCCTCGTGGCGACCGACGTGGCGGCCCGCGGCCTGGACGTGGAGCAGGTCTCGCACGTCTTCAACTTCGACGTCCCGAGCGAGGCGGAGGCCTACGTCCACCGGATCGGGCGGACGGGGCGGGCGGGTCGCGCCGGGAGCGCGATCACGTTCTACGAGCCTCGCGAACAGTGGCTCCTCGCGAACGTCGAGCGGCTCACGAAGAAGAAGATCGAGAGGGCGACGGTGCCGACCGTCGCCGACCTGAAGGCGCGGCGCCTCGAGCTGACGCGCGCCTCGCTCCGGGAGACGATCCTGGGGGGGGGCCTCGACACGTTCCGCGTCGCGGTAGAGTCGCTCGCCGACGAGTTCGACCTCCTCGACGTCGCGGCGGCGGGCGTCAAGCTGGCGCACGAGGCTGCGGGGTCGCCGGGTGAGGACGAGGAGATCCCGGCGATCCCCGTTCCACCGGAACGGCCCCGTTTCGCGCCGCGCGGCGACGGTCCCGCCCCGGGTCCCTTCCCGGCCCGGCGCGGGCCGCGGCTCGCGGGAGCGGTGCGCCTCTTCGTCGGGGCCGGCCGCGACGCGGGGATCCGTCCCGCCGACCTCTTCGGCGCCATCACGAACGAGGCGAAGCTCCCGTCGCGCGCGATCGGGGCGATCGAGATCGCCGACCGCTTCTCGCTCGTGGAGGTGCCCGGGGAGTCGGCGGACGCCGTCATCGAGGCGCTCCGCCGGACGACCCTGCGGGGACGGAAGGTCCTGGTGCGGCGGGAACGCCCGATGCCGCCGCGCCGATAGGTCCCGGCGCACGCGCGCTCCTCCGCCGACGCGCGGCGGACGAGGGCCTGCGCCCGGAGGGGCGCGGCCGCGACCGGCTCACGCCCGTCCGGGGGGCGAATTCGATCGCTCGTTTGCGCCCTGCGGTCGGATCGGCTACTTTGCAGGAAACAGTCACCCCCGGCGGGTCGCGGTGTGCCCGCATATCGAAGGAGGACCTGAACAGATGCGCCCTCTGCTCCTGACCGGAGTGCTCACAGCGCTCGCGATGATGGCCACGTCCGCTCCGGCGGCGACGTTCCTCGTGACCACGACGGCCGACGGCGGCCCCGGGTCGCTCCGACAGGCGGTGGCCGACGCGAACGCGAGCACCGGCCCCGACACGATCGCCTTCTCGAGGCTCGCGTGGCCGGCCACGATCGCTCTCGTCGCGCCCCGGATGGACGTGGTCGGCGAGCTGACGATCGAGGGACCGGGCCCGAAGCTCCTCACGATCGAGGGGGACGGCACGGTCACGGGTCTCTTCCGGTTGAACCGATCGGCCGACGTTCAGAACCGGCTCGTCCTTCGCGGGGCGACGGTCCGCTCGTTCCGATACCTCTATGGCGGCGCGATCGAGGGATATGGGGCGACGGGTCCGGAACCGCTCGAGTCCGTCATCGAGATCGACGGCTGCGTCTTCGAAGGGAACGGCTGGGCGAGCGGCGATCCGAACGCGCAGGGAGGCGCGATCTACGCTTCCGGCTCCCTGACGATTCGCAGGTCCGAGTTCGTCGGGAACACGGCGGGCGGCAACGGAGGCGGCGCCGTCCAGTCGTCGGGGTCGCTCCTCGTCGAGGACAGCCTGTTCTGGGGAAACTCGGCCGAGAGCGACGGCGGGGGCGCGATCCGGATCCTCGGCTCCGGCGCCGTGACCCGGCGGATCGTCAACTCGACCTTCTCCGACAACCACGTCACCGTCGACGGCGCGAACAACGACGGTGGCGGCGCGATCGCCTTCGTGGGGCTCGGCGCCGGAACCGGTCTTCAGGTATACAACTCGACCTTCGCGGGGAACTCGACGGTCCAGGGTGGGGGGGGAGCGATCCTCTTCACGAGCCTGGCCGCCCCCGACTTCTCCAGCCTCACGATCAGCAGCAGCGTCTTCGCGGGGAACACGTCGGGCGGTTCGCCTAACGACCTCTCTCCGGCCGCGAACGCGAGCGTCACGGCCGACCACAGCCTCTTCCAGGCGCACGCGAGCGCTGCGGCGGCCGGGATCGACAGCACGGTCTCGAGCCTCTTCGGCGTCGACCCGCTTCTCGCCTCGATCGTCGACAACGGCGGTCCGACGCGGACTCGGCGACCGGGAGTCGGCTCGCCGGCCGTCGACGCCGGGACCAATGCCCAGGGCCTTTCCTGGGACCAGCGCGGGGAGGGTTTCCCGCGCGTCGTCGGCAGCGCGGCCGACATCGGCGCCTATGAGACGGGGACGACGGACCTGTACGCCCTGACGGTCGTCCGGTCCGGCCCGGGGACCGGGGCCGTCGCTTCGGCCGATTTCGGGATCGCCTGCGGAAGCGAGTGCAGCGACGTCTACGGCGCGGGCACCGTCGTCTCCCTCACGGCGCTGCCCGAGGCGGGCTCGGTCTTCGCGGGGTGGAGCGGGGGAGGCTGCTCGGGGCTCGGAGCGTGCGCCGTCACGATGAGCGCGACGCGAGAGGTGACGGCGCGGTTCGAGATCGCGCCCGCGCCCGGTGGCGACATGCTGAACGTCACGATCGTCGGGCCTGGGAGCGTGATCTCCATTCCCGCGGGGATCGACTGCGCGCCGACCTGCGGCTTCTCGTTCGCAGCCGGCGCTCAGGTGACTCTCAGCCCCGCGCCCGCCGCGGGCTGGGCGGGCACGACTGGCGACCCGTGCGTGCCCGGGGCGGCGACCTGTGCGGTGACGATGGCCGGCGCGCGGAACGTGACGTTCTACTTCCTCGACACGGCGGCCACGCCGGTCGCCCTGACGGTGACTCGTTCGGGAGGCGGAACGGGGACGGTCTCGAGCGACCTGCCGGGGATCGCCTGCGGCGTCGACTGCGCGGAGAGCTACACGCAGAACTCTCTCGTCACGCTCACCGCGGCTCCGCAATCCGGCTCCACGTTCGCCGGATGGAGCGGGGGGCCGTGCAGCGGGACGGCAGCGACGTGTGTCGTGCCGATGACGGAGGCGCGGACCGTGAACGCGGCGTTCGCGCTCCTGGAGCCGGCGTCCGTGCCCTGCCTCGGGGCGTTCGGGGGCGTCCTTCTCGCCAGCCTCCTCGCCGCGGCCGGCGCTCTCGCGATACGCCTTCGCTGAAGCGATGCCGGCCGTTCCGGGCCGCCGTGAGGCGGCCCGGAACGGCGCATTCCCCCTGCGCGGAGGCTCGACTCTGCTATCTTCGCGGCACGATCCAGGACGAAACGGGCGGAAATCGTCGTTAATACACGATTTCACGCCTGGCCCCATCGGGGGGAGGCCCATCGAGGGTGACCCCGTCGGGGGCGGCTGCGGGAGGGGACGATGGCGACGAAGAAGGAGAGACCCCTGGCGGAGCGGTTCGCGGAGGCGAAGGGGCGGGTCGAGCAGCTGACGAAGCGGCCGACGAACGACCAGCTCCTCGAGCTCTACGCGTTCTACAAGCAGGCGACCGAGGGGGATGTGACGGGGAGCCGCCCCGGCCTCCTCGACCTGAAGGGGCGCGCGAAGTTCGACGCCTGGGGGAAGGTAAGGGGGACCGGGAAGGACGAGGCGATGAAGAAGTATGTCGCGCTCGTCGACGCGCTCCGGGCCGAGCTCGGCTGACGTGATCTTCCTCGACGAGCTACGCACCGAGCACGTCCTGATCGACCGCGTTGCGGCCTCGCTCCGGAGCTTCGCGGCGGCGCGCGCCCGGGGCGAGGGCGACCCCTCGGACGGGGCCGCCTTCCGGCGGTTCCTCCGGCTCTGGGCCGGGGCGTGGCATCACGCGCGCGAGGAGGAGACGCTCTTCCCGGCGCTCGCGGAGAGGGCGGAGCTCGCCCTCGAACGCGGGCCGCTCGCCGCGTTCGTCGAGCAGCACCACGACATGGCGGCGAAGATCGACGCGTTCGACCCGCTCCTCGACCGCCCGGTGCTCACGGAGGAGGAGGGGCGCCGGCTCGTCGCCCTCGTCGTCGCGTACACGGCCGAGCTCGGCCGCCACATCGACGCGGAGAACTCGGTCCTGATCCCGGAGAGCGAGGTCCGGCTCGCGCAGGTCAACGTCCTCGAGCTGCACGGGCGGACGCCGTCGGCCGAGGAGCTCTCGGCGCGTGCGGAGGGAGAGCGGCTCGCGGCCGTCTGGCCGGCCGAGCCCGATCCGGGCGTGCGCGGCGAGGGCTGCGTCGTCTGCCCGTCGTTCGGCACGACGTGTCGCGGCGTGGAGGCCGAGTGGTGGAACGAGAGCGAGTGGGAGGAGTTCTCCGACCACCTCGGGTGAGGTTGCGGGGAAGGACGACTCCGACGCTTCGGTGACAGGGCGCACGGAACCCACGTCGCCGTTTCCGCGTATTCGTCTCAGATCGAGCGAGCATCGGCCCGGAACCGTGTCCCGCGGGACGCGGGCGGGTGTGTGGCTCCTCGGCGGATCGACACGAGCTCGGGACGCTCTGCGGGGAGCGTCGCCGAAAGGAGCGGACATGGCCTCGGACACCACGAACTACCTCGCCGTCTCGAAGGAGGCCGTCGCCTGGGTGAAGGCGATGGTGCCGTTCGGAGCCTCGAACCGGCCCTCGGACTACCTCGAGAGCTGGAAGAAGAACCGGAAGAAGATCGAGGGCCCGGACCCCGGGGTCCTCGACACGGTGCTCGGCGGGATGACGGCGTTCCTTCCGCTCCTGACGGGAGCGAACCGCGCGATGCAGATCAAGGGGGAGGTGACGGGGGAGGCCGCGTCCGACTACCTCTCGCGCTTCCGCCAGATCTACGAGATCACGCTGAGGACGAAGGCGGGCAACTGCAACGAGCAGAGCATCACCGCTTTCGTCTGGCTCCTCGACCGCGGCGTGAGGCCGCTCGCGTGGATGCACCTGACGAACGGCAAGCACGCGTTCGTCGCCGTCGGGCGGAAGCCCGGGAGCGGCGACGACCCGACGAAGTGGGGCGACGCGTGCGTCGCCTGCGATCCGTGGGCGGGCGAGGCCTACTCGCTGCCGGCCGTCCAGGCGGGCGCGATCCTCCAGACCAGGTGGGGTTGCGGCACGGCGAAGGCCGTTTTCGGCGTCGCGTAGCGGCTACGCGGGCTGGCCCCGGTCGACGGCGAGCCGGACGAAGTCGTCGACGAGCGCGGCCAGGCGCTCCTCTCCCCGAACGATCGCGGACGGGATCGGCTCGCCGGCACGCGGCGCCTCCACGAGCTCGAAGTAGTACTTGATCTTCGGCTCGGTCCCCGACGGGCGGAGGGTGACGCGCGAGCCCCCGTCGAGGAGGTACGCGACGACGTTCGACTTCGGAAGGCCCGGGACCCCCGCCCGGTAGTCGCGCGTCTCGGCGACGGCGAGGCCCCCGACCGCGGCGGGCGGCCGGGCGCGGAAGCCGTCCATGATCGCGGCGATCGTCGCGGCTCCCTCGGCGCCGGGGATCGTCACGCTCCTCTGAGCGGAGAGGAAGAGCCCGTGCTCCCGCTGGATCTCCTCGAGGTAGTCCCACACCGTGACGCCGCGCGCGCGGCACCAGCCGGCGAGGTCCGCGAAGACGAGGGCGGCCGAGATGCCGTCCTTGTCGCGGACGACGTCTCCGACGGAGTAGCCGAGCGCCTCCTCGTAGCCGAAAACGGTCATCCGCTCCTCGGTCCGCTCCAGCTCCAGGGCGCGGTTCTCGATCCACTTGAAGCCGGTGAGCGTCTCGGCGGAGGCGGCGCCGAGGTCCCGCGCGATCTTCCCGAGCTGGCTCGACGAGACGATCGTCGTCACGACGAGCGGCCTCTCCGGCTTCGGACGCCGTTCCTTCAGGCAGTAGGCGCCGAGGAGGACGCCGATCTCGTTGCCGGAGAAGACCCTCATCCGTCCCTGCCGGTCTCGTGCACCGGCGGCGAGGCGGTCGGCGTCGGGGTCGTTCGCGAGGAGGAGGTCGGCCCGCGTCTCCTCGCAGAGCGCGAGGGCGAGGTCGAGAGCCCCCTTCTCCTCGGGGTTCGGGAACGCGACGGTGGGGAAGGCGCCGTCAGGCTCGTTCTGCTCCGCGACGGGGTGGACGTTCCCGAAGCCGGCGCGCCCGAGCGCCGCGAGGGTGAAGCGGGCGCCGACACCGTGCATCGCCGTGTAGACGATCCGGAGGTCGCGCCCTTCGCCGGGATGGAGGGCGAGGCCGGCGATCGCCGCGTGGTAACGCTCCTCCATCTCCTCGCCGAGCGGGACGAAGAGCTCCCGCGCCTCGGCCTCCGCGCGCGGGAGGAATGGGAGTGCGTTCGCCGCTCCGGCTTTCGCGATCTCTCCGGCGATCCCGGCGTCGACGGGCGGGATGATCTGGGCGCCGTTCTCCCAGTAGACCTTGTAGCCGTTGTACTCGGGCGGGTTGTGGCTCGCCGTGACGACGACGCCGGCGGCCGCGCCGAGCGCCTTCACCGCGAAGGCGCCGAGCGGCGTCGGAGCGCGGTCGACGAAGTAGAAGACGCGAATGCCGTGACCGGCGAGGACGCCGGCCGTCTCGAGCGCAAACGAGTCGCTCCCGCGGCGGGCGTCGCGGGCGAGGACGACGCCGCGCCGTGCGGCGTCGGGGACCTTCGCGAGGAGGTGGCGGACGACCCCCGCCGTGGCGCGCCGGACGACGGCGCGGTTCATGCGGTTCGGCCCGGCGCCGAGGAGCCCGCGGAGGCCGGCCGTGCCGAACTCCAGCTCCGCCCGAAAGCGGTCTTCGAGGGCCACTACGTCGCGCGCTTCCAGGAGGCGGTCGATCTCGTTCGCGGTCTCGGGGTCGGGGTCGGCGGCCCGCCAGGCGCGGGCGATCGCGGTCAGCTCGGCGTTCATCCGGGAGATGGTAGCGCCCCGCGGCTCAGGAGCGCGGCGGCGTGACGACGGCGAAGCCGGCCTCGTTCGACTTCTCGTCCCAGATGCCGATGGCGATCCGGGCCTCGGGGCTCTTCTCCACGACGTCGAGCTCGTAGGTGTAGTGCCCGGCCCGGGCGGTCTCCAGGTCCTTCGCAGGGATCTCGAACGGCTGGTTCAGGCGCGTCACCGTCGAGAAGTCCCCCTCGGGGGCGACCGACGCCACGAAGACCGAGAAGACCCCCTGGACGCCTTTCGCGGTAGGAAGGAGGGCGAGAGCCTCGATCGGGATCCGAACCTCGAGCCGGAGGACGTGCTTCCCCTTCCCCGGAGTCGAGGCGACGATGCTCGCCGAGATCGGAATGCGCGAGCGCTCGTCCGGCTGGAAGAGGTGCGCGAGGACACGGTCCGACATCTGCTCCTCGACGCTCTTCTCGACGATCGTGCGGCGGGTCCGGACCGTCAGGTCCCGTCCCTTGACCCGGACGGAGACCGAGGCCGTGCGACCCGTCCCGGGCTTCGACGGGAAGCCGAGGGAGTACCACGACTGCAGGTCGCGCGAGACCCGTTCCACGAGGCGGCCGACGTTCCCGGAGCCGACGAGGGCGACGCCTCCGGTCGCCGAGGCGACGACGTCGAGCGCCTCGACCTCGTTCTGGAGGAGGGCGTCCCGCCGGACGCCCAGGGCGGGGCCGCTCGCCGGGGGAAGCGCCCGTCCAGGCGCGGCGGGGGCTCCCCGGCCGCCGCCGACGTTGCTGTAGTCGAAGTTCGGGTGCTCCCAGGCCGGGGAGGTCGTCGCGGAATCGGCTGCGGAGGGGAGGAG
>CAZWRQ010000055.1:0-22136 GCA_964636395.1 uncultured Holophagales bacterium
GACTCGACGCGGTTCCGGCCGGCGCCCTTCGCCTTGTAGAGCCGGACGTCGGCCGCCTTCAGGAGGTCGGTCGCGCCCCGCGCGTCCGAAGGGAAGCACGCGACCCCGCCGCTGATCGTCACGCGCCCCAGCGGCTGGGTCTCCCCTCCCGCGAAGGCGGTCGCCTCGACCCGCGCGCGGGCGGCTTCCGCCACCTGCAGCGCCTCGCGCCGCGAGGCGCCGTAGAGGAGGACGACGAACTCCTCGCCACCGAACCGGGCGACGATGTCGCCCCTCCGCGCGGTCCGGCGCAGGAGGTCGGAGACCTGCACGAGGACGACGTTCCCCGCGGGATGGCCATGCGTGTCGTTGTAGGCCTTGAAGTGGTCGATGTCGAAGAGGACGACGCTGACGGCGTCGCGCATCTGCACGGCGCGCTCGAGCTCGAGGTCGAGGCGCTCGATGAAGAACCCGTAGTTGTAGAGCGAGGTGAGCCTGTCGGTGATGGCGCGATGCTGGCTCTGGGAGACCATCCGGGAGAGGTTCCGGATCCTCTGCGACTCGATCCGGAAGAGCTCCTCCATCAGGTGCGGCCGGAGACGGATGAAGTCCCGGAACTCCTCCGCCGGGATCGTCCGTATGCGGCAGTCCGTCGCGGCCCGGAGGCCGGCCGACCGGGCACCGCCGTCGAGGCAGGCCATCTCGCCGAGGACGTCCCCGGCGCGCGCGAGCCGAAGGACGATCGGCTCGCCGGAGGGAGAGGACTGGAGAACCTCGAACGTCCCCTCGACGAGGAGGACGACGTTGTCGCCTTTCGCCCCTTCCTGCCAGAGCTCGTCCCCCGCGGGGACGACGCCCTCCCGTCCGAGCGGCAGCAGCTCCTGGTAAAGCCCGTTCACGGCGCTTCCGGCTCCTCGCGTTCCGTGCGGAGAAGTATATCGCCGCGCTCCGCGTCCGCCCATCGGGCGGCGCTACACTCGTCGCTCGATGTCGGACGAGGACCTGCTCGAGAAGGCGTTCGCGGAGGAGGAAGCGGCGCCGCGGCTCGCCTCGGGGAACCGGGTCGTGCCGCCGCAGCTCCTCTCCAAGCTGCGGCACGACATGCGGACGCCCATCCACCAGATCCTCGGCTACGCGGAGATGGTGGAGGAGGACGCCATCGCGACAGGCCAGACGGGTTGCGCCGCCGACCTGGGGAAGATCCAGGACGCCGCACGCCGGCTCCTGGAGATGGTCGACACGCTCCAGGAGAGGCTTCTTCCCGCCGCCGGCGAGGCCGCGCCGCCGGCCCTCCCGCACGACGAGCCGCAGGCGACCGGTTTCGATCCCGGTCCGGGCCTGCTCCACGACGTCCCACCCGTGACCGGGCCGATTCGCCGTGCCGACCTCGACCTCCCGGTCGCCGAGCCCGTCGAGCCGGCGCACCTCCTCGTCGTCGACGACAACGCGGAGAACCGCGAGATGCTCTCCCGCCGCCTCCAGGCGCACGGCTTCACGATCGCGGTCGCCGAGAGCGGCCCGGAAGCCCTTCGCCTCCTCGAGGAGGTCCCCTTCGACCTCGTCCTCCTCGACGTCGTGATGCCCGGGATGAGCGGCCTCGAGGTCCTGCGGGACCTGCGCGGCCGCCACGACGCGGCAGACCTCCCCGTCGTCATGGCCACGGCCCGGGACGACTCGAACGACGTCGTCACCGCGCTCCGCCTCGGCGCCAACGACTACGTGACGAAGCCGCTCGACTTCCCCGTCGTCCTCGCCCGCGTCGGCACGCAGCTCTCCCTCGCCCGGGCGAAGGCCCGGATCGGGTCGCTCGCGCAGGACCTCGAGGTGCGCAACCGGTTCATCTTCGAGACGTTCGGGCGCTACCTCTCGAACGAGGTCGTCGAAAGGCTTCTCCAGACGCCCGAGGGGCTGAAGCTCGGAGGAGAGACGCGGAAGGTGACGCTCCTGATGTCCGACCTCCGCGGCTTCACCCAGGTCGCGGACCGCATCCCCCCCGACCGGGTCGTCAAGCTCCTGAACAACTACCTCGGGACGATGGCCGACCTCCTCCTGTCGTTCCAGGGGACGATCGACGAGTTCATCGGGGACGCGATCCTCGCGATCTTCGGAGCGCCCGTCCAGAGGGAGGACGACGCCCTCCGTGCCGTCGCTTGCGCCGTCGAGATGCAGAAGGCGATGGAGCGCGTGAACGAGTTCAACCGGCGCGAGGGGCTCCCGTCGGTCGAGATGGGGATCGCGATCCACACCGGCGAAGTCGTCGTCGGGAACATCGGCTCGGACAAGCGGGCGAAGTACGGCGTCGTCGGGAGCCCCGTGAACCTGACGGCGCGCATCGAGTCGTACACCGTGGGCGGGCAGATCCTCGTCAGCGACCGGACCCGGCGCGAGGGCGGGGGCCAGCTCTCAGTCGGGAGCGAGGTCGTCGTCCAGATGAAGGGCTTCGAGAACCCGGTCTCCGCCTGGGACGTCCGGGGCGTGGCCGCGGGCTTCGACCTCTTTCTCCCGGCACGGGAGGAGCCCCTCTGCACCCTCCACGGACCGCTCGCCGTCCGATTCGCCACGATCTCCGGAAAGAGGGTGGACGGCCCCGAGTCCGAAGGGCTCCTCGTACGCCTGTCGATGAAGGAGGCGGAGGTCGAGGCGCGCGAGCGCCCGGAAGCGTTCCGCAACCTCCGGCTCCGTTTCGTCGGGAACGACGGGAGGACGATCCCGGGAGAGCTCTACGGCAAGGTCTTCACGCCGAGGACGGGGACGAAGGGATTCGGGCTCCGGTTCACGTCGGTCCCGCCGGAGATCCGCTCCTTCCTCGAGACGCTGCTATCCGGCAGCCGCTGAGAGACCTCAGCCCGCCCCGAGGAACGACTCGACCTTCCCGAGGAGCCGCGGGAGCTCGACCGGCTTCGTGTCGTAGTCGTCGCAGCCCGCCGAGAGCGCCTTCTCGCGGTCTCCGACCATCGCGTGCGCCGACAGGCCGATGATCGGGATGCGCGAGGTGGACGTGTCCGCCTTCAGCCTTCTCGTCGCTTCGTAGCCGTCGAGGACCGGCATCGAGAGGTCCATCAGGATCAGCTCGGGCCTCTCCGAGCGAGCCTTCTCGATCGCCTCCGCCCCGTTCACGGCGAGCGCCACCTCGTACCCCTTCCGGAGAAGGCGGCGAGAGAGCATGTCGCGGTTCATCTCGTCGTCGTCGACGACCAGGATCTTCGCCATCGGTTCCTCCCGGAGTGTAGCGCTCCGCCGCCTTGACAGCAGCCGGAACGGTGCCCTACCGTCGCCCCGGAGCGAGAATCGAATGGCGTTCGCGTGGCTCTCCGGCTCTGACGACGTCGCCGAGTTGATCGCGAAGCGCAACTACGGCCGCGCGGCGAAGGTCCTCCGCGGCCTCCTCGCCAAGGACCCCTCGAACGCTTCCCTGAAGCAGCAGCTCGGGGACGTCCTGGCCCTGGACGGGAAGAGCTACGAGGCCGTCGAGCTCCTTTGGAAGCTCGCCGACGACTACGCGACCTCGGGTTTCGTCGGCAAGGCGATCGCCGTCCTGAAGAAGGTCCAGCGGATCGACCCGACGCTCACGAAGGTCGAGGAGAAGCTGGCCCGGCTCGTCCGCCAGAAGGACGACGAGTCGACGCTCGCGCTGCGCGTCCGCGCGGGCGCCATGCGGCGGCGCACCGAGCTGGAGACCACGCCGACGCCCTCGCCCGAGCCTCCGGTCGCGAAGCCGACGGCCGCTGAGCCGTTCGTCCTCGACTTCGAGGCGGACGACGGCGCGCCTCCGGAGGGCGCCGCCGAGACGGCGCCGCGCAGCCTCCACCCCGTCGACGAGGAAGCGGCGCAGGGGATGGTCGCGAGCCCCCTCTTCAGCGACTTCTCGAGCGACGAGCTCGTGGAGGTCATCAAGGGGCTCGAGCTCCTCACCTACGAGGCCGGGGACGTCATCGTCGCCGAGGGGGCGCCGGGAGACTCCCTCTTCGTCCTCACGACGGGGACGGTCAAGGCCTTCGTGAAGGACCCCGACGGGCATTACCACAAGGTCCGCGAGATGTACGAGGGGGCCTTCTTCGGCGAGGTCTCGATCCTGACCGGAAAGCCCCGGAGCGCCACGATCACAGCGGCGACCCCGTGCGAGCTGCTCGCGCTCGACCGTTCGGCCCTGGAGTCGATCGCGGAGCGCCAGCCGAACGTCATGACGATCCTCCGGCACTTCTGCGAGGCGCGCTACGGGAGCGTCGACGAGCAGCAGATCCGCCGGGGTGATACGCACCCCGGCGTGAGCCGCCGCCTCCCGGCCGGCTGACGCCTCGGCGCGCCGGCGTCCCGCGGTGCGGACCGGGGACGCCGGGCGGGTGCGAGGTCAGAGCTTCTCGACGACGAACGGCAGCGGCGGCTCGGCGCCGGCAGCCGCCCCGATCTCCCAGCAGGCCCCGAGCCTGTCGAGGTAGGCCTTCGGGAGCGTGGTCCGCGGGCCGAGCTCGACGACGGCGAGAGGCTCCCCCGCCGCGACGTCCTCGCCCGTCTTCTTCAGGATCCGGAACCCGGACGCCGGGTCGACGACGTCCTCCTTGCGGGCGCGGCCGCAGCCGATCTCGATCGAGAGGAGCCCGAGCTCGCGGGTCGCGACGCGCCGGATCGTTCCGGCGGCCGCGGCCTTCACCTCGTGCTTCGCGACGGGCTGCGGGAGGAGCGAGAGGTCGTCGCAGACGGCCGGGTTCCCTCCCTGCTCGGAGATGACGCGGCCGAACGTCTCGAGGGCCGTCCCGTCCTGGAGGGCCCCGTTCAGGCGACGTCGCGCCTCCTTCTCCGAGTCGGCGACACCCGCCGCGACGAGGAGGTCCGCGCCGAGGAGTAGGACGTTCTCCCTGAGGTCGGCCGGCCCGTCCCCCCGGAGAAGGCGGATCGACTCCTCGACCTCGTTCGCGTTCCCGACGGCCACGCCGACGGGGCGGTCCATCGCGGTGACGTAGCCGCTCGCCTTCCGCCCCGTGGCGCGCGTCGTGTCGACGAGGGCCCGGCCGAGCGTGTGCGCGTCCTCGGGCTCTTGCATGAAGGCGCCGTTCCCCGTCTTCACGTCGAAGACGACGGCGTGGGCGCCCGTCGCGAGCTTCTTCGAGAGGATCGAGGCCGTGATGAGGGGGATCGACTCGACCGTCCCCGTCACGTCGCGGAGAGCGTAGAGCCGCCGATCCGCAGGGGCGACGGTGTCCGTCGCGGCTATGAGGGCGCAGCCGACGGTGCCGACGAGCCGGTCGAACGCCTCCTTCGACTGGCCGGTGACGAAGCCGGGGATCGCCTCGAGCTTGTCGAGCGTGCCGCCGGTATGGCCGAGGCCGCGTCCCGACATCATCCCGGTCTTCACACCGCAGGCGGCGAGGAGCGGCGCGAGGACGAGGGTCGACTTGTCGCCGACGCCCCCCGTCGAGTGCTTGTCGGCGACGAACCCGTGGGGCGAGAGGTCCCACGTATCGCCCGAGTTCATCATGGCGAACGTGAGGGCCGCCGTCTCGGCGGTCGTCATCCCGCGGCAGCAGATCGCCATCAGGAGCGCCGCCGCCTGCTCGTCGGTCACGGTGCGGTTCGTGACGCCGGCGACGAAGTCCCGGATCTCCCCTTCCGACAGCTCGCCGCCGTCGCGCTTCTTGACGATGGTCCGAACGATGAGGCTCATCTCTTCTCCGCGCTCGTCTCGAGCGACTTCAGGACCTTCCCCCGCCACTCCCGCGCCGCGGCGAGGACCTTCGCCTCGTCGAGCGTCGTGACCCGTTTCCCGTCCCAGAGGACCTTCCCGTCGACGACGGTGAGCGAGACGTCTCCCGCGCGGGAGGCGTAGACGACGGTGGAGGGGAGGTCGAAAACGGGCTCCACGTGGGCCTTCGCGAGGTCCACGACGATCAGGTCGGCGCGCTTCCCCGTCTCGATCGACCCGACGAGGCGGTCGAGCCCGAGGGCCTTCGCGCCGTCGATCGTCGCCATCCGGAGGAGATCGGGCGCCGCGAGCGGCGTCGGGTCGAGGGCCGCGACCTTCGCGAGCTTCCCCGCGAAGTCCATGGCGTCGAACATGTCGAGGTCGTTGTTTGAGCCGGCCGAGCCGTCGGTCCCCAGACCGACGACGACGCCCGCCTTACGGGCCGCCGCGACCGGGGCGATCCCCGAGCCGAGCTTCATGTTCGACTCGGGGTTGTGCGAGAGGCTGACTCCGCGCGCGGCGAGGGTCGCGAGGTCCTCCGGCGAGAGCCAGACGCCGTGGGCGACGCAGAGCCGCGGCCCGAGGAACCCGACCTCGTCGAGCCAGGCCGTCGGGCTCTTGCCGTGCTTCTCCCGCAGCTGCGTCTGCTCGTCCCAGGTCTCCGAGACGTGCGTCAGGAGCGGCGCGCCGTACTCGTCGGCGAGCGCCCGGGCCGCCTTGAGCGTCTCGCGGCTGCACGTGTAAGGGGCGTGCGGCGCGATCGCCGGCGTGATCCGCGGGTGCCCCTTCCACTTCTCGAGGAACGCCCGGGTCACCGTCTTCGTCTCCTCGAGGTTCGCGTGGCCGGGGACCGGGAAGTCGATCCAGGTCTCCCCGAGGACGCCGCGGAGGCCGGCGCGGTCGACGGACGCCGCCACGTCGGACTCGTAGTAGTACATGTCGGCGAACGTCGTCGTCCCGCCCCGGATCATCTCGACGCAGGCGAGGTCGGTGCCGGCCCTCACGAACTCCGGGGAGACGTTCTTCGCCTCGGCCGGGAAGATGTACTTCGTGAGCCACTCCATGAGCGGCTGGTCGTTCGAGATGCCGCGCAGGAGGTTCATCGCGGCGTGCCCGTGCGTGTTCACGAAGCCCGGGAGGAGGACGGCGTCCCTCCGCTCGATCCGCTGCTTCGGAGCCCACGCGGCGTCGATCGCCGCCGGGTCGCCGACGGCGACGATCTCGCCGCCTCGGACGGCGACGGCCGTCGCCCCGCGGACGGTGAAGCCCGCGTTCATCGGGAGGGCGTGGCCCGCGACGATGACGAGGTCGCACGGGGCCTTCTTCGCGGAGGCCGGTGCCGCGGCAGCCGGGAGGGCGAGGAGGAGGAGTCCCGCGAGGGCGCGCCACATCGCTCCGCTCCTCACAGCTCGAAGGCCCTCGGAAGCAGCGCCGCGAGGGTCGTCTCCTCCAGCTTCCCGCCCGTCGTCGCCATGACGACCGCGATGTCCCGGCACTGGTCCCAGAGGACCTGCCGGCAGGCGCCGCAGGGAGAGGTCGGCTCGTCGGCGCCCGTCACGACCGCGACGGCCCGGAACGAGCGAACACCTTCCGAGATGGCTTTGAAGACGGCGGTCCGCTCCGCGCAGCAGGTGAGGCCGTAGCTCGACGACTCGACGTTGCAGCCACCGAAGATCCGGCCGTCCGCGGCGAGGAGCGCCGCGCCGACGTGGAAGTGCGAGTAGGGGGCGGACGCGTTCTCTCGCGCCGCCGTGGCCGCGGCGACGAGCGCCTCGCGCTCGGCCGGAGGGAGAGGCCTCGCCGTCATCGGGTCACCTTCCTGCGCCGTGCCGGCGGCTTCGCGCCCCGCCGCGGCCCCTGGGCCGCCTTCCTCGAAGCGTTTCCCGGCGCCTTCTTCGCGCGCCGCGCCGGCTCCACGACGGGCCGGTCGGAGGAGCGCCCCTTCCCCATCGCTTCGACGAGGGCCGAGAGGAGCCGCACGAAGCGGTCCTTCACGCGCCTCGTCGTTTCGAGGACCTCGTCGTGACGGAGCGGCTTCTTCAGGACGCCGGCCGCCATGTTCGTGATGCAGGAGACGCCCAGGACGCCGACGCCCATGTGGGAGAGGGCGATGACCTCGGGGACGGTCGACATGCCGACGGCGCTCGCGCCGAGCGCCCGGAACGCGCGGATCTCGGCAGGTGTCTCGTAGGACGGCCCCGTGACGCCGATGTAGACCCCTTCCCGGAGGGGAACACGGACCTTCCGGGCCACGGCCTTCGCGAGCACCCGCAGGTCGGCGCGGTAGGCGTCGGACATGTCGGGGAAGCGCGCGCCGAGCGCGTCCTCGTTCGGGCCGATGAGGGGGTTCGTCCCGAAGAGGTTGATGTGGTCCGAGACCAGCATCAGGTCGCCGGCGGAGAAGCGCGTGTCGATTCCCCCCGCCGCGTTCGTCACGATGACGTCGCGGCAACCGAGGAGGCCGAGGACGCGGGCCGGTGTGACGACGAGCGACATCGGATGCCCCTCGTAGTAGTGGATCCGCCCGGCGAGGACGACGATCGGGATCCCGGCCAGCGTCCCGGCGACGAGCGTCCCGGCGTGGCCCACGACGGCCGAGGCCGGGAAGCCGGGGATCTCGCCGTACGGGATCTCGACCCGGTCCTCGACCGCCGCGGCGAAATCGCCGAGGCCCGAGCCGAGGATGACGCCGACGACGGGCGGGACCGGGATCCGAGCCCGGAGGAACTCGACGGTTTCGGTGAAGCGCGGGTCCATCGCTCGTCTCCTTCCGTCAGCCGAGGAGGATTCCGGCGATCGTCGCGCTCATGAACGTCGCGAGCGATCCGCCGAGGAGCGCCCAGAGCCCGAGCCGGGCGATGTCGCTCTTGCGCGACGGCGCGAGGCCGCCGATGCCGCCGATCTGGATGCCGATCGAGGAGAAGTTCGCGAAGCCGCAGAGCGCGAACGACGCGATCAGGCGCCCCTTCTCCGTCCACTCCGCGAGCGGGATCTTCGTCATCTCGGCGTAGGCCACGAACTCGTTGATGACGGTCTTGAAGCCGATCAGCCGGGCGACCTTCGAGCAGTCGGCGGCCGGGACGCCCATGACCCAGGCGAGCGGCCAGAGGAGCTTCGAGAAGAGCCACTGGACCGACAGGGTCGTGGCCGGGTCGACGCCGGGGCCTGGCGCCGGGAAGCCGATGTAGGTCCCGGCCCAGCCGAGGAGGCCGTTGAAGAGCGAAACGAGCGCGATGAAGGCGATCAGCATCCCGACGATGTTGATCGCGAGGGAGACGCCCTGGGATGCGCCGCCCGCGGCCGCCTCGATGACGTTCGCGTGCTCGTGCTCGATCTTCACCTTCACGGCGCCCGAAGTCTCCGGCGTGTCGACCTCCGGGCGCAGCAGCTTCGCGATGACGATCGTCGCCGGTGCGGCCATGACCGAGGCCGTGATGAGGTAGCTCGCCGGGATCCCCATCGCGGCGTACGCGAGCAGGACCGCGCCCGAGATGTGCGCCATCCCGCCCGTCATCATCGTCAGGAGCTCGGAGTTCGTCATCTTCGGGATGTACGGCGCGATGATGATCGGCGCCTCGGTCTGCCCGATGAAGATGTTCGCCGAGACCGCGAGCGACTCCGCGCCGGAGATGCGGAGGAGCTTCGTCATCACGACCGCGAAGACCTGCACGATCCGCTGCATCACGCCGAGGTAGTAGAGGATCGTGAAGAACGAGGCGATGAAGATGACGATCGGCATCACCTTGAACGCGAAGAGGAACGGCGAGAAGTCGATCCCAGTCTTCGCCGAGATCGCGCCCCCGATCGCCGGGTCGGCGAGCCAGCCGAAGACGAACTTGGCGCCTTCGTCCGAGTAGGCGATCGCCCCGGTGATCCCGTCGGAGAACGACTTGAGGGCGTCGGCGCCGGCCTTCCAGGAGATGACGAGCCAGCCCAGCGCGAACTGGAGGACGACGCCCCAGACGATCGTCGCCCAGCGGATGGCCTTGCGGTTCCGCGAGAGCGCGAAGCAGGTGAAGAGGATGACGGCGAGTCCGATGAAACCGGTGAAACGGTCCAAGGAGGCCTCCTGAGGGCTCTGTCAGAGCTCGTGGGGTTCTTTGCCGCGACCCCGGGCCCGCCGGCGGCTCACCCCGCGGCCTTCGCGGCTCCGGGATCGGTCCGGAGCGCGGAGACGGCGACGGGCGCCTGGCGGCGGATGGAAATCGCGATCCGGGAAGGATACCCCGAGACCGAGGCTCCCGGCCGCTCCGAAGCGTCGATTCGAAGATCCCCGGAACGGCCCGGGGCGGCCGAGAGCCGCCCCGGGCTCGAGAGGATCAGAGCGACTGGGCCTTCTGCTGCGCCTCGAAGCGGAGCGGGGAATCGGGGAAGTCCGCGACGACCCTCTGGTAGCTCGATCGCGCCTCGGCGGCCTGTCCGTCTTTCTCGTACAGACGTGCCAGCGTGAAGAGGAGGACGTCCTTCGGAAGCGGGGGCTTCGCCGCCTCGAGGTAGCCCTTCGCGGAGGAGATCGCCTCCTTGACCCGGCCCCCGGCCGCGTCGGCCTCGAGGCCGGCGAGCGCGGCGACCCCCGAGACGATGGAGCCCGGTGACCGCTTCGCGAGGTCGCGGGCTCCGTCGACGAGCCGCGCCGGCGGCGTGGCGCCCCCTTCGAGGGCGAGGAGCATCGTGCGCGCCGCCTGTCCCGCGCGCGAGCCGGGAGCGTCGTCCGCGAGCGAGCGGAGCAGCGCTTTCGCGGCCTCGAGCCGTTCGGCGGCGTCCTTGTAGACCGTCGCCCCGGGAGGCGTCCCCGCCCCCTCGGTCGCGAGCGGCGCGTCGAACGTCGCCAGCGCCTTCGAGAGACGGGCGTCCAGCCTCCGGGAGCGGAGCGCGAGGCCGCCCCAGACGAGCCCGACGAGGACCACGGCGCCGACGACGATCGCGGTCCACTTCTTGGCCGTCGTCTCGTGGCTCACGACGTAGTCGCGGGCCTCGACGAGAGCGTGCTCGAGCTCGTTTTCCTTCAGTTCCTTCCGGGAGATCTTGTCCTTGGACATGCGTGCGGTCGGGGCCGGGCGGGCTCAGCAGAACGCGGCGAACGCCGCGTCCGGATGGTCCAGCCGGAAGCCCTCGGTCTCCTTTTCGAGGTCGTAGTCGAGCGCCGCCCCTTCGAGGCGGCGCCGGGAGTATGCGTCGAGAGAGATTCGGAGCCCTTCAGGCCCGCCGAGAATCACCCCGCCGTCGAGCGGAGTCTCCCGGAAGACGAGCCGGTAGCCGGCCCCTCCGCATCCGAGGACGTGCTGGACGACGACGAACGTCCGGGCAGGGTCCAGCCCCGCGGCGCGCAGCGCCGCGAGGGCCCGGTCGGTGACCCGGAACGTCTCCTCGGGGGCCTTCTCCATCTAGCGGCGGGCGGCCTTCCTCCGGGGCGCCTTCTTCGGCGCGGGCTTCCGGGCGGGTGTCGCCTTCCTGACGGCCGGCTTGGAGGTCGCCTTCCGGACGGGCGCGGCCTTCTTCGGCGCCGGCTTGCGGGGAGAGGCCTTCTTCACGGCCTTCTTTCGGGCGGCCGTCTTCGCCTTCGGGGCCGCCTTCGCGGGCGTCACGAGCGCCAGGAGCCTCGCGAGCGCGCCCTTCGGCTCCTTCGCCGCGGCCGTCTTCGCTCGGGCGACCGCCTTCTTCGCGGAGGCCACCGCCTTCTTCACGACGGGCCGCTTCCTCGCGTCCGCCACGGCCTTCTTCGCCTTCGCGACGGCCCGCTTCACGGCGGGCTTCTTCTTCACGTCCGCCACGGCCTTCTTCGCCCCGGCGACCGCCTTCTTCGCCTCCGCGACCGCCTTCTTCACCGCCGGCTTCTTCTTCGCCGCGGCGACGGCGCCCTTCACGTCGGAAACGGCCTTCCCGGCGGTTTCGACCGCCTTCTTCACGGCCGGCTGCTTCTTCACGTCGGCGACGGCCTTCTTCGCCGCGGCGACCGCTTCCTTCACCTCAGGCGACTTCATCGCGCCCTTCACGGCCTTCCTCGACTCCGAGACGGCGGTCGAGACGGCCGCCCCGGCTGCCTCCACGGCGGCCTCGACCGCGGCGAAGGCCTCGGCGACCGGCGTGGGCTTCATGGCCGCGAGGACCTGCCCGGCGTGGCGCTCGACGTCGACGTCGTCGAAGACACGGACGATCGTGCCGTCCGGACCGACGAGGAACGACCGGCGGATCGTCCCGATCCCCCAGGGGGTCTTCCCCCAGACGCCATACGCCGCGTGCACCGCGTGGTCGGCGTCCGACAGGAGCTCGAACGGCAGCGCGTACTTCTCCGCGAACGCCGCGTGCGACGCCTCGCCGTCCGGAGAGATACCCAGGACGGTCACTCCGGCGGCGCGCAGGTCCGAGAAGCCGTCGCGAAGGCTGCATGCCTCCTTCGTGCATCCCGGCGTGTCGTCCTTCGGGTAGAAGTAGACGAGGACGTGTCCCTTCCCGGCGAAATCCGCCAGGGAGACGACGCTTCCGGAGCGCCCGGGAAGCGTGAACGGAGGGGCCGGGGCGCCGGCCGCGAGCGGAGTCGGGGCGTGCGTATCTTCAGCCACTTTCTGTCTTCCTCCGGACGCCGAGGATAGCAGGAGGAGAGCCTAAACTGACGGGAATGACCGCGCCGTCCGCCCTCTCGATCTCGGCCGCTGACCCTATCGGAGGCCTCCTCGCGGCCGACCTCCTCGCCTTCGGTGCCCTCGGCGTCGCCGGGTCGGGCGTCGTTACCGCAGTGACCGCGGGCGGTCTGCGCTCCGCGGGCCCTGTCCAGGAGGTGCCCGTAGCCCTCCTGCGGGCCGGTCTCGACGCAGCATTCGCGGCGAGTCAGTTCGGGGCCGTGAAGGTCGGGGTCGTCCCTTCCGCCCCTGCCGTTCGGGCCGTCGCCCGCGCGCTCGCCCCGCATCCGGCCCCAAGGGTCCTCCACCCCGGATTCGCCCCGAGCTCCGAGATCCAGCTCGTCCGGTCGGCCGCGCTCGACGCGTTCGTCCGGGACCTCTTTCCGGGCGCCGCGCTCGTCGTCCTCGGGGAAGCGGAGGCCTCAGCCCTCGCCGGCTTTCCGATCCGCGAGGAGGCCGACGTCAAGGCCGCGGCACGCCGCGTCCAGGCTCTCGGCCCGTCCGCCGTCCTCGTGCTGGGCGGGGCCACGCCCGCCGCCCGCACCTTCGACGGCCTCCTCGACGGGAGGACCTGGCACCGTTTCGACTCCGCCCCCCTCGCGCTCTCACCCAACGCCGGCAATCGGCTGAGCGGCGCCGTTACCGCCCTCCTCGCTCGCGGCGAGACCCTCCCCGACGCCGTCGCCCGCGCACGAACCCAGGGGTCAGGTCTACCATCTACACTCTACGGATTCCCGTAGAGTGTAGATGGTAGACCTGACCCCTTCTCCAGGCGTATCCAGCGGTCGACGGGGCGTCCCGGGATCCTCTCCGCTCGTCCGAGGTCCTCGAGGTACATCAGGAAGCCCAGGACCTCCGAGTAGGCGAGGAAGAGGTCCATCGGCCGGACGGTCGGAAAGATGCGGCGGCAGATCTCCGAGACGGACTTCGGCACTCCCGAGAGCGCCCGCTCGATCTGGCCGACGCGGAACGCGTACCGCCCCTCGAGCTTCGCGCGGTGAGCCGCGAAGTCGCGGATTCGGCCCCCGTGGCCCGTGAGGAGGGCCGACTCCCCCGCCTCGATCGAGTCGAGCGAGGCGAAATAGCGCGAGACGCTACGGAACGTCTCCCCCGGTCTCTCCGGGTCCTCGTCGACGATGGCGTTCGGCGTGATGTCGCGGAGGACTGTGTCGCCCGTGAAGAGGACGCCTGCTTCCGGGACCTCGAACGTCAGGCTCCCGGGCGTGTGCCCGGGGACGGAACGGACGACGACGGACCAGCCGTCGCCGGGGAGGACTTCCCCGCCCGACAGCTCGTCCCAGGCGGGGAGCGGGTCGGCGAAGTGGTCGACGGCGGCCGTCATCGCAACCATCGCAAGGCGCTCGAGCGCCCCGAAGCCCGCTCGCGTCAGCGCGTCGAGGAGAAGCCGACGGTTCCGTCGGCCCCGGAAATGCTCCCGGTCGAGCCGCCCGCCGAGGAATTGCGCCCGGCCCGCCTGCTCGATCCGTGCGGCGAGACCGAAATGGTCCTGGTGCCCGTGCGTCAGGAGGACGCGCTCGACGTCGCCCACACCCAGACCGTGCCGGGAGAGGCCGGCGCGGAGCGCAGCCCAGGCGTCCTCGGTGAGCGGTCCCGTGTCGACGAGAGTGATCGGCTCGCCGAGGACGAGGTGAGTGTTGATGGGGCCTACGGGAAACGGTGTCGGCACCGGGATCGTGACGACCCGAGGTGCACGGGCGCCGCCGCGAAGGGCAGGCCGATCCGCCGATCGACGGGCGGGAGGGACCCGGCGGGGGGCCGGACGCCTCCGGCCCCCCGCCCGCGGATCACCAGCCCCAGAGGTCGAAAGGATAGCCACCCGCCTCGTAGACGACGTCGCTGATCGCGGTCGCCTCGGCGTCCTTGTGCTTGTCGAGCGCCTTCAGGTTCGCGACCATCCGGTGCCGCGCCTGGAACGAGAACCAGCGGACGATCTCGATCTCCGCCTTGGCCTTCTCCTCGCCCTTCTTCTCGATTGCGGCCGTCACGCGCGAGAGCGTGGCGATCTGGGCGTAGAGGTCCATGACGACGTCCGCGATCCGGTGGAGGAGATACTGCCGGTTCACGACGTTCTTCCGGTTCCGGTAGACCATCGTCTCGCAGGCGTTCCGGAGGACGGCCGAGTACTTGCCGACCTGGTCGGCCTCGGGGGCGAGCGACGGGTGGACCTTGTCGAGCTTGTAGCTCGTCACCGTGCCGCGCATCCACTTCTGCGCGTGCCCGACGAGGACGCCGTAGTGCGAGACGGGGTGGCTGAGCGCGCCCTGGAAGTCCTTCAGGACGTCGCCCGCCTCCTTCATCCCGGTGAGCGCGATGAAGAGGCGGAGGATCTCGTTCGTCCCCTCGAAGATCATGTTGATCCGGCTGTCGCGGAGGCCCCGTCCGTACGGGTACTCGTTCATGAAGCCGTTGCCGCCGGCGATCTGGAGCGCCTCGTTGATCGTCTTCCAGAGGAGCTCCGTCCCCCAGACCTTGCAGCAGGCCCCTTCCAGGGAGTAGTCGACTTTCTTGTCGACGAGCCCGGCGGTCATGTAGACCATCGACTCGAGGACGTAGGTGTGCGCCGTCATCTCGGCGACCTTCTCGCGGATCATCTCGAAGTCGGCGATCCGGGTCTTGAACTGCTTCCTCTGCGTCGCGTGCTCGACGGCCAGCCTGATCATCTGCTTGCAGCCGCCGACGGCGCCCGCGCCGAGCGACGTCCGGCCCGTGTTGAGCGTCTCGACGGCGACGCGGAAGCCGTTCCCCTTCCCGCCGATCAGGTTGAACGCCGGGACGCGGCAGCCGTCGAGGATGATCTGGCAGGTGGAGGAGCCGCAGAGGCCGAGCTTCTTCTCCTCGACGCCTCGGGAGAGGCCGGGGAGCGTCCCGTCCTCGTTCGCGACGACGGCGAAGCAGGCGATCTCCTTGTGCGACCCCGGTTCGATCCCCGTCTCGGGGACCCGCGCGAAGACGGTGAAGAAGCGCGCGAAGCCGCCGTTGCTGATCCACTGCTTCGTCCCGGTCAGGACGTACTCGTCGGTCGCCGGGTCGTAGACGGCGGTCGTCTTCAGCGAGGCGGCGTCGGATCCCGCCTCGGGCTCCGTGAGGCAGAAGGCGCCGACCATCTTCGCGACCGCGAGGTCGGGGAGCCACTTCTTCTTCTGCTCCTCGGTCCCGAAGAGCAGCAGCGGCTTGATGCCGATCGACTGGTGGGCCCCGACGACGATGGCGGCCGAGGCGTCGAGCGGCCCGATCACCTCCATCATCTTGCAGTAGGCGGCGGCGCTGAAGCCGCTGCCGCCGTACTCCTCGGGGATCGCCATCCCCATCGCGCCGAGCTCGCCGAGCCCCTTCACCACGTCGCGCGGGAAGAAGTGGTCGGCGTCGATCTTCTCGGAGTCGATGTTCGCGGCGTCGAAGTCGCGGTAGGCGTCGGCGAACGCCGTGACGAGCTCCTTCGTGTCCTCCGGGATCTCCGGGTACGGGAAGACGAGCGACTCGTCGAAGCGCCCCTGGTAGAGCGACTTCAGGAACGACGGGGCCTCGGTCTCGGCCTTGACGGTCTTGTCGGTCTTGTCAGTCTTGACACTCGACATGGCTACTCCTTCCCGAAGAACGTCTTCCCCTGCTTCGCCAGGTCGGCGAGGAGCGGGGCGGGGGTGAAGCGGGGTCCCTTCTCGGAGGCGAGGCGGGAGAGGGCCTCGGCGACGGCGGCGAGCCCGCGGGCGTCGGCGTGGGCGCAGAGACCGCCCCGGAACGGCGGGAATCCGATCCCGAAGATCATCGCGAGGTCGAGCTTGGCGGGAGAGGGGACGATCCCCTCGGCGAGACAGTACGCCGCCTCGTTGACCATCGGGTAGATCAACCGCGCCTCGAGCGCCTCCGGGATGATCGCGACCGAGCCGGGCGCCGCCACCCCGAGGTCGGCGTACGCCTGCGGGTCGGGCCCGACGCGCTTGTCGTTCTCGTAGCGGTAGAAGCCCTTCTTCGTCTTCCGGCCGAGGCGCGTCGCCGTGACGAGCTTCCCGAACGCCGGGTCGATCGGCATCCGCTCGGGCCAGGCCGCCGAGAGCGTCTCGGCCCCCTTCGCCGCGACGTCGATCCCGACGTCGTCGAGGAGCTCGATCGGCCCGACCGGCATCCCGAACGTCCGCATCCCCTTGTCGATCGCCTCCATCGAGACCCCCTCGAGGAGGAGTCGGACCCCCTCGCCGAGGTACGGAGCGAGGATCCGGTTCACGAGGAAGCCGGGCGCGTCCTTCACGACGACCGGCGTCTTCCCCATCTTCTTGGCGAGGTCGAAGATCGTCGCCGTCACCTCGGGCGCCGTCTTCTCCCCGAAGATCACCTCGACGAGCGGCATCTTGTGGACCGGGTTGAAGAAGTGCATCCCGACGACCCGCTCGGGGCGCGCGGCCGCCTTCGCGATCTCGGTGATCGGGAGCGTCGAGGTGTTCGAGGCGAAGATCGCGTCGGGCGCCGCGACCGCCTCCCATTCCTTCAGGACGGCCTGCTTGACCGCGAGCTTCTCGAGGACCGCCTCGATCGTCACGTCGCAGAGGTCGAAGCCCTCCCAGCCGAGCCCGCCGCCGAGGAGAGACATCTTCCCGGCGAACTCGACCTTCGTCATCCGCCGCTTCTTCACCTTCTCCTGCCAGATTTTCGCGGCCTGCGCGTAGCCGAGGGCCAGCGCCTCGTGGCGGATGTCCTTCATCCGCACGGGCCACCCCTTGTCGGCCGAGAGCTGCGCGATGCCGCCCCCCATCGCCCCCGCGCCGAGGACGCCGATCCGCTTCACCGCGCGCGGCGCCACGCCGGCCGCGACGCCCGTCTCCTTCTTGACGTCCTCCATCCGGAAGAAGAGGTTGACGAGCGCCTTCATCTCGGGCGAGCCGACGAGCCTCCCCGCCGCCTCGACCTCGAGCTCGAACCCCTCGGCGAGCGGCCGGCCGAACCCCTTCTCGATCGCCGCGAGCGCCTCGAGAGGGGCCGGGTAGTGGCCGTGCGTCTCCTTCAGGACGGCCGCGCGGGCCCTGCCAAAGACGACGGATCGCCCGACGCCCTCGAGGAGCTTCTCCATCGCCTTCGCGGGCACGGCGCGGACCGGGCCTCCGTCGGGGGCGGCGTTCGAGCGCTTCCTCGTCCCGAACTTCCCGCGCGCGAACTTCTTCGCCACGTCGAGGAGGATCGGCGCCGGGACGAGCTCGTCGACGAGCCCCATCCTCTTCGCCCGCTTCGAGTCGACGACCTTCCCCGCGAGGATGACGTCGAGCGCGGTCGCGAGGCCGGCGATGCGCGGCAGACGCGTCGTCCCGCCCCAGCCCGGGAGGATCCCGAGCTTGATCTCGGGGAGGCCGATCTGGGTCTTCCTCGAGTCCGACGCGAGGCGCCAGTCCATCGCGAGGAGCGTCTCGCAGCCTCCGCCGACGCACGCCCCCTCGACCGCCGCGACGGTCGGGAACGGCAGGTTCGCGAGCTTGCCGAGGACGGCCTGCCCCTTCCGCACGCCGTCCGCGATCGCCGCCGGGTCGGTGACCTTCGCGATCTCGTTCACGTCGGCCCCGGCGATGAAGACGTCGGGCTTGCCCGAGACGAGGAGGAGCGCCTTGACGTCCGTCCGCTTCGCGAGGGCGTCGAGGAGCGCGTCGAGCTCGAGCATCACCGGCGTCGAGTACTTGTTCACCTTTTCGCCCGGCGAGTCGAACGTCAGGAGCGCGAGGCCGTCCGGCTCGACCTCGAGGCGGAAGTGCTTTCCTTCGGCCATCACGCCACCCCCTCCAGGACGATCGTGGCTCCCTGGCCGCCGCCGATGCAGAGCGTCGCGAGGCCGTACGCGACCTTCCGGCGAGTCATCTCCCGGAGGAGCGTCAGGACGAGGCGCGTCGCGGACGCCCCGACCGGGTGCCCCAGGGCGATCGCCCCGCCGTTCGGGTTCAGGATCTCCGGGTCGACCGCGCCGAGCGCGGGGTCCTTCTCGAACGCGGCGAGGTTCGCGAGGACCTGCGCCGCGAACGCCTCGTTCAGCTCCAGGAGGCCGATCTTCCCGAACGGCACCCCCGCGTGCCTCAGCGCGACGGGCGTGGAGCGCGACGGGCCGAGGCCCATCCGCTCCGGCTCCAGCCCCGCGAAGCCCCAACCGGCGACGCGCGCCAGCGGCGCGAGCTTCCGCCTCGCGACGAACTCCTCGGAGGCGACGACGACGGCCGCCGCGCCGTCGGTGATCTGCGAGGAGTTCCCCGCCGTCACCGTTCCGTAGGCGCGGTCGAAGAACGGCTTCAGCTTCGCGAGGGCCTCCATCGTCTGCCCCTCGCGGACGCCGTTGTCGAGCGTCGCGACCTTGTCGTACACGGGCGGGAGCGGCACCGCGACGATCTCCTCCGCGAGCCTCTCCCGCGCCGCCTGCGCCCGCTGGTGCGACCGGAGCGCGAAGGCGTCCTGCATCTCCCGCGACAGGCCGCCTTCCTTCGCGAGGAGCTCGGCGGTCTCCCCCATGTTCAGGCCGCAGACGGGGTCGGTGAGCCCGAGCTTCAGACCGATGACGGGATTCAGCAGCTGGCTCCACGGGAGCTTCCGGAACCCGGCGACCTTCGCCCCCGTCGTGCGCGCCATCCCGACCTCCGTCAGAGCGGCCTTCACGCTCTCCCGGTAGAGGAAGGGAATGAGGGACATGTTCTCGGCGCCGCCCGCGAGGACGACGTCGGCCTCGCCCGTCTGGATGAGACGCGCCGCCTGGACGACCGACTCGATCCCCGAGGCGCAGTTGCGCGAGACGGAGTGGGCGGGCCTCTCCTTCGGGATGCCGGCGCGGAGCGCGATGACGCGCCCGATGTTCGCGGCGTCGGGGGGCGTCGCGATGTTCCCGAAGATCGCCTGGTCGATCTCCCCCGGCTCGACGCCGGAGCGGGCCATCGCCTCGACGGCGGCGGCGCGGCCGAGGTCGACGGCGGAGACGGCCTTGAAGTCGGTCCCGGCCTTCACGAAGGCCGTCCGGGCTCCGTCGAGGATGTAGGCGGCTCGGCTCAAGGCGTCGTCCTCCTGCGGCGGGAGGCCCGCCGCTCTTTCGTCTCGTTCTCGCACGGGAGGAAGCCCCGGAGGAGCGTCCCGACGAGCTTCTCCGCGTCGGCCGCGGGCTTCGGCTCTCCCGACAGCAGCCATTCCGAGAGGATCTCGTCCGCCGCCCCGAAGAGGATCCGGACGGCGAGGCGCGGCTCGAGGTCTCTCCGGAGCTCTCCGGAGGCGATCCCTTCCTTCAGGACGCCGTCGAGGAGCCGGAAGTACTCCACGAGCTTGCTCCGGGAGAAGCGCTCGACGAGGCGCGCGCTCCGGCGCAGCTCGATCTGGAATACGGACGCGAGGTCCCGGTCCTGCCCGACGAAGCTCAGGTGGAGGCCGACCAGGCGGACGAGCTTCTCGGCGGCCGTCCCCGCCGCGTGGCGGACCGCCCGCGCCTCGGCGAGGACCTCGTCCATCGTCTCGTCGAAGACGCAGCCGAGGAGGTCTTCCTTGTTGCGGAAGTAGAGGTAGACGGTCCCCTCGGCGACGCCCGCCTCCGCCGCGATGTCGGCGATCTTCGCCTCGTGGAAGCCTCGGCGTCCGAACGTCTTCGCCGCGGCGTGGAGGAGCCGCTTCCGCTTCTCCGGGTCGGCGGCCGGGAGGCTCCTCCGAGCCGGACCGGAGGAGGAGCGGGCCTTCGTGCCCGCCGGGAGAGCGGCTGAATGAGCCATCACTCAGAGCCTATGTTGCGGCGCGGCGGGAGTCAAGGAGGTGCGGCGCCGAGCGCCCGACGCCCGCCAGCGTCCCCCTGCCAGGTCAATTGGCGGTGTTGAGAACGACTCCCGATTCGACTCAATGGCAGCAGCCCCCCTACACTTGTGTTGTGGCCCCACAGGAGCCGAGTCGTTCCGGACAGCGGTATGCCCGCGGGGCTGAAGGCCATCAAAACCGACCCGTTGTTCGGCTTACGACACTGATTTCACCATCCGAATCTCATTCGAGGAGGCATTCCCGCGTGCGCGTTCCGACACTTGGACGCTCTTTCGTCGTCGCGATTCCGACGTTCCTCGTGCAGGTCATCTTGCTCTTCGCTCCCCACCCTGCGGCGGCTCAGAGCTGGCCCATGTTCCAGGGGGACCCGGCGCACACGGGCTACCTCCCGGTGTCGCTCGAGCCACAGTGGTTCAACGTTCGATGGACGAAGACCCTCGGCACGGTCCCGGGTGGCACTCTCCCCGTCAATCCTGTCGCGGCGGGCGATGGGAGGGTCTACGCGACGCTCAGGGTCCACTTCAACGACGTCCCGCAGCTTTTCGCACTGAGGACGAGCGACGGCGCGACGCTCTGGACCAGGAGCTTCGGAGATGTCTTCTCGGTCAACCCCCCGAGCTACGTGAACGGCCGGGTGTACCTGCAGACCGGAAATCACTCCACTGACACCTGGCTCTGGGCTCTCGATGGGTCCTCCGGCGCGACGCTCTTCCAGTCTCCGCACTCGGCGCAGTGGGAGAGGTACTTCGCGCCGACGGTCGTCAACGGCAGGGTCTACGTCAACGGCGGGTCCGCCGGCGGAATGTACGGGTTCAACGGGGTGAACGGCGACCAGATCTGGTTCGCGGGGCTCCCGTTCTACGATCAGTGGACGCCTGCTGTCGACGGGACGCGTGCCTACGCCTACGTCGGCGAGCATGCCCCCGGGCTCTATATCAAGAAGCTCCTGGACGGAACGGATTCGCCCCCGGGCTTCATCTCGGACCCAGATTTCGAATGGAACGGTTGGAGCATGGACCTCGCGCCCGTGCTTGGCTCATACGGGGTGCTCGCGATCCACAACGGTCGCCTCATCAGCTTCAACACGTTGGCCGGAACGATCGGCTGGCAGCTGAGCGAGGGCTTCACCGGCCAGCCGAGCGTCGCGGGGGGGCGGATATACGCCGCGAACAACGGCGGCCTGTCCGTAATCGACGAGTCCTCCCATACGCTCGTGTGGTCCTGGACTCCTCCCCCGGCGGGCACCGACCAGGCGATCACCGGACCGATGATCGTAACGAACACGCATGTCCTCGCCTCGTCGCGCGACACCGTCTACGCGATCGACCTGACGACTCACGAGGCCGACTGGACGTTCGCAGCCCGCGATGGGCAGCTTGCCATCGCGGACGGGAAGCTCTTCGTCGCCTCGTGGGACGGGACCCTCACCGCCATCTCGCTCACGTCGAGCGCGAAACCGGCATCGATCTCGCCCGCAACCGGCCCCTCCCTCGGTGGAACGCCGGTGACGATCTCCGGATCGGGTTTCCAGGCCGGCGCCATCGTTCGCATCGGCGGGATCCCCGCCGTCGTCACGAGCATCGCCTCCAACTCGATCAACGCAATCACCGGCCCCCACGTCAACGGACTCGTGGACGTCGAGGTCGAGAACCCGGACGGAGACGTCGGACGAATCCGAAACGGCTTCACGTACGTCTGCGGCGGCACCGCGCCGACGGCCAGCGTCAGCGGCGGCGGCACCGTATGCGTCGGAGAGAGCGCGACGCTCTCAGCGGCCCTTACGGGGTCGGGACCGTGGAACCTCGTCTGGTCGGACGGCTTTGCGCAGAACGGAATCGCGGCGAGCCCGGCGACCCGCGACGTCACTCCCGCCGCGACGACGACCTACACGATTCGTACGGTGACAGACGGCCTCTGCGCCGGCACGGCGAGCGGTTCTGCCACCATCACGGTCTCCCCCACGCCGGACGCGACGCTCTCGGCGCCAGCCCGCGTCTGCCTGGGCACGACGGCCAGGGTCTCCATCCCCGCGACGACGGGCGCCCTCTACAACTGGACTGTCACGAACGGGTCGATCGTCTCGGGTCAGGGGACGAACG
>CAZWRQ010000056.1:0-9479 GCA_964636395.1 uncultured Holophagales bacterium
CGCGCGGCCGTCCTCGCCCTCGCCGTCGCGCTCCTCGCGCCGGCCGCGCCCGCGGAGGAGGTCCTCCTCCACGCCGTGACCTTCCCCGAGGGGACCCGCGTCGACGTCCCCTTCGCCGCCACCGGCCGCTCCGCCGCGGGCGCCACGCTCGAGGCCGAGGTCCGCGTCGACGGGGCGCGGACCCGGATCGCACTCTCCTGGAAGCGGATGAAGCCGGCGATCCTGTTCGGCGGCGACCTGACCTCGTACGTCCTCTGGGCCGTCGCGCCGGACGGCGCCGTCGAGAACCTGGGCGAGCTCTTCACCCGCGAGGCGAAGGGAAGCGCCGAGTACGCGACCGGCCGGAGGAGCTTCGGCCTGCTCGTCACGGCCGAGCCCGACCCCGGCGTCGCGAGCCCCTCCGAGGTCGTCGTCTTCGCAGGAGAAGCTCCGAAACCGGAGAAGGCCCGCAGCGAGCCGTTCACGTTCGCCCGGCTCTCGGGTGAGGCGAAGCCGGCGACCCCCTCCATCGCAACGGTCGAGTGGGCGGGCGGGGAGCCGCTCGAGCTCCTCCAGGCGCGGGCCGTCCTCGCGAGGGCCGAGCGGCTGAAGTCGGGCGACCCCGACCAGAGGACCGTCCGCGAGGCCCGGTTCGCCCTCGCTGAGGCCGAGGGCGCCCCTCGCGACGGACGTTCCGTGCCCCTCCTCGCGGAGGCCCGGCGCGCCACGGCGCTCGCCGCCGAGGCGATCCGCGAGGTCGAGAGGCGGCGAGCCGCCGACGAGGCCGCCCGGATCGAGGCCGAGGCGAGGGCGAAGGAGGCGGCCCGAAAGGCCCGCGCCGAGGACGAGGCCGAGCGCCGCCGACAGGCGGAGGCGGCCCTGGCCGAGATCGAGGAGCTCCGGCGAACGGCGGCCTTCGACCTCCAGCAGACGCGACAGGCCTCCGCGGCCCTCGAGCTCGCACGGGCCCAGATCGAGGAGGAGCGGGGCGCGCTGCGGGAGCGGCAGGCCGCTCTCGAGGAGGAGCGTGCGGCTCTCGCCGCGCGGCTCGAGAGCGCGCTCGGAATCGTGGCTCCGACCGTACGGTCGGAGCAGGGACTCGTCGTGACCCTCTCCGGCGCCTCCTTCGAGAGCGGGCGAGCGGTGCTGACGCCGGCTGCGCGGGTCACGATCGGGACGCTGGCGGGAATCCTCCTAATGAGCCCCGGACGGAACGTCCGGATCGAAGGGCACACCGATTCCGGCGGCAGCGCCGCCGTGAACCGGAAGCTCTCGCGGGAGCGCGCCCGCAACGTCGCCGACCTGCTCCGCGAGCAGGGGATCGACGGGGCGCGCCTCGCGTTCGACGGCTTCGGAGCGGACCGGCCCGTCGCGCCGAACTCGACCGCAACGGGCCGGGCGCTCAACCGGAGGGTGGAGGTCGTCCTGAGCGAGGACGCGGCCGGAGGAGCGTCCGGCGCGAAGAGCGCCGAGCCGCCGCCTCCGACCGGCTCCGCCTCGCCGGGCGGAGGCCCGCCCCCGTCCTCCTAGACCCGCCCGGCGTCAGCTTCCGGACGCCTGCTTCTTCAGCCGCTCCGCCACCTTCTGCGCCTTCGGCGACAGCGGGAGCTTCTCGTCGCGGAGGTGCCGGATCGCGAGGATCGGGTGCCGGAGAAGCATCCGGGGGCCGGAGTAGCGCATCACCTGCCGGACCCTCTCCCTCATACCCGCTTCGTAGCAGTGGACGGGGCACTTCACGCAGGTCGGCTTCTCCTCCGCGAAGGGGCACTTCTCCAGGCGCCGCTCGGCATAGAGACGGATCTCCTCGCACTCCCCGCAGAGGGCGCCCCGCTTCCCGTGGAGGTTCCGGCAGTAGATCCGGATCATCGCCTGGATCGTCTTCCACTCCCGGGCGACCCGGCGCCGGGCCGGAGTCACGCGGCGACCTCCGGACCCTTCCCGTCCCGCGCCGATCCGCCGGCTGTGGGGACCCGGACCGCGAGCGCCGAAAGCGCCGTAAGCGCGGCCACGATCCCGAGAATCACCGCCAGGCGACCCCAGGGGCGCCCGTCCTCCATCCTCTGCCCGGCGAAGAAGGCGAGGGTCCGCACCCACTCGAGCGCGCCCAGGACCATCCCCGCCTGCGCCGCTCGCGCGCTCCACCGCTCCCCCACCAGGAGGAGGAGCGGCAGCGCCAGGGAAACGGCGACGAGGGCGAGGCTCCGCGACCGGTAGAAGTGGGCGGCGAGGACGAGGGCCGAAAGGACGACGGGCAGGGCTCGGAGGACGCTCTTCATCGCTCCCCGAGGAGACCATTTCTCACGTGGACCCACCATGACGCAGATCATGCCGAGCCCGGCCGGGGCGACCCCCGGGGTCCGGACCGCCGTCGGCGCTGGCAATCCTCTTGCTTTCTCGTCGTCTCGACCAGGACAACCAAAGGACGACCAATCCCGGAACCCGCTTCCGAGGCGCGCGCCGCACTCGGGAGTGGCGACTGAAGGGCGGCGACCGATTCGGATTTCCGGGTCGCGTTACGGCTTTCCGTCGCGCGACGTCTCGTGCATTCGGGCTGGACCAGGAAAGACAACGGGAACGAACAGCTGGGAGGAAAGAGGCATATGAGAATTCTTCGATTCACCGCGCTCGTCGTGGCGGTCGTCCTCTTCGCAGGGGCGGCGTTCGCGCAGGGCGTCCCGCAGGCGACCCTCACGGGGCGGGTCCTGAACGAGGGGCAGGGCCTTCCCGGGGTGACGGTCACGGTCAAGTCCCCGAACCTTCAGGGGACGAGGACCGCGGTCACCTCCATCAACGGCGACTTCATCCTTCCGCTCCTTCCGCCGGGCGACTACAACGTCACCTTCACCATGTCCGGGTTCCAGACGGTGACCCGTCAGGTCAAGCTGTCGGCCGCCCAGTCGACCCCCGTCCAGATCTCCATGGGGATCTCGTCGATCGCGGCCGAGGCGGTCGTCGTGGCGCAGCGGGAGACGATCTCCCAGACGCAGCAGAACGCGACGACCGTCACCTCCGAGTCGCTCGGCAAGCTCCCGACGGCCCGGAACCTCGCGGCCGCCGTGGCGCTCGCCCCCGGGACGTCGAACACCGGCCCGAGCGGAAACACGGTCATCTCGGGCGCGATGTCGTTCGAGAACCTCTACCTCGTGAACGGCGTCGCCGTCCAGGACAACATCCGCAACACCCCGTACAACCTCTTCATCGAGGACGCCATTCAGGAGCAGACGGTCACGACGTCCGGCATCAGCGCCGAGTACGGCCGCTTCACCGGCGGCGTCGTGAACGTCATCACGTAGTCGGGAGGGAACGTCTTCAGCGGGTCGTTCCGGACGAACTTCGAGAACGACAAGTGGACGAAGAAGACCGACTACGTCTCCCCGACGACCGGCCTGAACACCGAGGTCAAGGTCGACAAGATCGTTCCGACCTACGAGCTGACGCTCGGCGGGCCGATCCTGAAGGACCGGCTCTGGTTCTTCCTCGCCGGCCGGTCGCGGAAGAACGAGGCGAGCGCGAACACCGCCGCGCCGCTCACGCTCCCCTACGTCGCGACGACCGACGAGCAGCGCTACGAGGCGAAGCTGACGTTCTCCCTCGGCGCGCGACACACTCTCCTCGCGAACTACCAGCAGATCGACAACGAGCAGCTGAACAACAGCTTCGGGACGATCATGGACCTCGCGAGCCTCTACGACCGGAAGCTCCCGCAGAACCTCCTCTCCTTCAACTATTCCGGCACCCTCTCGGACAACTTCTTCCTCGAGGGGCAGTACTCGACGCGGGAGTTCACGTTCGAGGGCTCCGGCTCGCGCTTCACCGACAAGATCTTCGGGACCCTCATGGTGAACAACGCGAACGGCCGCCGCTGGTGGTCGCCCACCTTCTGCGGCGTCTGCGAAGACGAGAAGCGGGACGCCGACCAGGCCCTCCTGAAGGGGACCTACTTCCTCTCCACGAAGAGCCTCGGGTCGCACAGCATCGTCCTCGGCGGCGAGATGTACGACGACCAGCGCTTCTCGAACAACCACCAGTCGGGGAGCGACTATCGGATCTACGTCACGAACGTCCTCGCCTCCGGCGGCCAGATCTACCCGGTCGTGAACACGACCGAGACCGGCAACTCGCTCTCCTTCATCCGCTGGACGCCGATCCTCCAGGGGAGCCAGGGGAACTCCTTCAAGACCTGGTCCGTCTTCCTGAACGACGTCTGGGCGCTGAACCGGAACCTCTCCTTCAACGTCGGCCTCCGCTGGGACAAGAACGACGGCCAGGACGGCACGGGCCGCAAGACCGTCGACAGCGACGCGATCAGCCCCCGTCTCGGCGTGACCTGGGACGTCAAGGCCGACGGCGACATGATCGTCAGCGCCGCCTATGCCCGGTACGTCGCCGGCATCAACAACTCGCAGGGTGACGCGTCGTCCGTCGGCGGCCAGCCCGCCACGGTCGACTTCGACTACCGCGGACCGACGTTCAACCTCGACCCGAACGGCCCGCTCACGCCGACCGAGGAGGTCATCCGCCAGGTCTTCGCCTGGTTCGAGGCGAACGGCGGTACGAGCCGGACCGTCCGCGGCATCCCGTCCATCCCCGGCATCAACCCGAACATCGAGGGGACCCTCTACTCGCCGAACACCGACGAGGTCTCCCTCGGCTTGAAGAAGAACCTCGGCACGCGCGGCATGGTCCGCGGCGACATCGTCTACCGGACCTGGAACGACTTCTACGGCCTGAGGGTCGACATGGGGACGGGGACCGTCTCCGGGACGCTCGCCGGCGTGACGCGCACGTTCAACAAGCAGCTCGTCGTCAACACCGACGAAGAGGAGAGGAAGTACTGGGGCTTCACGCTGAGCGCGGCCTACCGGCCGATCGACGGCCTCCAGCTCCAGGGGAACTGGACCTGGTCCCGCCTGCGGGGCACCTTCGACGGCGAGAACGCCGCGAGCGGCTCGCTCCAGAGCACCGCGCCGTACTACCCCGAGTACAAGCAGGCCTCGTGGAACCGCCCGGTCGGCGACCTCGGCGCCGACCAGCGCCACAAGATCCGCCTCTGGGCGATCTACGACCTGCCGCTCGGGGTCGACTGGGTGCAGACCTCCGTCAGCCTCCTCCAGAACTTCGACTCCGGCCTCCCGTACGGAGCCGTCGGCGCGGTCGACACGCGGCCGTACGTCACGAACCCGGGCTACCTGAGCGTCCCGTCGTCGCACACGTACTACTTCACGGCGCGCGACGCCTTCAAGACCGACGATGTCTGGAGGACCGACCTCTCCCTGAACCTCTCGTTCCGGCCGTTCGGCTCCATCGAGGTCTTCGCCTCGCCGCAGGTCCTGAACCTCTTCAACCAGCAGGCGCAGACGGGCGTCACGACGACGATCCAGACCGCCCAGAACACCGGTGGCTACGCCGCCTTCAACCCCTTCACGACCGCCCCCGTCCAGGGCGCGAACTGGAACTACTCCACCGCGTTCGGCTCCCCCGTCAGCCCGGCGAGCTTCCAGCAGCCGCGGACGTTCCGCTTCTCCGTCGGCCTCCGCTTCTAGCGACTCTTCCGGAGCGCCGGCTCGCCCGGCGCTCCGACCTTCCGAAGGAGCCCCGGCCCGCGGCCGGGGCTCTTTCCTTTCGGAGCGTCTTCTCTCTCGGCCTCGCCTGGGAACGCTTGCCCGGTCCGGCCGGCTCGTCTCCGGACCTGCTCGCAGCCTCGCCCCTCCCACGTTTCCCTTGACAGCGCCCCGGAGGCGCCCTACCGTATCGGTGTTGTGATACACCGAAGCGCCAGGAGCTCCCCGTGACCCCCCGCGGCCTCCGCGTCGACCCGCGCGACGCCGTCCCGATCTGGAAGCAGATCGAGGAAGGGATGCGGCGGCTCGTCGCCTCGGGCGCGCTCGCGCCCGGCGCGGCGGTCCCGTCCGTCCGCGACCTCGCCCGCGACCTCCAGGTGAACCCCGCCACCGTCGTCCGCGCCTACCAGCGGCTCGTCGAGGCGGGCCTCTTCGCTGTCCGCCGCGGCGAGGGGACGTTCGTCGCCGAGACGCCTCCCTCGCTCCCGAAGCCCGAGCGCGCGCGCGCCCTCGCCGAGGGGGCGCTCCGCTTCGCCTCGACCGCGGTCACCGTCGGCGCTTCGCGAGAAGAGGCGGCGCGCGCCCTCGAGAACGCCTTCGCCCGTCTCGCCCCCCCGAAGGAAGGAGAGAAGAAGTGAGCGCAACCGCCGCGGCCCGCACCGAGCGGCTGACGGTCCGCTACGGCCGGACGATCGCCGTCGACGCGGTCTCCCTCGACGTCCCGAAGGGCTCCGTCTTCGCGCTCCTCGGCCGGAACGGAGCCGGCAAGTCGTCTCTTCTCCGCTGCCTCCTCGGCTGGCAGAAGGCGACGGACGGCCGCTGCGAGCTTCTCGGCGACGACCCCTGGAAACGCCGTACGCGGCTCATGGAGCGGGTCGGCGTCGTCCCGGAGGAGCCCGATGCCCCGCGCGAGATGACGCCCCGCCAGCTCGGCTCCTTCTGCGCCCGGCTCTACCCGTCGTGGGACGCGAAGGGCTACGACGCCCGGATTGCGCGATTCGGCGTGCCGCCCTCGACCGCATTCGGCCGGCTCTCCAAGGGGCAGAGGGGGCTGACTCAGCTCTCTCTCGCGCTCGCCTCCTCCCCCGACCTTCTCCTTCTGGACGATCCGACGCTCGGCCTCGACCCGGTCGCTCGGCACGCGTTCTTCGACGAGATCGTCGCGGAGCTCGCCGACCGCGGCACGACCGTCTTCCTGACGACGCACGACCTCGCGGGCGTCGAGCGGATTGCCGACCGCGTCGGGATCCTGAGGGGCGGGCACCTCCTCCTCCACGAGGAGACGGAGGCCCTGAAGTCCCGCTTCCGCGCCGTCCGCTACCGGAGCGAGGTGACCGAGGAGCGGACCGACTTCGGGACCGAGCTCGACGAGCTCGAGCCGGTCCGCGTGAAGGTCCGCGGCTGGGGGATCGAGGCCGTCGTCTCGGCCTTCTCCGACGAGCGCTTCGAGCGCTTCGCCGCGAAGGACGGGATCGTCGACGCCGAGTCCGCGCCGCTCTCCCTCGAGGAGCTCTTCCTCGCCGTCGCCGGCGAGGGAAAGGACCCCGCCCGATGAAACGCCTCGCCGCCGTCGCCCTCCGCGAGATCGCGGAGCGGCGCTTCGTCCTCGTCGCCGCCGCCGCCGCGGCCGTCCTCCCGTTCCTCGTGCCGCTCCTCGCGTCGGTGCCCGGGAGCGACGCCGCGACGGCCCGCGCCGTCACGGCGCTCGTCCTCGCCTGCACGTTCGGCGCCGGCGGGGCGGTCCTCGTCGGCGCCTCCGTCGTCGGGCGCGAGCTCGCCGAGAAGCGCCTCTCGTTCCACTTCGCGCGCCCCCTCTCCGCTCCCGTGATTTGGGGCGGGAAGCTCGTCGGCGGGCTCGCGCTCGTCCTCCTCGCGGAGATCGTCGTCTACCTGCCGGCCTCGGTCGCGAGCGGACGCTTCCCGGGGCTCATCGACCGCTTCGACGCCGCCGCGATGGCGATGCTCCTCCTCCTCGCGGTCCCGCTCTTCCTCATCGCCTGGGTCGCCTCCGTGGCGGTTCGCTCCCGCTCGCCCTGGCTCGTCGTCGACTTCGTCCTCCTCGCCGCATCGGCGGCCGTCGTCTTTCTCCTCGGTCGGAAGCTCGCTCGATTCGAGGCCGTTCCCGGGCCGGAGGCGATCCTCACGACGGTCGGCGTCCTCCTCGCGGCGCTCCTCGTCGCGACGCTCGTGCAGGTCGCCGCGGGCCGAACGGACTCGCGGCGCGGGCACGGTGCACAGTCGCTCGCCCTCTGGACCGTCCTCATGGCCGGCCTCGCAGCGGGTGCCGCGTGGGTGGAGCGGGTCGTCGATCCGGGCGTCGCCCGCCTTCAGGGCGCCGTCGCCGAACCAGCGGGCCCCGGCGGAGACTGGGTCGTCGTCGAGGGAGGGACGCCGGCGTCCTCGTGGGGAAGCGCCCGGTACCTTCTCGATCTCGCGAGCGGTCGCAGCGTCCGACTGCGGCCCGGCTGGGCGACGACGGTCTCGGCCGACGGGACTCGCGCCGCGCACGTCACGCTTGTGAAGCCCCGGGGCGAGGAGGTCGAGCTCGAGGCCATCGACCTGCGGGAGGGCGAATCCGTCTTCTTCCCGCTTCCGGAATGGCCCGACGGGATCGACCTGACACCCGACGGGCGGCGCCTCGCCGTCGTCGCCGGCGGCCTCTGCCGCGTCGTGGAGCTTCCTTCGCTCCGGCTCCTCGCCTCCGCGCGAGTCCCGTCGGAGAGCTGGAGCCACGTCCCGCGCTTCGTTTCGCCCGACCTCGTACGGATCTTCCCGCACCGCCGCCGCGTGGCCGGTAAGACGGACACGGTGACCGTCCTCGATCCGGAGCTGCTCGAGCTGGACGTCGCCCGCCGCGCGCTCGTGGTCCGCGCCCGGTACGAGCTCCCTCCCCGGTCGGCCGAGGGAGATCTTGCTGGAAGCTCCACGAACCGCCGGCACTTCGTCGTCGAGCCGGGCCCCGACCTCTCCCGCGTCCTCGTCGCCGCGCTCGGCGCCCGGCGGGGCGTCCGCCTGCTCGAGACCGAGACCGGCCGCGTCCTCGCGGGCCTTGACGGCCCCTCCGGCCCCGGCCGTCCGCGTGGTGCGTTCCTCGCCGACGGGCGCGTCATCCTCGCGGAGCCGGGACCGAGCGGGTTCCGCCTCGACCTCCTAACGCGTGACGGGGTCCGCATCTCTTCGATGCCGCTACCCGGGAAGAGCCACGGAATCCGGTTCGGGAGCGAGCCGGCGGCCGGCCTGCTCCACGTCGCGGTTGCATTGGACGGGAACTCGCTGAGCTGGCTCTGGCACCTCGTCGACCTCGGCACTGGAAGGGCCACGCCTCTGCACGGCGAGCGGCCACAGCGCTCCTGGTGGTCCGGCACCTCGAGGTATCCGCCGGCCGGCAGCCCCGCGACGCGGTTGGTTCAGGAGGAGAGCGGCCGCCTCGTCCTCCTCGATCCGCAGACCCAAGAGCGAATACCGCTGACCCGCGGCCGACCCGCCGACAAGTAAGATCCCCTCCCGTGACCACCCCCGCACGCCGCGAAGCCCGCCGCGTCCTCGAGATCGAGGCCGCGGCGATCCGCTCCCTCGCCGAATCCCTCGACGGCGGCTTCGACACGGCCGTCGCCCTCCTGCACGGGACGACGGGCCGCGTCGTCGTGACCGGCATCGGAAAGAGCGGGATCGTGGGCCAGAAGATCGCCGCGACGCTCGCGTCGACGGGGACGCCGGCGTTCTTCCTCCACCCCGCCGAGGCGATCCACGGCGACCTCGGGATGATCCTCGCGGGGGACGTCGTCCTCGCCCTCTCGCACTCCGGCGAGACGGAGGAGGTCGTGGCGCTCCTGCCGCACGTGAGGCGGCGCGGCGCGAAGCTCGTCGCCCTCACCGGGCGCCGCGCCTCGACGCTCGGCAAGGAAGCCGACGCCGTCGTCGAGGCGGCGATCCGCGAGG
>CAZWRQ010000056.1:9579-22000 GCA_964636395.1 uncultured Holophagales bacterium
CGGCGGCCCAGCTCGCGATGGGCGACGCCCTCGCGATGGCGCTGTCGGTCGAGAAGGGCTTCCGGCCGGAGGACTTCGCCGCGCTCCACCCGGGGGGCAAGCTCGGAAAGCGCTTCCTTCGGGTCTCCGACCTGATGCACGCGGAGGGGGACGTGCCGCTCGTCCCGCTCGCCGCTCCGATGAAGGACGTCGTCTACGAGATGTCGAAGAAGCGGCTCGGGATCACCGGCGTCGTCGACGCCGAAGGGCGCCTCGCCGGCGTCGTCTCCGACGGAGACCTCCGGCGCCTTCTCGAGCGCGAGGGGGAAAGGGCGTGGAGCGCCGACGCGGCCTTCGCCATGAACCGCACGCCGAAGACGATCGCGGCGGGGGCGTTCGCCACGGAGGCGCTCCGCCTGATGGAGGAGAAGAAGATCACCTCGCTCTTCATCGTCGACGGCGACGGGCGCCCCGGGGGGATCGTCCACCTCCACGACCTCTGGGGGGTCGAGTCGATTTGAGCCCGGGGCCGGCTGACGGATAATCCACCGTCATGCCCGCAGCACCGATCGTCCCCGACGACCTCCGGACGAAGCTCCTCCGGGTCCGCGCCCTCGTCCTCGACGTGGACGGAGTGCTCACCGACGGGACACTCACTTTCGACGAGGACGGACGGGAGCTGAAGTCGTTCGACGTGAAGGACGGGCTCGGGCTCGTTCTCCTCCGCGACCTCGGATACCGCATCGGCCTGATCTCGAGCCGCGTCTCGAAGGTCGTCGCCCTGCGCTGCCGCGACCTGAAGATCCCCGAGGAGTGCGTGATGCAGGGGGAGCTCGACAAGGCCTCCGCCTTCGACCGCCTCCTCGGGAAGTGGGGATTCGAGGCGTTCGAGGCGGTGGCCGTTGGGGACGACCTCCCCGACCTCGGGATGATGCGGCGCGCCGGGGTCGGCGCCTGCCCGTCCGACGCCGTCTCGATCGTGAAGGACGCGGCCGCTCTCCACCTGACGAAGCCGGGCGGCGGCGGCGCCGTGAGGGAGCTCTGCGACCTGATCCTCGAGATCCGGCGCGGGGCCCGCGCCGACAAGCCGCAGGAGGTCAAGCCGCCCCAGGCGTCGTCGGACGGCTCCGTCCTCCCCTTCCCCGGCTCGCGCGGGTAGGCCTCCGCTCCGGCCCTTCCGGTTCCAGTCCCGCACGCGGGCGCCGGCACACCGACGCCGGCTTCAGACCGCCGGCTCGGTCTTCGTCCGCTTCCCGACGATCCAGGCGAGGAGGATCCCGAGGAGGTAGAGCGCGATCATCGGGAGAGCGAAGGCGCACTGCGTCGGGATGTCCGGCGTCGGCGTGATGAGCGCCGCGATCAGGAAGATGACGAGGACGGCGTAGCGGAACTTCTGCAGGAGCCACTTTTCCGTCACGATGCCGATCCGGACGAAGAAGACGATGACGATCGGCGTCTGGAAGACGAGCCCCATCCCGATGAGGATCTTCGAGAGGATCGAGAGGTAGTCGTCGATCTTCAGGACCGGCGTGAAGTCGGTCCCCATCGTCACGAGGAACTGCGCCACCATCGGGAAGGCGACCGCGTACCCGAACCACCCTCCGCCGCAGAAAGAGATCGCTGCGAAAAAAACGAAAGGCAGGACCCAGCGCTTCTCGTGACGATAGAGCCCGGGCGCGACGAAAAGCCACACCTGGTAGATCACCACCGGGCTCGCGAGGAAGATCCCCGCGATCAGGGCGATGTTCAGGTAGAGCATGAAGGGCTCGGTCAGGTTCGTGTAGGCGAGCTTCGTCCCGGTCGGCAGGACCTCGAGGATCGGCTTCTGCGCGATCCGGAAGAGGTCCTGGGCCTTCCACCAAGCGAGGAAGAAGCCGGCCGCCACGGCGATCACGGACCAGAGGAGGCGCTTGCGGAGCTCCTCGAGGTGCTCGAGGAACGTCATCCGCGTCAGGTCGTCGGCGGGGGCGTCCGTCACGCGGGCCGGATCGGGTCGGGGCGCTCTTCGGCGGCGCTCGCGACGGTCCCCTCGGCGGGGACGGCTTTTGGGGCAGCCTCGGGCTTCGGCGCCTCGTCGCGAGCCACCTTCTCCACCTCCTCCTCGATCGACCGCTTGAGGTCGTTCGAGGCCCTCTTGAACTCGCCGAGGCCCTTCCCGAGCTGCTTGCCGAGCTCGGGGAGCTTCTTCGGTCCGAGGATCAGGAGGGCCAGAGCGAAGATGAAGATCAGCTCCGGCATTCCGAGGTTGCCCATGGCCGCGGAATCGTCCGCTCAGGGCCCTCCGGAGTCAAGGACGACGTCCTGGGCCTCACGGGCCGTGCCCCGAGCCGTGCCGAGCGCGGGGCTCGCCCTCTCCCGCCTCCGGCACGCCGCGTGCTACCGTCGGCCGCGGAGGCCTCCGTGACGCCGAAACCGCTCCGCTCCCGCGCCCTGAAGCTGTTCGCCGCCCCGCTCGTCCTCGCCGCGACGACGCTCCTTGGCGGAACCTTCGGCCCTCGCCTCCTCGCGGTCTCCGACGCGACGAACCCGGTCCTCAGGGAGTACTCCGACCTCCTCGCGACGGCGCGGGCGTGGTACGCCGACGACCTCGGCTCCGAGCGGCTCGTCTACTCCTCGGTCTCCGGGATGCTCGACACCCTCGACCCGCACTCCAGCTTCCTCGAGCCCGAAGAGTACGGGGCGATGCAGGAGAAGCAGCGCGGATCGTTCTACGGCCTCGGGATCATCATCTCGAAGCGGAACGGCCGCGTCACGGTGATCACGCCCGTCGAGGGCTCCCCCGCCCAGCGGCTCGGCATCCGCGCCGGCGACATCATCGACCTCGTCGAGGGCCAGCCGATCGACGACCTCCCGATCGACGCCGTCGTGAAGAAGCTGAAGGGGCCGAAGGGGACGAAGGTGAGCATCACGATCGTCCGGCCCGGCCTCGGCGAGCCGCTCCAGATGACGGTCACGCGCGCCGAGATCCCGACGAACTCCGTCTCGTTCGCCTTCATGGTGGAGCCGGAGGTCGGGTACATCCGCCTGAAGGACTTCACGCACACCTCCGCCCCCGAGGTCGCCGAGGCGTGGGAGAAGCTCGAGAAGCAGGGGATGAAGAAGCTCGTCTTCGACCTGCGCGCGAACCCGGGCGGGCTCCTCGACCAGGCGATCGCGGTCTCCGACTTCTTCCTCCGCAAGGGGGAGAAGGTCGTCGTCACGCGCGGCCGGGCCGCCGGCTCCGAGCAGACCTTCACGGCGCCGGGCCGGAACTCCCGCGCCCGGATCCCCGTCGTCGTCCTCATCAACAAGGGCTCTGCGTCGGCGGCCGAGATCGTCGCGGGCGCGATCCAGGACCAGGACCGCGGCATCGTCGCCGGCCAGACGAGCTGGGGCAAGGGCCTCGTCCAGTCGGTCTACACCCTCTCCGAGGGGGCCGGCCTCGCGCTGACGACGGCCAAGTACTACACGCCGTCGGGGCGCTGCATCCAGCGCGACTACCGGGAGTTCATCGAGTACGTCGCGCCGGACGAGGAGGAGGACGGAGACCCGCTCCTCGCCGAGGACGGCGTGAAGAGGGAGTCCTTCCGCACGGCGAGCGGCCGGGTCGTCTACGGCGGAGGCGGCATCACGCCCGACGTCGTCGTGAAGGCCGCGAGGCTCTCGCGGTGGATGGCGACACTCTACGCGCGGGGCGTCTTCTTCGAGTGGGCCGTGCAGTACCGGGCGAAGAACCCCGAGGTCCCCCGCGATTTCCGCGTGACCGACGCGGTCCGCAACGACTTCTTCGCCTTCCTGGACGCCCGCCCGAACGCGCCGGACGTGCCGGCACGGACCTCCTGGGCCGCGGAGAAGGACGGCGCCGTCCTCGACCGCGCCCTGGGCGAGGAGCTCGTCGGAGCGGTGCACGGGCCCGAGGCGGCCTACCGGCTCTCGATCGACGGGGACGTCCAGCTGAAGAAGGCGATCACGCTCTTCCCCGAGGCCGAGAAGCTGGCCGGGATCGGCTCGTCTCCCGAGGCGATCGCGAAGAGGTAGCCGCCCGGGGCGGCCGCGGGACGTTCTGCTACGCTCCCGCGGCCATGAAGCTCGGGATCGTCGGCCGGCCGAAGACCGGAAAGACCACTCTCTTCAACCTCCTGACCCGTTCCCACCAGTCGGTCGACAAGTTCGGCGCCGTCCGCGAGACGCATGTCGGGACGGCGCACGTCCCCGATCCGCGGCTCGACAGGCTCTCGGCGATGTTCGAGCCGAAGAAGCACACGCCGGCGACCGTAGACTTCGTCGACGTCCCCGGGATCGCGAAGGGCGAGCAGGAGAAGATCGACCTGGCGGCGCTGAAGAACGTCGACGCGCTCGTCCACGTCGTCCGCGCGTTCGAGGACGCCGACATCCCTCACGAAGGGGGGCTCGACCCCGCGCGCGACGCGAAGGCGCTCGACGAGGAGCTCGTCCTCTCGGACTACGTCCTCCTCGAGAAGCGGCGCGAGAAGCTCGAGAAGGACCGGAAGAAGACGAAGTCCGCCGAGCTCGACGCCGAGTGGGCGGCGATCGAGCGGTGCCTGCCCGCCCTGGAGTCCGGGACTCCGCTCCGGGCGGCGGGCCTGAGCGCCGAGGAGGAGAAGCGGCTCCGCGGCTTCACGCTCCTCTCGCTCAAGCCGCTGCTGATCGTCGTGAACGTCTCGGACGCCGACGCCTCGGCGGAGCCGGTCGCACGCTTCGGCCTCGAGTCCTTCGCCGCGCAGCCGCACGTCGCCGTGGCCCGCGCCGCCGCGAAGATCGAGATGGAGCTGAACGACCTCCCCGACGAGGACGTGCCGGCCTTCCTCGCCGACCTCGGCCTCACAGAGCGGGGCGTCGACCGGATCCTCCGCGCCTCCTACCGCCTCCTGGGCGTCCAGTCGTTCTTCACGGCCGGGGAGGACGAGTGCCGCGCCTGGACCGTCCCCGTCGGCGCGACCGCCGTCGAGTGCGCCGGGACGATCCACTCCGACCTGGCGCGCGGCTTCATCCGCGCGGAGGTCGTGCCGGTGGAGGACCTCCTCGACCTGGGCTCGCTCGCCGAGTGCCGGACGAAGGGGAAGCTGCGGCTGGAGGGGAAGGAATACGTCGTCCGCGACGGCGACGTCGTCCACGTCCGCTTCAACGTCTGAGAGGGAGCCGGCGCGGCGGCCGCGCCGGCCGGGACGTCAGCCCTTAGGCTCGGTGCCGGGCTCCCCTGCGGCGTCGTCGCCGGAAGGCGCCGCAGGCTCGGCGTCCTTCGCGGGGAGGCCGGCGGGAGGCGTTTCGGGCGCGGCCTCGACGACGGGGACCGGGATCTCGTCGGTGGGCGTCAGGTCTTCGTCGTCGACCTTCGCGGCCCGGAGCGAGACGGAGGTCTTCTCCCGCGAGTCGGCCTTCTTCGCTTCCCCGTTCCGCACCTCGACCGTGATGGCGGTGATGTTGTCGACGCCGCCGCGCTCGTTGGCGAGGTCGATCAGACCGCGCACGATCTGCTCCAGCGATCGGGTCGAGGAGAGGGCTTCGGTGATCTCCTCGTCCGAGACCATCCCCGTCAGGCCGTCCGAGCAGAGGAGGAAGCGGTCGCCGTCGCCGACAGGGATCTCGATCAGGTCCACGGCGACGTGCGCCCCCCCGCCGAGGGCGCGGGTGACGACGTTCTTGAGCGGGTGGCTTCGCGCCTCCTCCTCGGAGAGGATGCCCGCGTTGACCTGCTCCTGCACCCAGGAGTGGTCGTCGGTGAGGCGGCGCAGCTCCGAGTCGCGGTAGAGGTACGCCCGGCTGTCGCCGACGTGAACGAGCGTCGCTCGCTTCTCGTCGAAGAGGGCGGCGACGACGGTCGTCCCCATCCCCTTCAGCTCGGGGCGGTTCACGACGGCGCGCATGACCTTCTCGTTCGCGCGCTCCACTGCCGTGGAGAGGCGGTTCCCGTCGACGGAGTAGCGGTTGTTGTACCCGAACGGCCACGTGTTGTCGTGGTCGTCCTCCGTGCCGGCGATGAACTCCTGGATCGACTCGACCGTCAGGCGGGAGGCGACCTCGCCTGCGGCGTGCCCCCCCATCCCGTCGGCGACGACGAAGAGGCCGCGCTCGGCGTCGAGCAGGTAGGCGTCCTCGTTGTGCTTTCTCTTCCGGCCGACGTCGGTGAGACCGTATGCGGTGAGCGCCACGGCGGGATTCTAGCCCTTCCGCCCGAACAGCCCGCCGAGGAGCCCGCGGTTCTCGGAGGACGGCTTGAGCTCTGCGGCGAGTCGCTGGACCTCTCCGTCCTCGGGGATCCGCCGAAGGGCTTCCTGCAGGTGGCGCTCCGCCTTCGTCCGGAGGCCGACCTGGAGGTAGAGCCTCGCCGCCTCCCGGTGGACGGCACCGTTCTCGCCGTCCAGGCGGAGGGCCCCCTCGACCGCTTCGACGCCCCTCCTTTCCTTCCCCGGTATGCGGCTGCAGACGAGGGCGAGGTAGTGCAGCGCCTTGGCGTCCTTGTTCCAGTGGTGGACCGAAAGGTCGAACTGCTGGAACGCCGTGGCCAGGTCCCCGTCGCGGTAGGCCTTGACCCCCTTGGCCAGGTACACCTTCGCGATCGCCGCCGGGTCGAACGTGGACGCTCCGGACCCCTTGTCGAGGTCGAAGTCGTGCGCCTTGCGGCGCTGCTCGTTCGTCAGGACGTTCACCGCCTCCGTCAGGAGCTGGAAGCGCGCCTCGGCCTCGGCCTTCTTCGCGGGGTCCGAGACGCGGTCCGGGTGCGCATCCCGGGCGAGCGCGCGGAAGCGATTGCGGATGACCTCGTCCGAGGAGTCGCGGCTCACCCCGAGGATCTCGTAGTAGTTCGTCACGGCTTTCCTGTCAGCTTGCGCGGACCGAGCCCCCTTGCGCAGACGTTGACGAAATTCTCACATGCTCCTCACGCCAAACTCAAGCGCCGTGTCGGCGCCCGGCACCCGTCCGGGAAGTTTCAGAGCTGGCGGCGCTGGACGATCCGCTTCGCCGTGACGCGGACCGCCTCCGGGACGTTCCGGTCGGTCGACAGCGTCGTCTGATCCCTCTGGGAGAGCCTCGTGACGAGCGCCAGGGTCACGTCGATGGGTGAGCGGGGGTTCTTCACGATCGCGGACATCAGCGAGTACTTCTTCATCCACTCGCGCTTCTGGGCGATCGCCCGGAGGACGTCCTCCGAGACGCTCTTCATGTTCGCGATGACCTCGGCGTCGGCTTCGTTCGTCTTCGGCGACTTCAGGACGGCCGTGGAGACGAGCCGGTTCGTGTCGCGCACGAGGAAGAGCCGCTCCTCCCGGTTCCCGCGGTAGGCGACCCGGATCTTCTCGGCCACGGTGAGCGAGCCGAGCCGGAAGAGCACGTCGCCCGACTCCTCCTCGGGCTCGGCCGCGGGCCGCGCCGGCTCGGCCACCTCCTCGGCGTCGGCGATCTCCTCGGCGTCGGCGATCTCCTCCGCGTCGGCGATCTCCTCGGCCTCCTCGATCCGCTCCCCCCGCTCGCGCTCCTTCTTGAGGAAGAACTCCTCCAGGAACTCGTCGGCTCGCCGGCGGATGTCGGCCGAGAGGTCGGGGTTCTCGAAGAGGTTCTCGACGATCGCGGGAGCGGCGAGGAGACGCGCCTGGTTCGTGACGAGGACGTCCTGGAGCTCGGGCGGGATGCGCCGGGCGAGCCAGACGAGCGTGGCGTCCGAGACCGCCCGGTGCTGGAGGACCGCCTCCAGGACGCGGCGCTCCTTCGACCGCCGGGCGATCGCGTCGAGCTGCTCGGTCCGGATCCCCTCCGATCGGACGGCGCCGTGGAGCGCCTCCACGTCGAAGCCACGGAAGCTCTCCTCGCAGAACGGGACGAGCTCGGGGTCTCCGGACGCGAGGATCGAGCCGACGGCCCGGACGAGGTCGGCCGGCGCGAGGGGCACGAAGCCCCGGGCGGCGAACTCGAGGATGCGCCGGGGAGCCTGGCCGCTCTCGATCGCCGCGAGGAGGTCCAGCTCGGGAGATTCCGCGGACATGCGGGAGGGAGCTTACGCCAGGGCGGGCCTGTCAGCCGTCCCGCGATGCGTCGGAGCCTTCGCCGATGACGTAGTTTCGGACGACCTGGCCCGGCTGCCCGACGGCGCCGAGAGCGGCGCCGTCCACGTCGACGGTCACGCCGCCGGCGTTGCCGAGCGTCAGGACGAACGTCCGGCCCCCCTCGAACTGCCGCCTGGTCCCCTTGCGGAAGAGCTCCGCCGCGACGATCCGCCCGTCGACGCTCACCTCCGTCCAGCAGTCGTCGCTGAACGTGAGCGTGAGCGTGCGCCCCTCTTCCGTGGACGAGCCCGCGGAACGGGCGACGGCCGGGTCGACGAGGGGCCGGTCGGCGGCGAGCGGGACCGTCGCCGCGGCGACCTCGGGCGAAAGGCCGAGGGCCTGCGGGACGGGCGTCGCGGCTTCCGCCGGGGCCGCGGCGTGCGCGGCCTCCTCCGTCGGCTCGCCCGATCTGCCCTTCAGGAGCGCGGCCGCTCCCGTCAGGACGGCGACGACGAGCGCGACCCCGACGCCGAGGGCCGTCGTGTTGATCGAGACGTTCTTACGCGGACGCGAGAGTCGGATCCGGTCGGAGGAGGACGCCAGCGTCGAGGCGGCGCTCCTCTCCCGCTCCGCGGCCCACTCCTCGTGGACGTGGCTGAAAGCGGCGGCCGTCCGCTCGGCGTCGAGCCCGAGGTGACGCGCGAGCGAGAGAACGAAGCCTCGCGCGAAGACCCGCGCAGGGAGCTGCTCGAAACGCCCGGTCTCGAGCGCCTCGATCTGGCGGACCGAGACCTTCGTCACGTCCGCGAGGTGCTCGCGTGTGACTTCGCGGAGCTCGCGTTCCCTGCGAAGCTCCTCGCCGAATTCCTGGGGGGTCTCGACGGCCAACCGATAAACCTCCGGGGCAGAAGAGATTACATCTCCCGAAGGAGAGGTGTCAAATATCCCCGGAGGGCGCCGGAGGCCGCTCGACCCGGCCCTGGGCGCGGCCCGCCTCCTCCAGGAGGGACCGGGCGCACGCCGCGAGGAGCGGGTCGGCCGCCAGATCGCCCGCAAGCCGCTCCCAGACCGGCCGCTCCGAGGAGGACAGGAGGGAGAGCGCGAGCGCGCGAGGCGTCTTCCTCGACAGGAGGAGCGCCGAGCGGACGGCCGTCCGCTCCATCCAGCGCGGGGTGCGCGCGAGGAGCGCGAGCTGCGCCTCCTTCGGCTGCCGGACGAGGAGCCAGGCCGTCAGGTCCTCCTCCACGATCCTCGGGTTCCCGAGGAGCGCCGCGAGGACGTCGACGTCGCCGTCGTCGAGCAGGGCGCCCGCAAGGGTCCGGTCCGCCAGGCGCGCGATCGCCGTCCGCTCCCCGCGCGAGAGCCTGGGGAGCGCCTCGAGCAGGCGCCGGTTCGCGGCGTGGCGGACCGGCATCGGCGTCCGCGATTCGCGCCCCACGTCGACGAGGTCCCTCCACGGAAGGTCCTCGAGAAGGCGGAGCGCGTCGGCTCTCGGCGTTCCCGGATTGAGGACGAGGGCCTTCCTCACCTCGCGGCTCGAGAGGAAGGCGGGCGCCTCGAGGACGAGCGCGATCACGGCCTCGCCCGCGTACGGGTGCCGAAGGCAACGCAGGACCTCCGCCTCGCCGAGGCGGTGGAGGTTCTCCTCCACGAACGCGGCGAGGGAGGCCCGGTCCGCACGCGAGATCGCCGCGGTGAAGGAGCCGGGCTCCGGCCCGTCCCGGCGGGGCTCGTTCACCCGGTCATTATCGGCTCGTCGCGGCCGCCAGCGCCCCTACGAGCGCCGCGGCCGCCTCGACGGGATCGGCTCCGCTGCGCATGGCGTCCTCCATCGCGAGGACGACCGCGCTCCCGACGACGACTCCGTCGGAGATCCGGGCGACTGCGGCGACCTGAGCCGGGGTCGAGATGCCGAAGCCGACGGCGACCGGAAGCCGACCGACGCCCTCGCGCACCCGCCCGACGAGCTCCACGAGACCGCTCGGCACTTCGGCCCGCACTCCCGTGACGCCGGCGCGCGATACGACGTAGACGAAGCCGCGGGACAGGCGACCGACCGTCTTCACCCGCTTCGGAGGGGACGTCGGCGCGAGGAGGAAGACCGGGTCGAGGCGCGCGGCCTTCAGCGTCGCCGCGAAGGCGCCGCCCTCCTCCGGCGGCAGGTCGGTCACGAGGGCCCCGTCGACGCCCGCGGCCGCGGCGCGCGAGGCGAACACGGCCTCGCCCATGGAGAGGATCGGGTTCGCGTAGCCGAAGAGGACGACGGGGGCGTCGAGCCCCGAGCCCCGCGCGCGGCCCACGAGCTCGAGGACGGCCGCGAGCCGCGCGCCGGCGGCGAGGCCGCGCTCGCTCGCGCGCTGGATCGCCGGGCCGTCGGCGATCGGGTCGGAGAACGGGACGCCGAGCTCGATCACGTCGGCGCCCGCGGCGGCGAGCGCGGGAAGGAGCCGTTCCGTCGTCCCGAGCGACGGGTCTCCCGCCTCGACGAAGACGACGAGGGCGGCCCGCCCCTCGCGCGCGGCGCGGGAGAAGGCACGGCCGATGCGGCTCACAGCGCCACCCCCGCGGCACCCTCGAGCCGCGCGACGGTCGGGACGTCCTTGTCGCCCCGTCCCGAGAGGCCGAGGACGATCGTCGCGCCGAGTCTCTTCGGCGCCTCGCGGAGGACCCAGGCGACCGCGTGGGCCGACTCGAGGGCCGGGATGATCCCCTCCTTCTTCGAGAGGGCGTGGAAGGCCGCGAGCGCCTCGTCGTCGGTGACGCTCTCGTAGCGCGTCCGGCCGAGCGCGGCGAGGTTCGCGTGCTCGGGGCCGACGGCAGGGTAGTCGAGGCCCGCGGAGACGGAGTGGGTCGGGAGGACCTGGCCGTCCTCGTCGGCGAGGAGGAGCGTCCGCGTCCCGTGCAGGACGCCGACGCGCCCCGGCCCGAAGCGGGCCGCGTGCTCTCCCGGCGCGGAGGAGCGCCCGCCTGCCTCCACGCCGACGAGCTCGACCTCGCGCTCCGGGAGGAAGGCGTGGAAGAGGCCGATCGCGTTCGAGCCCCCGCCGACGCAGGCGACGACGAGGTCGGGGAGGCCGCCGAGGAGCTTCTTCGCCTGGGCGCGCGCCTCGCGGCCGATGACGGCGTGGAAGTCGCGGACCATGCGCGGGTACGGGTGCGGCCCGAGGGCCGAGCCGAGGACGTAGTGCGTGTCGGCGTAGCTCGCCACCCAGTCGCGCATCGCCTCGTTGATCGCGTCCTTGAGCGTCTTCGACCCGGAGTCGACGGGAACGACCTTCGTCCCGAGGAGCCTCATCCGGTACACGTTGAGCGCCTGGCGCTCGACGTCGACGGAGCCCATGTAGACGACGCACGGGATCCCGAGGAGCGCGGCCGCGGTCGCCGTCGCGACGCCGTGCTGGCCCGCTCCGGTCTCCGCGATGACGCGGCTCTTCCCCATCCTCTTCGCCAGGAGCACCTGCCCCAGCGCGTTGTTGATCTTGTGCGCCCCGGTGTGGAGGAGGTCTTCGCGCTTGAGGAGGATCCGCGCGCCGAGCTCGGCCGAGAGGCGCCGCGCCTCCGTGAGAGGCGTCGGCCGCCCCGCGTAGGTCGTCAGGAGGTGCTGGAGCTCGCGGCGAAAGGAGGCGTCCGCTCGCGCCTTCGCGTACGCCCTCGTCAGCTCCTCGACGGGCGCCATCAGCGTCTCCGGTACGAACCGCCCGCCGAACTCGCCGAACCGCCCCGCGGCGTCGGCCTCCGGGACCACGAACTTCTCAGCCACCGATCCTCCCCTTCTCCGAGCGGACCGCGGCGACGAACGCCGCGAGCTTCTCCCTGTCCTTGATTCCCGGGGCGCTCTCGACGCCCGAGGCGACGTCGACGCCCGTCGGCGCGCACGCCGCGATCGCCCTCGCCACGTTCTCCGGCGAGAGCCCGCCCGCGACGAAAGCCCTCTCCTTCGCCCCGAAGTGCGCGAGGAGACTCCAGTCCCACGTCTGCCCCGTCCCTCCGGGAAGCGTCGCGTGGGCGGCGTCGAGGAGGAGGACGTCCGCGGGCCAGGATGCGGCCTCCTCGAGCGAGTCCTTCCCCACTCGAACCGCCTGCCAGACGGGAACGGGGACGCGCAGCCCTTCCCGCGCGGCGAGGTCGTCGTGCCACTGGAGCGCGTCGGGCCTCACCGCGTCGACGATCGCCTCCGCCTCGGCGACCGTGTTCCCCGCAACGACGGCTACCACTCCCTTCGCGAAGCGGCTCGCCTCGCGTAGCGCGCGGCCGCGCGCGAGGTCGACGCGCCGCGGCGAGCGGGGCGAGAAGTTCAGGCCGATCCAGTCGGCGCCCAGCTCCTCGGCGGCCGCGAGGTCCTCCTCGCGGGTGACGCCGCAGACCTTCACCTCGGCCGCCCCCTCGCCCCTCAGCGTGCGGAGGGCACGGGCCGTGGATGCCGCTCTCGGCGACGCGGCCGACCGACGGCGGCAGGAGCCTTC
>CAZWRQ010000057.1:0-21986 GCA_964636395.1 uncultured Holophagales bacterium
CCACCGTCGTCCAGCGGGAATGGGACTTCATGGTCCTCGACGACATCACGGCCGACGAGACGCTCCGGAGACAGAACGCCCCTCTCCTGAAGTTCGGAGTCCGCAGCGTCCTGCGCATCCCGCTGAAGGAGGAGGGGGTGATCGTCGCGGCGCTCAACTTCCTCTCCTTCAAGCCCGGCGCCTACGCCGCTCGCGACGTCCTGGTCGCGAAGCGGATCGCCGCGTTCGTCCACCTCGCCCTTTCGCACCACGACCTCGCGGAGGCGGCGGGCCGCGCCGCCGAGGCGCAGGAGCGCGCCCGGCAGCTCGAACGCCGGGTCGAAGGGCTCGTCGCCGCGCTCGCGGCTCACGGCCGGGCCTCGCGCGTCGTCGGCGTCTCCGCTTCCTGGAGGGAGGTCCTTCGCCAGGCGGCGAAGGTCGCGTCGGCCGAGACGACCGTCCTCCTCACGGGCGAGTCGGGGACCGGCAAGGAGGTCGTCGCACGCTTCGTCCACTCCTCCTCGCCGCGCGCGACGGGTCCGTTCGTCGCAATCAACTGCGCCGCCCTCCCCGACTCGCTCCTCGAGTCCGAGCTCTTCGGCTTCGAGCGGGGAGCGTTCTCCGGGGCGCACGCGGCGAAGCCGGGCCGGATCGAGGCCGCGCAGGGAGGCGTTCTCTTCCTCGACGAGGTCGGCGAGACGAGCCCCTCGGTCCAGGCCAAGCTCCTGCGCGTCCTCCAGGAAAAGGAGTTCCAGCGGCTCGGCGGAAACCGGACGCAGCGGGCCGACGTCCGCGTCGTCGCCGCCACGAACCGAGACCTCGCGTCCGCCATCGCGCGCGGCACCTTCCGCGAGGACCTCTACTACCGGCTCGCCGTCTTCGAGATCCGCCTCCCGCCGCTCCGGGAGCGGCCCGACGACGTCCTCCCGCTGGCCGGCGCGTTCCTCGAGGAGATCGGAGCCGAGCTCGGCCGTCCGGCGGCCGGGATCTCCCGGGACGCCATGGACACGCTCCTGCGCTACCGGTGGCCCGGCAACGTCCGCGAGCTCCGGAACGTCCTCGAGCGCGCCTCGATCCTGAGCGATGGGGGCCTCATCACGCACGAACACCTCATCGTGCCGCAGCCGGAACGCCCGTACGCCGGCGCGCCGGCGCTCGCTGCTCCGTCGGCCCCGGAGAGTCCCGGGCTCCCTTCGCCCTCCCGCACGTTCCGGGCGGCGTCTCTGGCCGAGCTCGAGCGCGACGCGATCGAGAAGGCCCTCACCCAGGCACGCTTCAACAAGAGCCGCGCCGCACGAGCCCTCGGTCTCACGCGCGGCCAGCTCTACGGGAAGCTCCGGCGACTCGGCATCGGACCCATCGATTGATCCGATCGGAGCAACATGCTCCGATCGAGTCAATCCGGTTCGGCCGCGCCACGCCGCCCTCGGGCCGTGCGGTGACCTCAACGCTCTCTCTGACAATGAGATGCGCCATGAACGCCGGAGTCGTCGACGATGGCAGATCGCTTGCGAATTGCACGGCGAAGGATGCCCGAGATGAGCCAGAAGACCGTCGAACACGTCATCGGCCGGCTCGCGACGGACGAGGAGATCCGGCTGCGCTTCCGGGCGGACCCCGTCGCGACGATCACGGCAGCCGCGGGCGAGCCCGAAGCGCTCACGATCGTCGAGAGGGAGGCCCTCGCGTCAATCGACCCCGACGTCCTGGACCGGCTCGCCGACGCCGTCGATCCTCGCCTGCAGCGGGTGAGGATTCCCGCGGAGCATGGCGGAGGGAGAAGGCGATGAGAGCGTCCACACTGCTCCTCGTCCTCGCGGCCCTCCGGGTGGGCGCGCTGAGCGCCGATGAACCTTCAACGGAGCTGCGGCTCACGCTCGCCGAGGCCCGCGAGGCCGCGCTCGAGCGGAACGTCGAGCTCCGCGTCGAGCGGGAAGCCGCCGCCATCTCCGACGCGGGTGAGCTCCGCGCGCAGGGAGCCTGGGACCCGCTCCTCCGGGTCGACGCCCGACTGCGGGAACGGACCGACCCGGTCAACTCGATCCTCTCCGGGGCGCCGGCCGGCGAGCTCGCGCCGACCGTCCGGAGCGCGGGCCTTTCCCTCGGCGTCGTACAGCTTCTCCCGACCGGAGGCTCGCTCACGCTCACCTCGACGTTCGCGCGCGAGAAAGCCGACAACGTCTTCTCGATCCTTTCCCCCGCCTGGACGAGCTCGCTCGGACTGGAGATCCGGCAGCCGCTCCTGCGCAACCGCGTCATCGATCCCGCCCGCGCAGCGCTCCGCGTCGCGCGGATCGACCGGAGCCGTTCGGATGCCTCCCTTCGCCGCATCGCCTCCGACACGGTCGCCGCGGTCGAACGCGCCTACTGGTCGCTCGTCGCGGCCCGCCAGGCGGCGGAGGCCCAGGCGTCCGCCGTCGATCTCGCCGAGAGGCAGCAGGAGGACGTAAAGGCCCGCGTCGAGGCGGGGACGCTCTCCGAATCGGATCTCGCCACGCCCCTCGCCGAGGTGGAGCGGCGGAAGGGGGAGCTGCTCGCCTCCCGCGAGGCCGCCGCGCGGGCCGAGAACACCCTCAAGGCGCTCCTCCTCGGCGACCCCGCCGATCCGGCATGGGCGAGCCGCCTCGTCCCGACCGACGACGCCGAGCCGCCGCCGGCTCCCGCCGCCTCCGCCCCGCCCGACGTCGCCGCCGCCGAGGAACGCCGTCCCGAGGTCGCCGAGGCGGCTGCCCGCCTCGACCGGCTGGCGATCGAGGACGAGGCCGCCCGCGACCGCGCCCGTCCGCAGCTCGACCTCGTCGCGGGCTACACCGGCCGCGGGCTCGCCGGAGACCGCAACCCCGGGGTCTCTCCACCCTTCCCGACCGGTCCGGTCGAGGTCCCCGAGGCGCTCGACGGCGGACCGGGCCGATCGCTCGGCACGATCGGCGAGGGGCGCTACCCCGACGCCTCGGTCGGCCTCTCTTTCGCGGTGCCCATCGGTAACCGGACGGCGCGGGCCGAGTCGAAGCAGCTTCGTTCCGCCCGCCTCCAGGCCGAGCTCGCCCTCCTCCGGGCCCGGCAGCAGGTCGGCGTGGAGGTGAGGAACGCGGTCTTCGCCGAGCAGACGGCCGAGCAGCGCGTGGCGGCCGCCCGCGCGGCGCGCCGGGCCGCCGAGACGCAGCTGCGCGCCGAAGAGGAGCGCTTCGCCGCGGGCCTGACGACGAGCTTCTTCGTCCTGACCCGCCAGAACGACCTGACGCAGGCGCTCCTCGTCGAGACGCGCTCGCTCGCCGACCTGCGGACCGCGCGCGTCGAGCGCGCCCGCGCGGAGGGGACGCTCCTCTCCGACCGTCAGATCGAGCTCCACGACACCGAGCCGGCCGCCGGGCCGGAGAGAGGAAACCGATGAACCGCGCCTCCCGCCGCCTCGCCGCGGCCGTTCTCCTTCCCTTCCTCCTCGCCGGCTGCCGGAAGGCCGACGAGAGCGGCGCGACCCGCCTCAACGGCCGGATCGAGGCCGCCACGGTCGACCTCGCTCCGAAAGTCGCGGGACGGGTCCTCGAGGTGAAGGTCCGCGAAGGCGACCGCGTGAAGGCGGGCGACCTCCTCGTCACCCTGGACCTCGGGGAGACGGCGTTCTCCGTCGAGAGGGACCGCGACGCCCTCGGCTCGGCGTCCGCCCGCCTGCGGGATCTCCAGTCGGGAAGCCGGAGCCAGGAAGTCGCGGCCGCCGAGGCCGACCTCGCCGACAAGGAGGCTGCCGTGGAGCTCGCCCGGAAGGAGCTCGCCCGTCAGGAGGCCCTCATGGCGAAGAAGGTCGGGATCCCGAGGGACCTCGACCGCGCCCGAACGGAGCTCGAGCGTACCCGTGCCGCCCGGTCGGCGAGCGCGGAGCGCCTCGCCCTCGCCCGCGAGGGCTTCCGGCGCTTCCAGACCGAAGGTGCGCGAGCCGACGTCCGTCGTGCCGAGACGATCCTGAAGCAGTCGGAGACGGTCGTCCGCGAAGCCGAGATTCGCGCGCCGGCCGACGGCGTGGTCCTCCACCGTATCGCCGAGCCGGGCCTCCTCCTCGCGACGGGCCAGCCCGCGCTGACTCTCGCGTTCGCGGACCGGCTCTACGTCCGCACGTTCGTCCCCGAGACCCGGCTCGGTCGGGTCCGGCCCGGACTTCCCGCGCAGGTTTTCGTCGACGCGTTCCCGGGCCGGGGCTTCGCCGCGCGCGTCACGGAGGTCACTCCGACCGCCGAGTTCACGCCAAAGGCGGTCGAGACACGCGAGGAGCGCGTCAACCTCGTCTACGCCGCGAAGGTCGACCTCGACGCCGGGTGGGACGCTCCCCTGGTCCCGGGCCAGCCCGCGGAGGTCGTCGTCGAGACGGACGGGGAGGCGCCCGCCGTCACGACGAAGCCGCCGGCGGTCCCGTCGGCTTCCCTCCGGTGAGCCGGCGATGATCGAAGCCCGCGGCCTCGAGAAACGCTTCGAAACGCACGCCGCCCTCCGCGGAGTCGACCTGTCGATTGCCGAAGGGGAGCTCTTCGCGCTGATCGGTCCCGACGGCGCCGGGAAGACGACGTTCTTCCGCCTCGTCGCGGGGCTCATCACCCCGACGGCGGGGACGCTCCGGCGCGCGGACGGGGCCACCTTCGGCCTCGTCCCGCAGCGCTTCTCGCTCTACGAGGACCTGACCGTCGACGAGAACCTCGACCTGAGAGCCCGGCTCTACTCCGTGCCGCCCGCCGAGGCGCGCACCCGCGCGTCCGAGCTCCTCGCACGCGTCGGAATGGCCCCGTACGGCGCCCGGCTCGCCGGGGCGCTCTCCGGCGGGATGAAGCAGAAGCTCGCCCTCGTCGCCGCGCTCCTCACGCGCCCTCGCCTCCTCCTCCTGGACGAGCCGACGACCGGGGTCGATCCCGTCTCCCGGCGCGAGTTCTGGCTCGTCCTCAACGAGCTCCACCACGAAGGGCTGACGATCGTCGTCTCGACGCCGTACATGGACGAAGCCGAGTACGCAACCCGTCTCGGGTTCCTCGACGAGGGCAAGCTCCTGGCCGTCGGCACCCGCGACGAGGTCCTCGCCGCCTTCCCCCGACCGATCCTCGAGGTCCTCTCGCCCGACCGGAACGGAGTCCGGCAGCGCCTCGCCCGAATCGACGCCGTCGACGACGTCTCTCTGTTCGGAACGCGGCTCCATCTGCGCGGCGCCGCCGGCACCGGGCCGGAGATCCTCGACGACGTGCGCGCCGGCCTCGAAGGCCTCGTCCCTGCAGACGGAATTCGAATCGTCCCACCGACGCTGGAAGACGTGTTCGTGCTGGCTGGCGACGAGGTGGGGGAATGACGCGCCCCGGGACGGGGGGTCCGGGGGGCGTGCGGAGCCAGCCCCCCGGCAGCGACGTGTTCGTCCTCGCAGGCGACGAGGTGGCGGAGTGAGAGCGGAGACCGTTTCCCGCGCGCCGCTTCCGCCGGAGGTGTTCCTCCGCGCCGAGGGCCTCGTCAAGAAGTTCGGGGACTTCATCGCCGTGAACGGCGTCTCGTTCGACGTGCCGCGCGGGAAGGTCTTCGGGTTCCTCGGCCCGAACGGCTCCGGCAAGTCGACCACGATCCGGATGCTCGCCGGGCTCCTCAACCCGACGTCCGGGACCGCCCGCGGCTTCGACGGCCTCGACGTGACCGACACCGAGCGCTGGAAGAGCCGCCTCGGCTACATGAGCCAGAGGTTCTCGCTCTACCTCGACCTGACCGTCGAGGAGAACCTCCGCTTCTTCGGACGCGTCTACGGGCTCGCGGGCCCGCGGCTCGACGAACGGATTCGGGAGCTTTCCGGAGGGCTCCGGTTCGAGAGCCTGAAAGACACCCTCACGGAATCTCTTTCCACCGGCATGCGCCAGCGCGTCGCGCTCGCGGCCGCGCTCCTCCACGAGCCGCTCCTCCTCTTCCTCGACGAGCCGACCGGCGGCGTCGACCCGAAGGGCCGGCGGCTCTTCTGGGAGCTCATCTACGACCTCGCCGCCGAGAAGGGGATGACGGTCCTCGTGACGACCCACTACATGGACGAAGCCGAGCAGTGCGACGAGCTCGCCTTCATCCTCAACGGCGACCTGATCGCCCATGGCGAGCCCCACGCGCTCAAGCGCGGCATCTCCGGGCGGCTCCTCGAGGTCGACCTCGAGAGCGCCCCCTTCGAGGCGCTCGCCGCCATCCGCGGGGCGGCGCCTCTCGAGGACGCCTACCTCTTCGGCCTGCGGCTCCGTGTCCTCGCCCGCGAGGGGCGTGTCGACGACGCCTTCTCCCTCGTCTCGCGGCTCGGCACCCCGGCGGTCGCCGAGCCCTCGCTGGAGGACGTCTTCGTCGACCTGGCCCGCGGGTACGCCGAGCGGAAGAACGCAGCCCAGCCGCCGACGAGGATGGTGACGACGTGAGCCGCCTCCTCGCCCTGATGCGCAAGGAGTTCCTCCAGCTCCGGAGGGACACGATCACGCTCCGGATGATGGTCTTCATCCCCGTGATGCAGACGTTCATCTTCGGCTACGCGATCAACTACGACGTCAAGCACCTGAAGACGATCGTCCTCGACGAGGACCGCTCCTTCGACAGCCGCGAGCTCGTCGCGAAGATGGCGGCCAGCCAGTACTTCGACGTCGTCGGGACCGTCGGCTCGTTCGAGGAGCTGCAGCGCGAGATGGACGAGGGCCGGGTCTCGAGCGCCCTCGTCATCGACCGGGATTACGGCAAGAGCCGCCGCCGGGGAGTCCCGGCGCGGGCGCTCCTCATCGTGAACGCCTCCGACACGACGACCTCGACCCAGGCGATGTCGATCGCCGCCGGCATCTCGAACCAGCTCTCCGTCCAGACGCTCGCCCGCAGGGCCGGCTGGAAGGAGGCCGCCCTCCCCGTCGACCTCCGCGTGCGCCCCTGGTACAATCCGGACCTCCGGACCGCGACGTTCATCATCCCCGGCCTCATCGCGATCATCCTGACCTTCACGCTCATCCCGTTCACCGCGATCGCCATCGTCCGCGAGCGCGAGCGCGGCACTCTCGAGCAGCTCCAGGTCACGCCGGTGACGCGCCTCGAGATCATCCTCGGGAAGCTCTTTCCCTTCATCCTGATCGGCGTCTTCCAGCTGACGCTGATCATCGGCCTGATGGTCTTCCTCTTCCGGGTCCCGATCGCGGGAAGCGTCGTCCAGCTCTACGTTTCCGGACTCGTCTTCATGGCCGCCGTCCTCGGCCTCGGCATGCTCGTCTCCACCGTCGCGAAGACGCAGATGCAGGCGATGCAGCTCTCGTTCGTCTTCCTCCTCCCGTTCGTCTTCCTCTCGGGCTACGTCTTCCCGATCGACGGGATGCCGAAGGTCTTCCAGCTGATCACGTTCGTCATCCCGGCCCGCTACTTCATCGAGGTGATCCGCGGGATCGTCCTCCGCGGCGCGAGCCTTCCCGAGCTCTGGAAGCCGATGGCCTGGATGACGGCCTACACCGTCCTCATCGTCGCCGCCGCCGTCCTCCGCTTCAAGAAGACGAACGACTAGGACGAGGGGTCAGGTCTACCATCTACACTCTACGGGCCCGTAGAGTGTAGATGGTAGACCTGACCCCGTCTCTCAGAGGGCGCGGAGGGCGGCTCCGAGGCGGCGGATCTCGTCGACGGTGTTGTAGTGGACGGGGCCGACGCGGACCATGCCGCCGGAGGCTTCGAGGTCGAGGCGCTCGGTCACGCCGACCGCGTAGTAGTTGCCGTCCCAGACTCGGAAGCCGCGGCGGCCCAGCTCCTCGGCGATCGCCCGCGGGTGGCGCCCCTCCATCGTGAACGAGAACGTGGGGACGCGCGCGGCGAAGAGCGCCGGGTCGGAGATCCCACGGACCGAGAGGCCGGGGACCGCGGCGAGCGCCTCCCCAAGCGCGCGGGAGAGGCGCGCCTCGTACGCGTGAATGGCCGCCATGGCGCTCTTCAGGACGAGGCGGCGACCGGCGTAGCGACCGGAGAGCGCTTCGCGGTACGGTCCTCCGGAGCGCTCCCCCAACCAGCCGAGGTACTCGAGCGCGCCGAGCGTCCCGGCGACGGCCTCGAAGCTCTGCGTTCCCGTCTCCCAGCGGTCCGGCGGGGCGTCGTGAGCGGGGCGGACCTTGTACGCGAACGTATTCTCGAGGAGGTCGTGGCGCCCCCAGAGGATCCCGAGATGCGGGCCGAAGAACTTGTAGGCCGAGCAGGCGAGGAAGTCGATTCCCGCTTCCGCGACGTCGATGGGGCCGTGCGGCGCGTAGTGGACGGCGTCGACGTAGACGAGGGCCCCGGCCTCGTGAGCCGCCTTCGCCGCCCCGACGACGTCGTTCACGGTCCCGACGGAGTTCGAGGCCCAGCCGACCGCGACGAGCTTCGTCCTCTCCGACAGGAGCTTTCGCAGCTCGTCGACGCTCCAGGTGCAGTCGACAGGGTCGAAGTCGAGCCAGCGCACCGTCGCGCCCCGGTCCGCGGCCGCGAGGAGCCAGGGCGAGACGTTCGCGTCATGGTCGAGCCGGGTCAGGACGACCTCGTCGCCCGGCTTCCAGTCGCGCGAGAGGCTCCGCGCCATCGCGAACGTCAGAGTCGTCATGTTCGGGCCGAACGCGATCTCCTCGGGCCGCGCCGCCCCGAGGAAGTCGGCGACCGCCGCCCGCCCCTCGGCGACGACGGCGTCGGAGGCGCGGCTCGTCGGGAAAGCGCCGCCGTGGTTCGCGTTCGTCTCGTGGAGGTAGCGGACGATCCGGTCCGTCACCTCGCGCGGGACCTGCGTGCCGCCCGGGTTGTCGAGGACGACGTCTCCCGAGGCGAGGGCGGGGAACTTCGCGCGGATCGCATCGAGGTCGAGCATGGGGAAAGGTTACCGCGGAGCGGTCAGCGGCGGTGCCTCTCCCGCCGGAGCCTCTCGCGCAGCTCGCGGAGCTCGTCGAGGCGGCGCTTCGCCTCCGCCTCCCGCCCCGTCCCCCTCGGCCGGTAGTAGCGGCGGCCGGCGAGCGCGTCGGGGAGACAGGAGAGGCCGGCAGTCCCCTCCGCCGTGTCGTGGGCGTAGACGTACCCCTTCCCGTAGCCGACGTCCTTCATCAGCCTCGTCGGGGCGTTCAGGATCGCCGCGGGCGGCGGCGCGTTCGGCGTCTCGGCCACGTCGCGGACCGCCTCGCCGTAGGCGGTGTAGAGCGCGTTCGACTTCGGCGCGAGCGCGAGGTAGACGGTCGCCTCCGCGAGCGCGAGCGCTCCTTCCGGCATCCCGAGGAAGTGGACGGCGTCGCGGGTGGCCATCGCGAGCCGGAGCGCGTTCGGGTCGGCGAGGCCGACGTCCTCCGTCGAGGCCCTCACGAGCCGCCGCGCGACGAAGAGCGGGTCCTCTCCCGCCTCGAGCATCCTCGCGAGCCAGTAGAGCGAGGCGTCGACGTCGGAGTCCCGGACCGACTTGTGGAGAGCGGAGATGAGGTTGTAGTGCTCCTCGCCCGACTTGTCGAAGAGGAGGGACTTTCGCGCGTAGATCTCGCCGAGGAGCGCCGCCGTCAGGACGGCCCCCGCGCCGGCGTGGTCGGCGGCCGTCTCGAGCACGTTCAGCGCGCGGCGCGCGTCGCCGTCGGAGAAGCCGACGAGCCAGTCGACGGCCCCCTCGCCGAGCGTCACGCGCCCGCCGAGGCCCCGCTCGGCGTCCTCCGCGGCGCTCCGGAGGATCGACTCGAGGTCTTCGCGCGACAGGGGCGGGAGGACGACGACGCTCATCCTCGAGAGGAGGGCGCCGTTCAGCTCGAACGACGGGTTCTCCGTCGTGGCGCCGACGAGCGTCGCCGCGCCCGACTCGACGTACGGGAGGAAGACGTCCTGCTGTGCCCGATTGAAGCGGTGGATCTCGTCGACGAAGAGGAGCGTCCTCTCGCCGCGCGCCGCGAGACGCTGCGACTCCTCGAGGACCTCCCGGATCTCCTTCACCCCCGAGACGACGGCCGAGAAGGAGAGGAAGCGGGCCTTCGTCCGGGTCGCGATGACCCGTGCGAGCGTCGTCTTCCCCGTTCCCGGCGGGCCCCAGAGGACGAGCGACGGGACGCGGTCCGCCGCAATCGCCCGGCCGAGGAGGGACGTCGGACCGGCGACGGACGCGGGGAGCCGCATCTCCGGGAGGTCGCGCGGGCGGAAGCGCTCGGCGAGCGGCGCCACGGAAGGCACCGCTCGCCGGTCCGCGATCGGCTCCTCGAAGAGGTCGCCGCTCCGCGGCTTCACGACCCTCCGTGCGCGGCGCCGATCTGCCTCTCGAGCGTTTCGATCGCCGGCAGACCGGGGTGCTCCTTCTTCAGCCGCGCGAGCGCGGCGTCGGCCGCGTCGTGCTCGTGCTTGTCGAGAGCGAGGACGACGACCTCGTTGTAGAGCGACTGCCAGTGGGTCGGGTCGGCGGCCCGCGCCTTGCGGAAGAGCGAGAGCGCCTCGTCGAACCTACCTTCGTTTCGATAGGCCGTGCCGAGGTCGGTCATCACGTTCGGGTCGCCTGGCCGGACCTTCAGCGCCCGCTCGTAGGCCTCGATCGCCTGCGCGTACTCGTGCGCGTCGTAGGCCGCGTTCCCGAGCTGGACGATCGCGTCGTAGTCGCCGGGCTTCGCGGTCGCGACGGCCTGGGCGTCCTGCAGGCGCTGCCACGCGGCCCTGTCGAACGTCGAGCCTCCGGCGGCCGGGGCGGACGCGCCCGGGCCGAGCGGCGGAGCGCCGGGAACGCCGGCGTGAGGGTCGGCCATCGCCATCGCCGGGGGCTGCGGCGCGTGCGCATGCCGCCCGTCCAGGACGACCCACGCGGCGGCGAAACCGACGAGGGCTCCGAGCGCGGCGAAGAGGAGCCGGTCGCCCCAGCGGGGCGCCGGAGGGGCCACAGCGGCGGCCTGCTTCGATCGAGCCCCGTCCCGGGATCCGGTTCGGGCCTCGGGCGGGGGGGGAAGGTGGTCGTCGTGGCTCAGGGCAAACCTCCGTCTTCGTCGTCGGGAAGGAGCGCCGCCGACCAGGTGCCCGCGACCGGGCCGATGGCCGGCGCGATCGCCGTCGCCTCCCACGTGCCGGTGATCCGTTTCAGCTGGGGCTGGACGCGCCCGTAGAACGTCGCGTCGAAACCGCGCTCCGAGTCGATCCGCTGGATCGTGATCCTCTCGCCGACGTACGTTCCCCGGAGCGAGCCGCGGAAGCCGCCGTCCAGCGTGTAGTCGCCGGAGACGAGTGTGCCGTCGAGGACGAGGCGGAAGGTACCCCTCCGCGCTCCGGGGTCGATCGTCGCTTCCCAGCGCCCGGTGACCGGGTCCGCCGCCCTTCGGGAAGCCGAGCGTCTCCGGGCCACCTCTTCCTGAAGGAGCGCGATCCTCCGGACCCTCTCGACGAGCCGGGCGACTGCGGCGCGCCGGATCTCGCGGGCGGCGGCGGCCCGGGCCTCGGCCTCCACGACCCTCTCCTCCTCGCCCCGCAGGTCGCCCGCCTGGACGTCCCCGCCCCGGACGGCGTCGACGAGACGCTCCCGGGCGGAGGCGGCGGCTGCGTCCGCCCTCGTCGCGGCGGACGTGAGGCGTTCCAGCTCGAGGACATCCTCGTTCCGGGCCCTGCGCTCCAGGTCGAGCGCGACGAGGAGGCTCTCCATCGACGGGTCGGTCCGCGCCGCGACCACGAGGGGAACGCACAGCGCCAGGACCAGGAGGAGACCGGCCGGAGCTCGATGCGACATCGTCACGACTATACGGGAGCGAGCCCCCCCGCGTCGCCGGATTCGGGGCTCAGCGGGCGGCGGGACCGAGGCTGCGGCGCCGGGCGACCGAGCGGTCGAGGGCCTTCTCGACGTCCATCTCGACCTCCGCCTCCGGAAGACCGTTCACCTGAGCGATCTCGGAGACGATGAGATACCGGGCCCGTTCGTACATCTTCTTCTCGCGGAAGGAGAGCGTCTTCTGCTTCTGGACCCAGTTCAGGTTCTTGAGGACGTCCGCGATGTCCGAGAGGCGGCCGGAGCGCATCTTGTCGAGGTTCTGCTTGAAGCGCCCCTTCCAGTCGCCGTTCGACTGGAAGCTGCCGTCCTCGAGGACCTTGAAGACGCCGGTCACGTCCTGCCGCCGGGTGAGCGGCCGCAGCCCGACGCGATCGGAGTTGCCGACCGGCACGACGACCTTGGAGTTGTTGGCGAGGAGCCGGACCTGGTAGCAGGGATGGGCGCGGCCGTCGAACAGGGACTCCCCGATGGTCTCGACGACTCCCACCCCGTGGTTCGGATAGACGAGCTTATCGCCGATGTTGAAACCCACCGGATCCGCCTCCTGCGCTATCGGACATGCTAGCTTACGCGGCCCCCGGCCGGGGGTCAATGGGAAGCCGGTGCGGGGTGGCCCGGCGATCCGCGCGGGGGTGGACGTCCCCGGACGGCCCGCAGCTGCCGCGCACCCGGGGAGCGGCTGGTGCCGGAGGAGGGACTCGAACCCTCATGAGCTTGCGCTCGGGGGATTTTGAGTCCCCTGCGTCTGCCGTTCCGCCACTCCGGCGCGGAACGCGGAGTCTAGCAGCGGGCCGTCAGGCCCACTCTACTCGGACCGAGGCGTGCACGTGCGCCATGAGCGCGCCGAGGAGGGCGCCGACGGCGTTCCAGAAGACGTCGTTCACGTCTGCGGCCCGTGTCGGGAGGAAGAACTGGACCGTCTCGATCCCGACGCTGAAGACGAGGCCGAAGAAGACGACCTCGGCGTGGTTGCGCCAGCGCGCCCGTCCCCGCCCGTCGACGAACTTCCAGGCCAGGAAGCCCCAGATCGCGAACATGACGAGGTTGCCGACGAGGCCGAGGAGCCCGAGGACGAAACGGTTCGAGAGGACGCCGGCCTTGCCGGCGCTCGCCTTGAGGCGCGCCAGGTCGTCGAACGGCACGAGGTTCGTGACGACCCCGGGACGCCCTTCCACGAGGAGCGTCCCGGCCAGGACGAGAGCGGTATAGGCGAGGAGGAGAGCCCCCTGCGCCCCCTTCCCGACGACGACGCGCTTCACCGGCGCTCCTTCGGAGCGTCGGCCGCCGTCTCGGCCCCGCGCACCCCGGCGAAGAGACCTTCGGCTCCTTCCGGGACGAAGATCACGTACCGGAACCCCTCGGCGGCGAGGAGCTCGCACGCCTGCCGGGCGGCTTCTCCCGAGTCGGCGACGACGACGAGGGGCGACCCTCGAAAGCGCCCGAGCTCCTCGATGCGGGAGCGCAGGGCGAAGAGCGGGATCTCGTGGGCGCCCCGGAGACGGGGCGCTGGAAGCTCCCGGACGTCGAGGAGGGGGATCTCCCTCGAGTCCCGCAGCATCTCGCGAGCGACGGACGCGCGCATCTCGCGGCACGGCGCGTCGACGCGATGCGTCCCCGTGCCGAGGCATCCGGCGGCTCCCGGGAGGAGGACCCCGGCCGCGAAGCAGCCGAGCACACGTTCGAGGCGGGTCACTCCGGCGAGCTTACCGGATCGCGACCCCGAAACCGGACGAGACGTGACGGAGAGCACGTCCGCGAACCCGTTTCGCGGCGGTACGTACGTTGCAAAGGCCCAGAATGAAACGTTCCGCGTGCGGCCCAGAGGCCGAAAAGGTGGACGCGGGACACCTGGAGGATCGAGACATGAAGAGATTTCCGCGAATCGCCCTCTTCGCCGTCGCGGCGGCGGTCCTGGCGGCCGGCCCGGCCGCCGCGCAGGACCGGCGCGGCACGGTGGAGATCACGCCGGTCGTCGGCGGCTACTTCGGCGGGACGTTCGACCCCGGAACGCTCGCCTTCTACGACGGTCGGGCGGACGCGTCGACCGAGGTCGCGTACGGCCTGAAGCTCGGCTTCAACATCACGAACAACTTCGCGATCGAGGCGAGCTACCTGCAGTCGGACCCGAAGCTCCGGCTCGAGGGAGGCGGAGCGATCGGAGGCGGCTCGGAGGAGATCGGCGAGATGGAGATGAGGCTCTACGAGCTCAACTTCCTCGTCCCCTGGGGGCGTGGTCCGGTGCGGCCTTACTTCACCATCGGGGGCGGCGTGAACACGTTCCGGCCTTCGATCCCGGGCTACTCGTTCTCGTCCGACTCCCGGTTCACGGGCAGCCTCGGCCTCGGCGTGAAGACCTACGTGAACCCGAACTTCGGCTTCCGCTTCGAGGGCAAGGTCCGCTCCACCTACATCAACAGCGAGGACGACCACTGGTCCTGCGACAGCTGGTGGTGCGACGGCGACTACTACGGCGACAGCCAGTGGTACACCGCCGGAGAGGCGACGGCGGGGGTCGTCATCGCCTTCTGATCGACGTCAGACTCCTGATTCGACCGGGGCCCGGCGGACCTCGATCCGCCGGGCCCCGTCCTCCTGCGGCGTGACCTTCACCTCGAAGTCTCCCCGCCCGGCGGGAAGGCCCTCCGGCCACTCGACGACGACGACGGCCCCCTCTTCCCGCGCCTCGTCGAGGCCGAGGCCCTCGATAGAGGACTCGAGCCGTTCGTCGTCGAGGAGCCGGTAGAGGTCCGCGTGGACGAGGAGAGCCGGACGCCCTTCCGCGCCGTGCTCGTGGACGAGCGCGAACGTCGGCGAGGCGACCTCGTCCGGGAGGATCCCGAGCCCTTCGGCGAGGCCCCGAACGAGCTCGGTCTTCCCGGCGCCGAGCGGACCCGAGAGACGGACGATTGATCCGGGGACGAGGAGGAGGGAGAGCTCCCGGCCGACCTCGCGCGTCTCCTCGACTGAGCGCGCGACCGCCTCGAAGGGGACGGACCTCACGGCAGGATCGACTCGGCGACGGCCGCGAAAGCGCGGCCGAGCTCCTCGGGGAGGTCCGAAGCCCGGAGGCTCTCCTCGCCGAGGCGCTCCCTTACGAGGTCGCCCGTCAGGCCGTGGAGGTAGGTCCCCGCAGTGGCGGCCTCCCACGCGGTCCGGCCGCGCGCGAGGAGCGTGCCGACGACGCCGGTCAGGACGTCGCCGCTCCCCCCCGTCGCGAGTCCCGGGTTGCCGGAGAGGACCCGGGCGACGCGCCCTGCGGGGGTCGCGACGACGGAACGGAACCCCTTCAGGACGACCGTCGCACCCGACTCGGCGGCGAGCCGGCGGGCGGCGCTCTCCGGGTCGGCCGCGACGGAGGACGCGGCGAGCCCCAGGAGGCGCGACGCCTCGCCGGGGTGAGGTGTGAGGACGACCGGCGCCAGGCGGACGGCGAGCTCGCCAAGCCTTCCACGGAGCAGGTTGAGCGCGTCGGCGTCGAGGACGACGGGAAGCGGCGTCGCGAGCGCCTCCTCCAGCCGGCCGGCGCCCCAGGCGTCCGTCCCGAGCCCGGGGCCGACGGCGACCGCGGTCGGGCCCGTCTCGGGCAGGGCCGCCGCGGTGGTCGCCTCGGCCACGAGCGCGTGAACGGACGGGCGGCTCCCCTCTTCGGCGACGACGACGACCTTCCCCGCGCCGGCCCGGAACGCGGCCCGGGCCGCCAGGGCCGCCGCCCCCGCCATCCCGCGGGCGCCGCCGACGACGGCGAGGGTCCCGTAGGTCCCCTTGTGCGCGGCCGCGGGCCGGGGCGGGAAGAGGGGCACGACGTCGAGGGCCGTGACGACCTCGGGCCCGCTCGCGGTCGCGCCGGCCGGAAGGAGCCCGATGTCGGCGACGACGATGCGGCCGCAGGCCGCCGCAGCCGGCGGGAAGACGTGGGCGAGCTTCGGGGCGCCGAAAGTGACGGTCACGTCGGCGCGCACGTGCGGCCCGGGGAGCTCTCCCGAGCCGGCGTCGAGCCCCGACGGGAGGTCGACGGAAACGACGAGCGCGCGGCGGCCCGAGGCGATCCGCGCCGCGCGGGCGGCGAGGCTCCCGTCGTCGAGCGGTCGGGAGAGCCCCGTCCCGAAGAGCGCGTCGACGACCAGCGTCGCGCCGCGCAGCGGCTCGAGCCCGGCCTCGGCACCCACCTCGACGACCTCGCCTCCGTCACGCTCGAGGCGACGGAGCGTCTCGGCCGCGTCGCCCGCGACGCGCGCCCGCGGACCGAGGAGCAGGAGCGACACCGCACCGACGCGCGGACTCCTCCGGAGGAGCCGCGCCGCCTCGAAGCCGTCCCCCCCGTTGTTCCCCGTCCCGCAGAGGACGACGACCCGCTCGCCCCGCAGGGGGACTCCGGCGACGGCCCGCAGGCACTCGCGGGCGACGGCCTCCGCCGCCCGCTCCATGAGGACGATCCCGGGCGTTCCCGCCGCGATCGTCCGGGCGTCCGCCTCGCGCGCGGCGGCCGGCCCGAGGGCGATCACGCCCCCTCCGGCCGTCGCGCGGCGGCGATCACCGCGGCGTCTCCTGAGACAGGGCCGAGACGAAGATCGCCTGCTGGACGTAGCTGACGGTGTTCGTCGGCTCGTCGCGGACGGCGAGCGAGAGGCGCTGGCCGCCCGGGATCATCAGGAGCCGGACGTCGTAGACGAAGTCGCGCCGGTTGAGCGCTTCGAGCTCCTTCGAGGCGATCTCGACCGGCACCACCTGCGTCGCGAGCTCGGACTGCTTGCCCGCGGCGTCGATCACGATGAAGTAGAGCGCGATCCGGCCCCGCGCGACGTCTCCCTGCGGCAGCACGGTGATGCGGCTGTAGGGGACGCGGATCCGGATCGGGACGAGGTAGTTCTGCGCGTCGGCGGGCGCCGGCTGCCCCACCTCGATCCCGACGCCGAGCGGGTTCTCGTCGCGGGCGAAGTAGAGCGCCGAGGTGACGCCCTCGACGATCCGCGTCTCGAGCCCCTTCTCGACGTAGCTCCGCCGCGAGCGCGCGACGAGCCCTTTCTGCTTCACCTTCACCTCGACCTTGCGCGGGCGCTCGCCGCCGGAGCGGAGGCTCCGGTAGCCGACCGAGTAGTACGAGGTGTAGTCGCTCTTCATCTCCGCGAGGGGCCCCGTGATGTCGTTCCTGTTCAGGATCGCCTTGCCGCCGGTCTCCTCCGCCATCAGGTGGATCATCGACTGGAGGTTCGTCTTCTCGACGAACGTGTCGATCTTGGCCTGGGTCGAGCGGTTCTCCGCGCTGATCCCCTCGTCGATGGAGAGCCCGGAGGCGTCGACCATGTACATGGTCACGCCCGCCGCGTTCGCCGCGCGGATGATCCCGAGGTAGGCCGAGGTGGAGTCGAACTCGAACTGCGTCAGGCCTCCGCTCTGCGTCCGGAAGCGGTCCTGGATGTACTTCCAGAGCTCGGCTCCCGGGGACTGCGGAAGGCCTTCCGAGACGTGCAGGAGGATCTTCCGCCCCTCGACTCCGGCCAGCTGGTCGATCGTCCTCTTGAGGGCGTCGGTCGTGAAGTCGAGGTCGTTCTTGTAGGCGAGCGCGTACTGCCGCGCTTCGACGAAGGCCTCGTACTCGCTCCGGGCGTCGTCGATCCGGCGCAGGATGTCCCGGCGCTCGGAGAGGCGGGTCTGCCCCATCGTGGAGAAGTCGCCCTGCTGCCGGATCACGTCGGAGATCTCCCGGCCGTCGTTCGTGAACTTCCGACGGACCTTCAGCGAGCGGTCCCAGGTGACGACCATCGCCTCGACGTTGTCCCGGATGTTCTCCCGGGCCCAGGTTTCGAGGTTCTTCAGGACCCGGTTCCGGTTGAAGGGCTGGAGGCTCAGGTTGTCGATGAAGATGACGATCTTCGTCTTCGGGACGGGCAGCGGCGAGGCCTCCGGCTCCGCCGGAGCCGGGGCCGCCTCGGGGACCGGGCTCGGGACGGGGGTCGCCGCCGCCGCGCCCGGGACCGCCTCGTCGCCGAAGAAGACGACCTTGCCGCCGTCGACGGCGAAGAAGTTCGTCAGGGGCTGAAGCTGGCCGTCCTCGTAGACCTCGAAGTCCTCGCGCTTGAGCCCGCGGATCCGGTTCCCCTTCTTGTCCGTCACGACGACGTCGATGTTCGTCACGGTCACGTCGACGTTCCGGACGAGCGGAGGCATGCTGGCCGTCGGCTGCTGCGGTCCGGCCGAAACGGCCGGCGGGACGAGGACCGCGGCGAGGGTGGCGACGGCGAGGGACGCGAGCGGCCTGGAAAGCACCATGGTCGCATTCTACGGATCGCGCCGCCGGTGCGTTCCGACGCGGTCGAGAGGACCGCTACGGTCCCTGATCGGGGCCTGTTTCCGAGGAGTTTTCCGCTTGCACTTCGCCCCGTGCTCCGTGAGAATGACCGCCTCGAATGACGGCCGCCCCGAGCCCGGTGGGCGCGCGGACGATCCGAGAGGTCGAGGGAAGATCCGGAGGTCGGGGCTGAGACAGCCGCAGCTGGGAACGGACGCGGAGGCAGAGAACGGCGGGGTGCGCGCGGACGCGGACTACCACCGGGCCTTTCTCCTTTACGTCGAATGCGCCCGTCGGGTTCCGACCTCCCTCGGGAGGAGCCCGCGGTGACGTTCCGGCTCGCCTCCCATCTCGACACCTTTTCGGGACGATCGCGCCCCATCGAGCGATGGAAGCGAGCGACGGGGAGCAGCAAAGCATATGTCTGACCGGGAACGGAACGGTGGTCTCCCGGGTCTCAGGACCGCGGGCGCCGTGGGTGCGCGAAAGGAGAGAGAGCCGATGACCGGAATCAGGACGGGGAGTGACGCCCGGACGACCCTCCGGAACCGCCTTCGCCGCGTGATGGCGGTCGGCGGGCTCGTCCTGCTGGCGACGACGGCGATGGGATGCCAGAGAGTCGTCGACCAGTTCAAGGCGAAGCAGATCATCCGCAAGGGGAACGCCTACTTCAAGGAGCAGCTCTACGAGGACGCCCTGAAGCAGTACGAGGAGGCGATGAAGCTCGATCCGAGCGAGATTCGGATCAAGAAGTTCGTCGCGATGGCCAACATGGCCGTCTACAACCCGGGGTCGCAGCACCCGAAGGACCTCCAGGCCCTCGAGACGGCGATCAAGCACTTCAAGGAGTACCTCGCCGTAAAGCCCGACGACGAGAGCGCCGCGAAGTTCCTGGTGACGACCTACATGAACTCGAGGCGCTACGACGATGCCATCGAGTACTTCAAGGCGCTCATCAAGGCCCACCCCGAGGACAAGCAGGCGGTCCAGACGATCGCCATGCTCTACGCGCGGAAGGGCGACTTCGACCAGTCGATGGAGTGGCAGCAGAACCTCGCGAAGCTCGACTCGCAGAACCCCGAGGTCTTCTACACGATCGGCGTCACCTGCTGGGACAAGTCCTACAACACGCCTCTCACCGACATGGACGGCGAGGCGCGCAAGGCGATGCTGGACAAGGGCATGGCGGCCCTCGAGAAGGCCAACTCGCTGCGTGAGGACTACTTCGAGGCGATGCTCTACGTGAACCTCCTCTACCGCGAGTACGCGAAGCTCGAGAACGATCCGGCCAAGCAGGCGGAGCTCCTCGAGAAGGCCAAGGAGTGGCAGACGAAGGCCCTCGCCGCGCGCGACCGCGTCAAGCAGAAGGAACGCGAGGAAGCGGCCAGGAAGAACCCGCTCGAGGCGATCTGACGGGCCCGGGCGAGAGGACCACGACCATGTTCGAAACTTCCCTCATCGAGTCGAAGAAGCAGAAGCCGACCGGCAGTCGCTGGCTCTCGGTCCCGATGTCCATTTTCCTCCACTTCGTCGTCGGCGGGACCGTCCTCGCCGCGTCCATGTGGTACATCGAGGACATCCCCGAGCCGCCGATCCCGGTCACCTTCTACACCGAGGCCGCTCCCCCGCCGCCGCCGCCGCCGCCGCCGCCCAAGGCCGCAGCCCCGAAGGCGGCTCCGAAGGTCGAGCCGGTCAAGCCGTCGGCCAACGCGGCCCCGACGATCATCCCCGACGTCCTTCCGGTCGCTCCCGCGGCCCCCGAGGCCGACAACTCCGGCATCGAGGGGGGCGTCGAGGGCGGTGTCGAAGGCGGCGTCGAGGGCGGCGTCATGGGCGGAGTCCTCGGCGGAGTGAAGGGCGGCGTCCTCGGCGGCGCGGCCGAGGTCGAGGAGCCCCTGCGCGTCGGAGGCGACGTCAAGGAGCCCGTCGAGATCTCCCGCGTGCAGCCGGTCTACCCCGAGGCGGCCCGCAAGGCGCGGCTCCAGGGCATCGTCATCCTCGAGGCGATCATCACCAAGACCGGGAGCGTCGAGTCCGTCCGCGTCCTGCGCGGCATCAACCCGCTGCTCGACAACGCCGCGATGCGCGCCGTCCAGCAGTGGAAGTACAAGCCGGCGACCTTCAACGGGCGGCCGGTCCCGGTCTACCTGACGGTCACGGTGACCTTCAAGCTCCAGTAACCCGATCACCAACGCGATCGCAAGCGACGCTGAAATCCAACAAGGAGGATCTCCACCATGGAAATGGATCTCGGACACATCTGGGCACAGATGTCCATCACGGTCAAGGCGATCATGGTTCTTCTCGTGTTCCTGTCGGTCTACTCCCTCGGGGTCTCCCTCGAGCGCTGGTGGGCCTTCCGGAACGCGAAGAAGCAGTCCGTGAAATTCGCCCTCGAGATCGGGCCGCTCCTCAAGCAGGAGAAGCTCAAGGAAGCGATCGACCTCGCCAAGAAGTACAAGGCCAGCCACGTCGCCAAGGTCGTCTCGCCCGGCCTTCTCGAGTTCGCTTATGAGGCCCACGGCGGAAACGTCGCCGGCCACGACGTCGTCGCCGCCGCCGACCGTGCGATCACCCGCGCGGCCATGATGACGGGCGCCGACATGCGCCGCGGCCTCGGCGGCCTCGCCACGATCGCCACGACGGCGCCGTTCATCGGCCTCCTCGCGACGGTCCTCGGCATCATCCGCTCGTTCCAGGGCATGGCGACCTCCGGCACCGGCGGCCTCGGCGCGGTCTCGGCGGGTATCGCGGAAGCCCTCATCGGCACGGCGCTCGGCCTCTTCGTCGCCATCCCGGCGGTCTGGCTCTACAACTACTTCCTCAACAAGATCGAGCGCTTCAACGTCGAGATGTCGAACTCCTCGTCGGAGCTCCTCGACTACTTCATCAAGCGCATGGGCTCCCGGGCGGCCTGAGGAGAGCCTCGCCGGGGCTCCCCGGCAAGCTCTTCTCGGAACTGAACGGAGGACACGACGATGGGAATGGAAGACTTCGGAGGCCGGCACGAGACGAAGAGTGAGATCAACGTCACTCCTCTCGTCGACGTCATGCTGGTCCTCCTCATCATCTTCATGGTTGTCACGCCCATGCTCCAGAAGGGGAAGCCCGTCCTGCTGCCGCAGACGGACCAGCCCGACAAGAAGCCGGAATCGGACAAGGAGCTCCTCATCAGCGTCCAGTCCGACAAGCAGATCTTCATCGACGCGAAGTGGTATCCCGACCAGGAGTTCGCTGCCAAGATGCGCGAGTTCGGTGAGCGCGCCGCCAGCAAGGACGTCCTGATCAAGGCCGACAAGTCGCTCCAGTACGGCGACGTCCGCAAGGTGATGCGGATGATCAAGGACGGCGGCTTCGAGAAGATCGGCCTCATCACCGAGCGCAAGGCCGAGAAGTAGGAGGGCACGCCATGGGTATGGATGTCGGTGGCAACAAGGGCGGGCCCAAGTCCGAGATCAACGTGACGCCCCTCGTGGACGTCATGCTGGTCCTCCTCATCATCTTCATGATCCTGCAGCCGATGCTGCAGATGGGCTACGACGTCAACGTCCCGCCCAACACCCCCGCGAACGTGCTTCCCCAGGCGAACCCGGAACAGATCATCGTCTCGCTCACCGCGAACAACGAGATCTACCTCAACAAGGAGCGGGTCGAGCGGTCGAACCTCCCCATCCGCCTCCAGGAGGTCCTCCGGAATCGCGGCAAGAAGCCGGTCTTCTTCTCCTGCGAGGACACGGTCAAGTACGACGACGCCATGAGGCTCATGGACGTCGTCCGAAACAACGGCGCCGAGAACATCGGCATCGTCATGGACTGGGTCAATCCCCTCGAGCAGGTCGCGCCCGCGGGCAGCTGATCGCGCTCCGGCGGGGCTGCCCCGCCGACGACACGGTTTCCGATCGCGTCCCCGGCCCCCAAGCCGGGGACGCCGCTTTTCCGGCCTTCCTCGACGAGGCGGCGCTGCTCCGCTACCGCGACCCCCCCCCGGGTCCCCGGCGG
>CAZWRQ010000058.1:0-21959 GCA_964636395.1 uncultured Holophagales bacterium
CCACCCCATCCGGCGAATCCGTTCTCCCCCTTCGACGAGGCCCTGGAAGCCCTCCTGGACGGCGAAGACCTCGAGCCCCCGCTCGAGCGCCGCGCGGACCGCGGCCCGCACGACCGCGTTCATCCCGGGGGCGTCTCCCCCGCTCGTCAGGATCGCCACCCGCCTGCGGCCCTCGCTCGCCATCTTCAGACTCCTCGGAGCCGCGTCCGCGGCCCGCGACCGGACATCCTAGCGGAGCGCGGCCTCCCGCCTCAGCCGGCCGGGAGCTCCCGCTTCGGCGTGCCGAGCGCGAAGCCCTGCCCGTACTCGACGCCCAGCTCGCGAAGGACGGCCACCGCGTCGAGGCTCTCGACCTGCTCCGCGATGGTCTCCTTGCCGAGCGTGTGGGCGACGGTGTCGATCGCCTTCACGAGGGCGCGGTTCGACGGGTTCGTCTCGAGGTCGCGGATGAACGAGCCGTCGATCTTCACGTAATCGGCCGGCAGCCCCTGCAGGTAGGAGAAGGAAGAGAAACCGATCCCGAAGTCGTCGAGCGCGAAGCGGCAGCCGAGGTCTCGCAGGCGCCGCATCCACTCCCGGGCGCCGATCAGGTCCCGGACGGCCGTCGTTTCGGTCAGCTCGAACGCGAGGCGCCCCGGGCCGATGCCGCTCTCCCGGATCCGCTCCTCCATCGCGGCCAGGTGCCCCTCCTCGCCGAGGCTCGCGCCAGAGAGGTTCACGAAGACCTCCACGTCTTCCCGGGCCCGGAGGACCGAGAGGACCTCGTCGACGACCCACGCGTCGACCTGGGGGAGGAGGCCGAACTGCTCCGCCGCGGGGAGGAAGTCCCCCGGCGCCACGAGGGTCCCGTCGCCGTCCGAAAGCCGGAGGAGCGCTTCGTAGTGCGCCGTCCGGCCGCTCTCGAGCCGCAGGATCGGCTGGTAGACGAGGACGAACCGCCCGTCGCGGAGCGCGTCCTTCACGCGCGAAGCCCAGAGGCTCGCCTCCGAGAGGGTCGTCGGCGCCACGGAGCCGTCGAAGAGGACGACCCGATTCCGGCCCCTCTCCTTGGCGGCGTAGAGCGCCGAGTCGGCGAGGGCGAGGAGCGCGGCCGGCTTCAGGCGGCCGTCGATCGGGACGACCCCGACGCTCACTCCGAGGTCGAACCTCCGCCCTTCGACCTCGAACCGTTGCTCGTGCACGGCCCGGCGGAGGCGCTCGGCGACCATCCGCCCCGCCTCGGCGGGGATTCCCTCGAGGACGAGGACGAACTCGTCGCCCCCGAGCCGGGCCAGCTCGTCGCCCGGGCGCCGGAGCGTCCCGAGGAGGCGCGCGAGCTCGACGAGGACGGCGTCGCCCGCCCCGTGCCCAAGGGTGTCGTTGACGACCTTGAAGTGGTCGAGGTCGAGGAGGAGGAGTGAGCCGGGCGTGCCGCGGCGCGCCCGGGCCACGATCCGCTCGAGGCTCTCCTCCACGGCGCGCCGGTTCCCGAGGTCCGTGAGCGGGTCGTGCAGGGCGAGGTAGCGGATCCGCTCCTCCGTCCGGCGCCGCTGCGTCACGTCCTGCTTGACGGCGACGAAGTGGCGGATCCCTCCGTCGGCGCTCCGGACCGGGGTGATCGTCTGCTCCTCGACGTAGACGGTCCCGTCCTTCCGCCGGTTGTAGAGCTCGCCGCGCCAGACGTTGCCGTCGAGGATCGTCTCCCACATCCGTTCGTAGAAGAACTCGCTCTGGATCCCCGACTTCAGTACCCGCGGCGTCTCGCCCCGGAGCTCCTCCGCGGAGAAACCGGTCAGCTCCGTGAACGCCCGGTTCACCCATTCGACATGCCCCTCGCGGTCCGTGATGACGACGGCGTTCGCGGTCGCCTCGAGGGCGGCCGTCTGGAGCTCGATCCGTTCGAGCTGCTCGGCCTCGAGGAGCGAGAGCGCGACCTGGTCCGCGATCCGGGCGATCGGGACGACGGCAGCGCCGGCGAACGCCTCCGGCCCCCGCGCGTAGCAGGAGAGGACGCCGAGGACCCTCTCGCCGACGACGAGCGGCACGGAGAGCGCCGCGCCGAGGCCCGTCGCCGCCGCGGCGTCCCGCCAAGGCGCCACCCGGCCGTCCTCCAGCCCTTCGACGAAGACCGGACGGCCGGTCCGGACCGCCTCGCCGGACGGCCCGCGTCCCTCCGGCGACCCGTCCCACCGGAAGCTCGAGCGGGCCACGAAGCCCGAGGCGCTCCCGGCGACGGCGCGCGGCTCGATACTTCCGTCGGGCTGTTTCAGCCCGATCCACACCGCCGGGAGGTCGAAGAGCTCCGAGACGCGCGTGCAGATCCGGGCGAGGATCACGGCCGGCTCCTCGCGGCGGAGGATCCCGCGTTCCGTCTCGTGCTGCAGCCGCAGGACCTCCTCGTCCCGCTTCCTCCCGGTGACGTCGCGGCTCGTGACGACGAGCCCGTCGGACTCGCCGCTCTCTCCCTTCGCGAGCGTGACGATCGAGTCGACCCAGAGCCAGCGCCCGTCCTTCGTCCGGAACCGGTAGGTGAACGCCGACGCGCCGTCGCGACGCGCCCTCCGTCCGAGCATCTCCCGCGAGAGTTCCGCGTCCTCCGGGTGGACGAACTCCAGGGCGTTGTGCCCGAGGAACTCCTCTGGGGACCAGCCCGTCGCCGCGACGTACGAAGGCGTCGCGAAGCGGAGGTTCCCGTGCAGGTCCGTCTCGGTGATGACGTCGATCATGTTCTCGGTCAGGCGCTTGAGCTCGCGCTCCCGCTCGCGGAGCTCCCGCTCGCGCTCGAAACGGTCCGTCACGTCGCGGACGATGGAGAGGACCGAATCCGAGTCGTGAGGGACGACGCGCCCCTCGAAGGCCCGGCGTCCGGCCTGCACGTCGAGCTCGTACTCGATCACCTGCATCCCGCCCCCTCCGAGGCAGCGCCGGATGGCGTCCATCCAGACGTCGGCCGCCTCCTTCGGCAGGATCTCGGGCACGGAGGAGCTCAGGAGGCTCTCCCGGGGGGCGGCCAGCGCCTCGGGGCGGGCGGCGTGGACCGCGAGGTAGCGCCCCTCGCGGTCGAGGACGAAGAGGAGGTCGGGGAGCGCCTCGAGGACGGCCCGGTGGCGCATCTCGCTCAGCCGGAGCGCCTCTTCGGCCCGCCGCCTCTCGATGGCGAGCGCGACCTGGGACGAGACGAAGCCGAGGAGGGCCTGGTCTTCCTCCCCGTAGCGCACGTTTCCCGCGTAGCTCTGGACGGCGAGGACGCCGAACGTCCTCTCCCCGGCGCGGAGCGGCACCCCGAGCCAGTCGATTGAGGCGGCGCCGATCGGCGCCACCTCGCCCCGCGCCACGAGGGCGTCGAAGACCTCGGGCGAGGCGAGGAGGGGCTCCCCGGTCCGGAGGACGTAGCCCGTCAGTCCCCGCCCCGCCGGGACCGGCCCCTCAGGGGGCTCTGCGTCGATCTCGTCCCGGAAGTAGGGGAAGGAGAGGCTCCCGGTCGCCTCGTCGAGCATCGCGATGTAGAGGTTCCGAGCCTCCATCAGGCCGCCCACGATCCTGTGGATCCGGGCGAACAGGTCGTCCAGCCCGGCGGTCGTCGTCACCGCGTGGGCGATGGCGTAGGTCGCCTCCTGGATCCGCCTCTGACGGCGGTACCGCTCCGATCCCCCGCCTTCCGCGGGCTCGTCCGTCCTCATGCGCGCACCGGGGGGTGGATGTTAGCCGGTGACCCCCGCTTTCGCTCCCGGGAGGAGAATGGGCGACGCTCGAGAGGAGCCCGGCCGGCGGTCTGCGCGCGCCGACCCGGAAGGACCGGGCGGGAGGCGGGGCTTGACAGCTGAATCTAATATAACTATATTAGCATATAGTCACACATCGGGGGCGTTCCGCCCCCGCCGGCAAGGAGGAGACATGCGATACGGAGTGGCGGCGGCGGTCCTGGGGCTCCTGGCCTCGGGCGCCGTCCGCGCGGACGAACCGCTCACCCTCGGGGAGGCGATGGCCCGCGCCCGCGGCGGCGCCCGCGAGGTGGCCGCCGCGACGGCCCGGCAGGAGGCGGCCACGGCCCGGGCGCGTCAGGCGTCCGCGTTCCGGCTCCCGTCCCTCACCCTCTCCGAGACGTACGTCCGGACGAGCTCCCCCGTCGACTCGTTCGGCCTCGAGCTGAACCGGGAGGAGTTCACGTTCCAGAAGTTCGTGGCGGCCGACCCGAACGACCCGGGCTGGTCGGGGACGGCGATCACGCGCCTCGAGGCGCAGGCGCCGATCTTCACCGGAGGCGAGCTCTCGGGGCGGATCGCGCAGGCGCGGAGCGCGGCCGACGCCGCCGCGAGCCAGGCCTCATGGGCCGCCGACAACGCCGCCCTCGCCGCCGGCGAGGCGTGGGTGATGCTCGCGCAGGCCGAGGAGTTCGTCGCTCTCCTCACGAAGGCGCGCGACACCGTCGCGGCCCACGTCGCGCTCGCGAGGAGCTACGTCGAGCAGGGGATGCTCGTCCGCTCCGAGCTCCTCCGGGCCGAGGTCGAGCTCGCGCGCGTCGAGGACCTCCTCGAGGACGCGAAGGGGAAGGCCCGGGTCGCGAACGCGAACCTCGCGTTCCGGATCGGCGTCCCCCAGGACTCCACCTGGAAGCTCGCGCCCCTCCCGGGCCCCGGGCCGCTCGACGGCGACGCCTCGCACTGGGTCTCCTCCGCCGACGCCCGCAAGGACCTCTCGGCGGCGCGGAGCCTCCTCCGGGCCGGCGAGCTCGAGGAAAAGGTGAAGAAGGCCGCCTGGCTCCCGAAGGTGGGCGTCCTGGCCCGCTGGGACCTCCACGACAAGAACCTCTTCGGCGCGAGCGGCTCGGCCGGCACCGTCCTGGCGTTCGCCTCGCTGAACCTCTTCCAGGGGGGCGCCGACAAGGCCGCCCTCGTCGCCGCCCGCGAGGAAGCCCGCGCCGGCCGCGAGGACGTCGCCCGCTTCGCGGACGGCGTCGCCCTCGAGGTGAGGCAGGCGTACGAGGAGGCCGCCACGGCCCGCGCCCGCCACGCGACGGCCGTGAAGGCGCTCGAGGCCGCCCGCGAGAGCGAGCGGATCACCGACGAGCGCTTCCGGAGCGGCGTCGTGAAGACGATCGACCTCCTCGATGCGGCGACCGCCCGGCGCGAGGCCGAGACCCGCGAGCTCGTCGCCCGGGCCGACGCGCACGCCACCGCGCTCCGCCTCGCCGTCAAGGCGGGGAAGGCGCCGGAGACGGCGATCCCGTGACGGAAGCCCGCCCCCGCACCCCCGACCAGATGAAGAAGAGCACGGAGGCTCGCATGACCCCTCGGAAGACCCTCTCCCTCGTCGCGCTCACCGTGGCGGGCACGCTCGCCCTCTCCGCCTGCGGAGGCGGGAAGACGGCCGGCGAGGCCGCCGCCCCCGCCCCCGTCACCGCCTCCCTCGCGAAGGCCGAGGCGCGCGAGCTGCCGCAGCGGATCGAGCTCTCCGGCACCGTCGAGGCCGGCAAGTCCGCGATGGTGAGCAGCCGCGTGATGGCCGCCGTCGTCGCCGTCCCGGTGAAGGAAGGCGACCTCGTGGCCCAGGGCCAGCTCCTCGTCGAGATCGACCCGCAGACGGCGAAGGGGCAGGAGTCGCAGGCCCGCGGCGCCCTCGCCCAGGCGAAGGCGGCCCTCGCCCTCGCGGAGCGGAACTGGCAGAGGTTCCAGGCGCTCCAGAAGTCGGCCGCGGCCTCCGAGCTCGAGGTCGACATGGCCCGGATGCAGTACGAGCAGGCGAAGGGGGCCGTCGAGCAGGCGACCGGCGCCGTCGAGGCCGCCTCCTCCGTCGCGCGCGAGTCGCGCGTCGTCGCGCCGTTCGCCGGGCGAGTCGCCCGGAAGATGGTCGACCCGGGCGACCTCGCCGCCCCCGGACGGCCGCTCGTCGTCGTCGAGTCGACCGCGGGCCGCCGCCTCGTCCTCTCGGTCCCCGAGAGCGTCGCCGTCGCCTCGAAGCTGAGGACCGGCGCGCTCCTCCCCGTCTCGCTCGACGCGATGCCGGGCGCCACGCTGCAGGGCCGCGTCGTCGAGATGTCCGCCGGGGCCGACCCCGCGAGCCACTCCTTCACGGCGCGCGTCGAGGTCTCGGGCGCCCAGGTGCCGACCGGCGTCACCGGCCGGGCGCTCCTCGAGACGGGCCGCCGAACGGCCGTCGTCGTCCCCGCAGCCGCCGTCCTCCGTCAGGGGGCGATGAGCCTCGTCGTCGTGAAGGACGAGGAGGGGAAGGCGCGGACCCGCGCCGTCACGCTCGGCACCCGCGACGGCGACCTCGTCGAGGTCCTCTCCGGCCTGAAGGGGGGCGAGGAGGTCCTCGTCGGCCTCGCGCAGGCCCCCGCCGACGGCGCCCCGGTGAACGCCTCCTCCGAGGTGGTCCAGTGAGCGAGCCCCGCGACGAGGCGGCCCCGAAGGCCGCCGAGGGCGCCGCGGGGCCGACCCCGCCGCCGTCCCACGCCGACACGAAGCGCGAGGCGCTCCGCCTCAAGATGACCCGCCGCCCCGTCGGAGCCTCCGGCCGGATCGCGAAGGCCTTCCTCGAGTCGAAGCTGACGCCGCTCATCGTCGTCGCCTCCCTCCTCGTCGGCGCGTTCGCCGTCATGGTGACGCCGCGCGAGGAGGAGCCGCAGATCAAGGTCCCGATGATCGACGTCTTCCTCGGGATGCCGGGGGCGACCGCCCAGGAGGTCGAGCGCCGGCTGACGTCGCCCCTCGAGAAGGCGATCTACGAGATCCCGAACGTCGAGTACGTCTACTCGATCACGCAGCCCTCGGGCGGGATGATCATCGTCCGCTTCCTCGTCGGGACCGACCCCGACCAGGCGGCGGTGCGGGTCCACACGAAGCTCGCCGAGAAGGCCTCCGAGCTCCCGCCCGGCGCGATGCCGCCGCTCGTCGTCCCCCGCGGGATCGACGACGTCCCGGTACTCGCTTACACGCTCAGCTCCGCGGACGCCTCGCCCATGCAGCTCAAGGAGGTCGCCGAGGAGCTGAAGGTCGAGCTGACGAAGCACCCGCGCGTCGCCCAGGTGACCGTCCTCGGCGGCGAGAAGCGGGCCGTGAAGGTCGCCTTCGACCGCGACCGCCTCGCGGCCCACCAGGTCTCGCTCCTGCAGGCCTACATGGCGCTCTCCGGCGCGAACTGGCGCCTCCCCGCAGGGAGCTTCGCTACCTCGGACTCCGAGACGCAGGTCGAGGTCGGATCGCTCTTTCGTTCAGCCGAGGAGGTCGGCAACGCGGTCGTCGCCGTCTGGAACGGCCGCCCCGTCTTCCTGCGCGACGTCGCCACCGTCACCGACGGGGCCGACGAGCCCTCCCAATACGTCTGGATGCTGTCGGGCCCGGGCGCCGCGCACCGCGGCCTCGCCCCCGGCACCGACACGGCGGCCGTCACCGTCTCCGTCGCCAAGAAGCCGGGGACGAACGCGGTCGAGCTCGTCGAGGAGCTCGACGCGAAGGTGGCCGGCCTGAAGGGGAAGGTCGTCCCCTCGAACGTCACGCTGACGAAGACGCGCGACTACGGCCACACCGCCGACGAGAAGTCGAACGAGCTCATCTTCCACATGGCGCTCGCGACGTTCTCGGTCGTCCTCCTGATGGCGTTCGCCCTCGGGCGGCGCGAGGCCGTCGTCGTCCTCGTCGCCGTCCCGATGACGCTCGCCCTCACCCTGGCGTCGTCCTACCTCTTCGGCTACACGCTGAACCGCGTCACGCTCTTCGCGCTCATCTTCGCGATCGGCATCCTCGTCGACGACGCGATCGTCGTCGTCGAGAACATCCACCGGCACTACGAGCTCGGGTGGGGCCCGCCGCGCCTGACGACCGTCTACGCCGTCGACGAGGTCGGGAATCCGACGATCCTCGCGACGTTCGCCGTCGTCGGCGCGCTCCTGCCGCTCGTCTTCGTCTCCGGCCTCATGGGCCCGTACATGGCCCCGATCCCGATCAACGCCTCGGCGGCGATGATCTTCTCCCTCTTCGTCGCGTTCGTCGTCTCCCCCTGGCTCACGTTCAAGCTCTTCCGGAAGTACGCCGAGGAGCACGCGAACCGCTCCGCGTTCGAGAGCCACGCCGAGACGCCCCAGGAGGACAAGCTCCACCGCTTCTACCAGAGGCTCTTCGAGCCTCTCCTGACGAGCCCCGCGAAGAGCTGGGCTCTCATCGGCGGCGTCGTCGTCCTCCTCCTCCTCTCGACCTCGCTGGTCTACTTCAAGGTCGCCAAGGTCAAGATGCTCCCGTACGACAACAAGAGCGAGATCCAGGTCGTCGTCGACATGCCCGAGGGGACGACGCTCGAGGCGACGAACGCCGTCGCGCGGGACCTGGCGCTCGAGGTGAGGAGGCAGCCCGAGGTGACCGACGTGCAGGTCTACGTCGGGACGACCGCGCCGTTCAACTTCAACGGCCTCGTGCGGCATTACTTCCTCCGCTCAGGCCCCCTCGTCGCCGACCTCCAGGTCAACCTCCTGCCCAAGCAGGAGCGGAAGCGCGACTCGCACACGTTCGCCAAGGACGTGAGGACGCTGCTCCTTCCGATCGCGAAGCGCCACGGCGCGAACCTCAAGGTGACCGAGGTGCCCCCCGGGCCGCCCGTCCTCTCCACGATGGTCGCCGAGATCTACGGCCCCGACATGGCGAAGCGGATCGACCTCGCCCGGCAGGTCCGGACGATCTTCGAAGAGACGCCCGGCATCGTCGACGTCGACTGGCACGTCGAGGACGAGGCCCCGAAGGTGGAGCTCGTCGTCGACCGCGAGAAGGCGACCCGCGCCGGCGTCACCCCCGAGGTCGTCACGCGCACCCTCCGCGTCGCGCTGAACGGCGCCGACGCCGGGCTCCTCCGCGACGAGAGCTCCCGGAACCCGGTCCCGATCGTCCTCCGCCTCGAGAGGGCCCAGCGCTCGAGCCTCGACGGCCTCCTCCAGACCGCCGTCCACGGCGGCACGGGGCGCCTCGTCCCGCTCCGCGAGCTCGTCACCGTGAAGGAGACGAAGTCCGAGCGGTTCATCTACCACAAGAACCTCCAGCCCGTGACCTACGTCCTCGCCGAGATGGCGGGCGTCGCCGAGGCCCCCGTCTACGGGATCCTCGACATGGGGGAGAGGATCGGGTCGCTGAAGGCGCCCGACGGCTCCCCGCTCCAGGTGATGTCGACGACGCTCCCGACCGACTCCACGAAGTACGCGATGAAGTGGGACGGCGAGTGGCACATCACGTACGAGGTCTTCCGCGACATGGGGATCGCCTTCGCGGCCGTCCTCGTCCTGATCTACTTCCTCGTCGTCGGCTGGTTCCGGAGCTTCGTGACGCCGCTCATCATCATGGCGCCGATCCCGCTCACGCTCATCGGCATCCTTCCGGCGCACGGCCTCTTCGGCGTCTTCTTCACGGCGACGTCGATGATCGGCTTCATCGCGCTCGCCGGGATCATCGTCCGCAACTCCATCCTCCTCGTCGACTTCATCAACCTCGAGCTCGAGATGGGCGAGAAGCTCGAGGACGCCGTGATCAAGGCGGGCGCGGTCCGCTTCCGCCCGATCGCGCTCACGGCCGCGGCCCTCGTCGTCGGCGGCGGCGTCATCCTCCTCGACCCGATCTTCCAGGGGCTCGCCGTGGCGCTCATCGCGGGCGTCGTCGTCGCGACCGCCCTGACCCTCGTCGTCATCCCGCTCCTCTACTACATGTACCTGAAGGCGGTCGGCGTCGAGAAGGCGCTTCCGCCTCAGGACGAGGCCGCCTGACCGGGCGTCCCGCCCGAACGAATACGAACCGAAGGAGAGACACCGACATGAACCTCAACGAATGGCTCCGGGCGATCGCCGGCTTCTTCGTCCTCCTCTCCGTCGTCCTGGCGGTGACGGTCGACCAGCGCTTCCTCTGGTTCACTGGCTTCGTCGGCCTGAACCTCCTCCAGTCGGCCTTCACGAAGTGGTGCCCGGCGATCGCGATGCTCCGGAAGCTGGGCGTGAAGGAGGGCGGCGCGTGCGGATGCTGATGATCGTCGTCGACGACGGGAAGAAGGAGGAGCTCGAGGTCCTCCTCCGGAAGTCCGGTGTCACCGGCTGGACCGAAATCGCCGGAGCCTCCGGCATGGGGACGACCGGCCCCCGCCTCGGCTCGGCCGCGTTCCCGAAGACCTCGGCCATCCTCTTCACGATCGTGGAGGACGAGCGCGCCCGCGTGCTCGCCGACGAGATCAAGGCGTACTGCGCCGAGTGCGGCGAGCGCCTCAGGATCGCCTCCTGGGCGGTGGAGGAGCTCCTCTGAGCCCCGCCGGCCGGGCGAGAGCGCACGGCCGGGGCGGGGCCGGGCGCTTCGGCGCCCGGCCCGCCGGAGGCGGCTTGACGATCCCGCCGGCGGATGTTATATTACCGTATGGTGATATGGTCATGAGGAAGGCCGCCTCGCTCCCGAAGGAGCAGCTCATGGAGGGGATCGCGAGCTTCCTGAAGGTGCTCGCCGACCCCACGCGGCTCCGGATCCTCCACGCCCTCCAGGGCGGGGAGCGGTGCGTGAGCGACCTCCTCGCGGAGCTGCCGTGCACGCAGGCGAACGTCTCGAAGCACCTGGCCCTCCTCCGGACGGCGGGGATCGTCGAGTTCCGGAGGCAGGGGACGCAGGTCTACTACCGGATCGCGGACCCCGCGGTCTTCGCGATCTGTGGCGTCGTCTGTGGCGCGATGCAGAGGAGCCTGGACGAGAGGCGGGTCGAGCTGAAGGCCGGGAAGGCGGCGCTCGCCGCCGGGGCGCGGGCATGAGCTCCGACCTCCTGCTCGTCGGCGGCTTCTTCGTCGTCTGGGTGCTCCTGCAGTACGTCGTCCTCCCGAGGCTCGGCGTCCCGACGTGAGCGGTCCCGAATCCGGCCGGCGGCCGGATCTGCGCGACGAAGCCTGCGACGACGAACGAAAAGAACCCGGTGTCCGGGGAGCGCCCGGAAGCGGCGCCCGCCCCGAAGGCGGACGCGCGAGGAGAACGATGAACGCCGAGACCGCGGGCTCCCCCGTGAGCGTCGAGGAAGGCCGCTGCCGCGTGTGCGGCGAGGAGGTCCTCCCCGTCCCGACGTGAGGGGGGGTCCTGCTCTGGCGGTGCCAGGGCTGCTGGAACCTCTACCGAACCGATCAGATCTACCCCTCCGGCCTCCCGGCCCACGTCTGGGAGAAGCTGACCGGAGGCTGCTGAGCCGGCCGGCTCGGCGCACGACGACACGGGAGGGCCGCGACACGCGGCGCCTCCCCCGAGGCGAGACGATGCCCCTCTACGAGTACTCATGCGACGAATGCGGGCGGACCTTCGAGGAGCTCCGCCCCTCGAGCGAGGCCGACGCCACGATCGACTGCCCCTCCTGCGAGTCGCGCCGCACCTCCCGCAAGCTCTCGAGCTTCGCCTCCGGCGCGAGCTCGTCCGGCTCGCCGAAGGGGGGTTCCGGCTGCGGCACCCGCTTCACGTGAGGGTAAGCCCGGGGGGCCCGTCGGGCCCCCGCCGCACCGCCCCTCCGCTCACCGATCCGGCGCCCGCGGGCGCGTAAGGAGCTTCGATGAAGGATTCCCCCGTCGCCCTGCAGACGACCACGTCCCTCTCCTTCGCCGACGCCGTCGCCCGCGCGCGCGAGGAGCTCGCGAAGGAAGGCTTCGGCGTCCTGACCGAGATCGACGTGGCGGCGACGCTGAAGAAGAAGCTCGACGTCGACCGCGAGCCCTACCTCATCCTCGGCGCCTGCCATCCGCCGTCGGCGCACAAGGCCCTCTCGGCCGTTCCGGAGGTCGGCGTCCTCCTCCCCTGCAACGTCACGGTCTCCGTGGAGGACAGGACGACCGTCGTCCGCGCGATGGACCCGGCCGGCGTCATGGGGATCCTCGGCTCGGAGGAGCTCGCCGAGGTCGGCGCCGACATCGGCGCGCGCCTCCGGCGCGTCGTCGACGCCTTTCGAGCCTGAGGGACGCTCCCGTCCGCTCGCCTTCCGCGTGACGACCGTCATCGCGGAGACCGCGGACGATCCGTAGAGTCCATTCACCGAAGACGACTCCGGAACGCTCCCCCGGGCAGGCGATCCCCGACTCCGGGCAGCGCCGCCCCGGGGCGCGCCGGGGCGTCGACGGAACTCTCTCCCGGAGCGCTCAGAGAGCGAAGCGCGCGATCAGCGCCGCGACTGCGGCGCCCGCGAGCGTGTTGTAGAGGTTCAGGACGTGGCCGTTCGTCACGCGCCAGGAGGCGCCGTCGCGCCCCAGGAGGCTCTCGACGACGGTTCCCGCAAAGGCCGCGGCGACGACGGCGGGGAGAGCGGCGAGAGCGTAGAGATCGAGGAGGGCGCCGAGCGCGGCGAGGAGCGCCGCCGCGAGGAGGCCCGCGAGCGTCCCCGCGATCGAGACGGCGCCGTCGGTCCCCGGCGGGACGCGGCGAAGGTCGGGGAGGAGGACGGTCGGCGTCCGGATCGCCTGCCCGACCTCGGTGCCGATCGTGTCCATCAGCGCCGTGGCGAACGCCGCGGCCGCCGCGAGGTGGAGGAGCGTCGCCTGCGCTGGCGTCACCGCCGCGCAGGCGACGAGGAACGCCGCGACGGAGCAGTTCGCGAGGACGTTCGCCGCGCTCCGCCTTCCCCCCGCCGGCTCGGCCTTCCCCATCGCCTCCTTCCGCGCCCGGCCGAACCGGGTCGCGAGCGTCCCGCCGCCGAAGAAGGCCCAGAGGAGCGCGTACGGCCCGAAGCCTCCGAGGCCGAGGACGACGGCGCCGACGATCCCGCCCGCCACGGCGCCCGAGGGGCGGACGACGCCGAGCATGGCCGCCAGCGCCGGCAGTGCGACGTTCACGCCGGCGCCGACTGCGAGGCGCCGGAGGGCGTCCGGCTCGAGGAGGATGGCGGCGTTCGGGAGGGCGGCGAGGAGGAGCGCGAGGGCTCCCGCCGCCGCCAGGGGAGGGACGAGGTTGTCGTCCAGCTCCGACGGAAGGCTCTCGAGGAGGGCGCCGACGAGCCCGGCGAGAAGGAACGCGACGAGATCGAGCGGTACCGGGAGACGCCCGGCGACGAAGGACGAGAGCGCCGCCGCGCCGAGGCTCCCGAAGACGACGTAGCCTGCGAAGCCGCTCCAGCTCTTCCGCGGGTTCCAGGGGAGCCGCCGCCCTCCGAGAGCCCCGCCTGCGATCGTGGCGAAGCCGTCGCCGAACGCGAGGAATCCCCAGCCGGCCGCCGCGAGGTCGAGGCGGCGCGGGAAGAGGAGGACGAGCGCGAGGACGACGAGCGGGTAGAGGAGGATTCCGACGGGGTAGCCGCGGGCCCGGTCGCCTTCGCGGAAGAGGCTCCGGCCGCCGAGCCGCGGGAGGACGAGGAGGTTGAAGGCGAACGCGCCGAGCGCGCAGAGCGCGGCGCCCCGGAATTCGAGCCAGCGGAGGAGGAGCGCGAACGAGGCCATGCCGACGTGGACGGCCTTCCTCCTCACCTCCGTGGCGTCGAGGCTCATGCCCGCCCGGCCTCCGCGCGGACGCGGAGGTGCTCGTCGAGCGCCTCGAGGTGATGCCGGGGCGCCTCGCCGGTCAGCGCCGCGTAGCAGGAGGTGTCGAGGACGGAGTTCGCCGGGCGCGCGGCCGGCCGCGGGAACTCGTCGCTCGCGCACGGGGAGACGCGCACGCCGGCGAAGCCGGCCCGGGCGAGCGCCTCCTTCGCGAGGCCGTACCAGGTCGTCTCCCCCGAGTTCGCGAAGTGGACGAGGCCGCGCGCGCCGACCGAGACGAGCTTCACGAGCGCCCGGGCGAGGTCCGGCGCGTACGTCGGGCGGCCCCGCTGGTCGTCGACGACCTTCAGCTCCTCCCGACCCGACCCGGCGAGGTCGAGGATCGTGTCGACGAAGTTGACGCCGCCCGGCGCGAAGACCCAGGACGTGCGGACGACGAGGACCTCCGCCCCGCTCGCCAGGGCCCGGCGCTCGCCGCCGAGCTTGCCGCGGCCGTAGGCGTTGACCGGGTCGACGGGGTCGTCCTCGCGCCAGGGCCGGCCGGGCCTGCCGTCGAAGACGTAGTCGGTCGAGACGTGGACGAGGAGCGCCCCCGCGTCGCGGCAGAGGCGCGCGATCTCGCCGACGGCGACGTCGTTCACGGCGAGGTGGCCGGGGTCGCTCTCGCAGAGGTCGACCCGCGTGTCGGCCGCCGCGTTCCAGACGACCGCGACGCCGGGGACGATCACGCGGGCGAGGGCGGCCTCGTCGGTGACGTCCAGCTCGGCGATGCCGAGCGCCCTCGCGCGGGGCCTCAGCGCCGCGAGGCCGCGGGCGAGCATGCCGCCGGCGCCGAGGATGAGCTCGTTCATTCCGCGTCCCTCCGGGGAGCCGACGGCGCGGTCCGGGTCAGTTCCCGGCACGCCCGGTGAAGTCGAGGAAGCTCCCGATGTTCTTCAGGTTGAGCCCGATCCGGTAGTCGCGCGTCGGGATCGCGCCGATCCGCAGGTCGCGGTACTCGCCGAGGATCTTGAAGCACGACGCCTCCCAGGTCAGGAGGCTCCGCCACTCGAGCATCTTCCCGCGCTCCACGTCGTAGTTCGCCTCCACGTCGAGGCGTAGCCGCTTCGGCAGGAGCGCGGAGCCCCCGCCGAAGCGGAGCTGGGTGGAGGGTGTCGGCGCCCCTACGGGGCGGCTGTCGAAGAAGGAAAGCCGGAGGAAACGTTCGGCCGAGCCGACGTTCGCCGACACGCTCGAGGAGGTGACGACGCCTTCCTTCAGGTCCCACGTCGCCCGCGCGTCGAAGTTGAGGGCGGAGCCCGCGTTGACGCGCAGGACCGCGTCGAGCGGCGAGTCGCGGACGGTCGCGGACGCGCCGACGGGGAGCTCGAAGTAGTGCGTCCGCGAGAGCTCGAACGAGGCGATCTCGCGGGAGGCGCCCTTCTCCTCCTTCGCGAGGAGCCTCTGGACGAGCGCGTAGCGCACCTGGTGCGACGGCAGGATGGTGTCGACCTCGTCGAAGACGGGGGCCCGGGAGAGGTCCTCCGGGTCGGTCTGGTAGGAGTAGTCGGCCCTCGGCTCGATGACGTGCTTGAGCTTGCGGAACTTCCCGAGCTTCACGTCGAAGACGCGGGAGAACGACGGCCCCGTCACCTCGAGCCCGGCCGTCGCGGAGCCGCGCGTGTAGGGTTCCTCGGTGAGCGACCGCCCGTCGGCGGAGACGGAGGCGCCGTACCGCGTGACCCGATACCCGGCTTCCGCGTTCAGCGAGAGCCACGGGAGCGGCGAGAGGGGGGCCGAGAGCTTCGGAAAGAGGTCGAAGCGGTCGTAGTCCCCCGCCGGCTGCCCGGCGGGCCGGATCGAGCGGAGGAAACCGGCCGAGCCCTGAGCCTCGACGAAGAGCGTGTTCCCGAAGAGGCCCGTGGGCCGGAAGCGCGCCTCGAGGACCGGTTTCCTCTCCAGGACGACCTCGCTCGACCCGTAGAGCGCCGTCTCGCGCTCGAGGCGGAGGTTGAACGCGACCGGCCCCTCCGAGCGGGTGACGAACGCCTTCTGGCCCACGGTCCGGGCCGACGTGAGCGCGAAGTCGCGGTCGTAGCGCTGGAAGAACGCGAGGTCGGAGAAGTCGGTCCAGTTGACGACGGCGCGCGTCCGGGGCGCGAGGTCGTCGGCCGAGAGCGTCCCCCACGTCTTCCACTGCCAGCGCCGATCGGGGTCGACCACGGTGTAGAAGGAGCCGGTGAACGCGGTCCCGGCCGTCGGCCTCAGGCGGAGCTCCGTCCCCAGGCCGAAGTACTCCTTCGTGTAGAGGTCGGTCGTGATCGTCGCGTCGGCCGAACGCCCGAGCACCTGGAAGTAGGAGAGGCCGAGGAAGCCGCCCCGGCTCGTGCTGTAGCCGATCCCCGGCACGAGGAAGCCCGACGCCCGGTCGCGCAGCGCCGGCCAGAGGAGGTACGGGGTGTAGAGGAGAGGGACGCCGCCGAGACGGAAGACGACCGACTTCAGCTTCGCGTAGTCGTCCAGCGTGACAGCTCCGTCCTTCACCCGGAACTCCCAGGCCGGGTCGTCCCCCTCGCAGGCCGTGACCGAGCCGTCCCGGATCTCGAACGTCCTCGGCCCGGTCTTCGCGAGCGTCGCTCCGCGGACGAGGATCCCCGCGAGCTCCGCGCTCCCGTCGGTCAGGATCCCGGTCTTGTCGGTCAGGTCCATCTCGAGGCGCAGCCCCGTGAGGCGCGTCGTCCCCTGCTCGAGGACGACGTCCCCCTCGGCGACGACCTGCCTCGTCTTCGTGTCCGCCCGCACCCAGTCGGCGGTCAGCCGGACGTCCTGGTACTCCAGCGTGACGACGCCCCCCTTCGGGGCCTGGACCTCGTAGACCGTCTCCGAGAGGAGGCTCTGCCGGCCTCCCTGACCGTCGGAGACCGAGACGGTTATGACGCCCCCCGCCTCCGGGACCCGGAAGCGGATGTCGAGGTTCGGACGCTCGCGGAAGCGCGAGGCGAACGGGTCGCTCTCGAACGACGACTGCCCCGCCGCGGGCGCCGCGCCGAGGAGCAGCGCCGCGGCGAGCCCCGCGAGGGGGGCCCGCCACGGCGTCCGGGTGCGTCGGGGGCCCCGGCGGCTCAGAGCTTCATCTCGGGAACGTCGCCGCGGACCTCGAGGGGCGGCTCCGTCGCCGCCTGGATCTCCTCTACGGTCACCCCCGGCGCCCGTTCGACGAGGACGAGGCCCGCCCCGTCGGGCTTCACGTCGAGGACGGCGAGGTCGGTGACGATCCGGTGGACGCAGCGCTTCCCGGTGAACGGGAGCGTGCATCGGTTCAGGATCTTCTTGTCGCCCTTCTTCGCGACGTGCTCCATCGTCACGATGACGCGGCGGGCGCCGGCGACGAGGTCCATCGCGCCGCCCATCCCCTTCACGAGGCGGCCGGGGATCATCCAGTTCGCGAGCGACCCTTCGGAGTCGACCTGCATCGCTCCGAGGATGCAGAGGTCGATGTGCCCGCCGCGGATCATCGCGAACGAGTCGGCGGACGAGAAGAACGAGGCGCCGGGGATGACGGTGACCGTCTCCTTCCCGGCGTTGATGAGGTCCGCGTCCACCTCGGCCTCGGTCGGGAAGCCGCTCATCCCGAGGATGCCGTTCTCCGACTGGAAGACGACCTCCATCCCGGGCGGCACCGCGTTCGCGACGAGCGTCGGCATCCCGATGCCGAGGTTCACGTACATCCCGTCGCGCAGCTCCTGCGCGGCGCGGGCGACGATTCCGTCCCTTTCGAGCTTCGCCATCGCCGCCCCCTCAGCCCTTCCTCACCGTTCGCCGCTCGATCCGCTTGGCGCGGGGAGCGACGATCAGGCGGTTCACGAAGACGCCGGGCGTGTCGACCTCGTCCGGGTCGATCTCGCCGACGTCGACGAGCTGCTCGACCTCGGCGATCGTGACCTTTCCCGCCGTGGCGCACATCGGGTTGAAGTTCTTCGCCGTCTTCCGGTAGACGAGGTTCCCGTGCCGGTCCCCCTTCCAGGCGGCGACGAGGGCGTAGTCGGTGACGATGCCCCGTTCGAGGACGAACTCGCGCCCGTCGAACAGCTTCGTCTCCTTCCCCTCGGCGACGACCGTTCCGACGCCCGTCGGCGTGTAGAAGCCGGCGATGCCGGCGCCGCCGGCCCGGAGCCGCTCGGCGAGCGTCCCCTGCGGGCAGAACTCGAGCTCCAGCTCGCCCGCGAGGTACTGCCGCTCGAACTCGGCGTTCTCGCCGACGTAGGAGGAGACCATCTTCCGGATCATCTTCTTGCCGAGGAGGATCCCGAGGCCCCAGTCGTCGACGCCGCAGTTGTTGGAGACGCAGACGAGGTCCTTCACGTCGCGGTCGGAGAGCGCCTGGATCAGGTTCTCGGGGATGCCGCAGAGGCCGAAGCCGCCGACGGCGATCGTCGCCCCCGACGGGATGTCCGCGACCGCGCGGGCCGCCGCCTCGTGATGCGAGGAGGAGAGGACGACCTTGTCGATCACAGGGCCTCCACCACCATCGCCGTCGCCTCGCCCCCGCCGATGCAGATCGCCGCGAGGCCGTACTTCTTCTTCCGGGCCTTCAGCGCGTGGAGGAGCGTGACGAGGATGCGGGCGCCGGAGGCCCCGATCGGGTGCCCCATCGCGACGGCTCCGCCGTTCACGTTGACCCGGTTCGGGTCGACCTCCAGGTCCTTCACGAAGGCCATCGCGACGACGGCGAACGCTTCGTTCACCTCGAACAGGTCGATCTGCGAGAGCGGGATCCCCGCCTTCTCGAGCGCCTTCTTCGCGGCGAACGCGGGGGCCGTCGTGAACCACTCCGGCTCGTGGGCGTGGGAGGCGAAGGAGACGATCCGTCCGAGCGGCTTTGCGCCCGTCTCCTGCGCGACCGCCTCGGTGGCCAGCAGCAGCGCGGCCGCCCCGTCGTTGATCTTGGAGGAGTTCGCGGCCGTCACGGTCCCGTCCTTCTGGAAGGCGGGCTTCAGGGACCCCATCTTCTCGAGCTTCTCGAGCGGGGTCGCGAACGGCTCCTCGTCGCGGTCGACGACGACCGGCCCCTTCTTCCCCTCGATGGAGACCGGGACCATCTCGGCGCGGAAGTCGCCCGAGTCGTTCGCCCGGCGCGCCCGCTGGTAGCTCTCCATCGAGAAGGCGTCCTGCGCTTCGCGCGTGAACGAGTACTTCGCCGCGCACATCTCGGCGCAGTTGCCCATGTGCATGTTCTTGTAGGGGTCCCAGAGGCCGTCGTGGATCATCCCGTCGATCAGCTGCCCGTGCCCCATCCGCATTCCCGTCCGCCCCTTCTGGAGGAGGTAGGGGGCGTTCGACATCGACTCCATGCCGCCCGCCAGCACGATCTCGTGCTCCCCGGCCCGGATCGCGTTCGCACCGTCCATGACGGCCCGCATCCCGGAGCCGCAGACCTTGTGGATCGTCACGGCGCCAGTCGACTTCGGGAGGCCGGCGGCGATGAGCGCCTGCCGGGCCGGAGCCTGCCCCTGACCGGCCTGGAGGACGTTCCCCATCAGGACCTGGTCGACGCGGTAGCCGGGGATCTCGGTCCGCTCGAGGCACGACTTGAGCGCCCGGGCTCCGATCTCGGACGCGGTGAGGGGGGCGAGGGACCCCAGGAAAGTGCCGATCGGCGTTCGGGTCGCCGAGAGGACGAGGACGTTCTTCATCGTTCGCTTGCTCCGTAGGCCCCCCGGGCCACGCAGGGGCCTCCGGGGGACCGAAGGATTCTACTCATCCGCTCCCGGACGGTCTTTCCGGGGATGGACACCCCCGGACGCGGACCCCTATCCTCGATCCATGCGCGTCCTCGCGGTCGACTTCGGCGAGCGAAGGATCGGTCTCGCCGTCTCCGGGCCTTCGGCCGAGGTCGTCGTCCCTGTCGGCGTCGTGCACCGGAGGAGCGACGCACAAGCGGTCGAGGCGGTCGCCGTCGCGGCCCGGGAGCGGGAGGCGGCGCTCCTCGTCGTCGGCCTCCCCGTCCGTCCCGAGGGCGGCGGAGAGAGCCCGGTCGCCGCGCGGGCGCGGGGCTTCGCGAAGAAGCTCGGCGCCGCGACCGGCCTTCCCGTCGAGCTGCACGACGAGGCCTTCACCTCGGTCTCGGCCGAGGGTGCGCTCCGCGAAGCCGGCCTCTCCCGGGACCGGCGCGCCGGGACGGTCGACGCCGAGGCCGCCGCCGAGCTCCTCCGCGACTGGCTCTCTTCCAGGCCGGGCGGGACGGTCGGTTGAAGCGTCTCCTCCGCATCGGCCTCCGTGGGCTCGGCCTCCTCGGGCTCGTCGCGGCGCTCGGCGCCAGCGCCGCGCTTTTCCTCGTGAGGAGCCCGTATCAGGGCTGGGCGGGCAGCGAGATCGTCGTCGAGCTGGCGTCGGGCGCCTCGGCGCGGTCGATCCTCGCCCGCCTCGAGCACGCCGGCGTCATCCGGAACCGGCACCTCGCCGGCGCCGCCTACCGAGTCCTCTTCGGGGGGAAGACCCTGAAGGCCGGGGAGTACCGCTTCGCGCGCCCCCTCTCGACCGAGGAGGTCCTCCGCGACCTCGTCGAGGGGAACGTCGTCACCCATCGCCTGACGATCCCGGAGGGATGGACCGCGGAGGACATCTTCGCCCTCCTCGAGCGCGAGGGGCTCGCCTCGGCCGAGCCGCTTCGCGAGCTGTTCCTGAAGCCGACTCTCTTTCCCGAGGTCCCGCCGGACGCCCCGACCCTGGAGGGGTTCCTCGGCCCCGAGACACACCTCTTCACGCGGTCTCAGCGCCCCCGCGAGATCGTCGCCACCCTCGTGAAGGCCTGGGCCCGCTCCCTTCCGGAGGGCTTCGCCGAGCGGGCCGGCGCCCTCGGCCGGACGCCGCTCGAAGCCGTCACCCTCGCGTCGCTCGTGGAGAAGGAGACGGGCGTCGCCCGGGAGCGGCCGCTCGTCTCGGCCGTCTACCACAACCGCCTCCGGGTCGGCATGCCTCTCCAGTGCGACCCGACCGTCGTCTACGCCCTGAAGCGGCGCGGACTCTGGACGGGGGGGCTGACGCGCGACGGCCTCGCCGTCGACGACCCGTACAACACCTACGCGCGCGGCGGCCTCCCCCCGGGCCCGATCGCGAGCCCCGGCGCCGCCGCCCTGGAAGCGGCCGTGGCGCCCGCCGGCGTTCCCTACCTCTACTTCGTCGCCGTCGGCGACGGCTCGGGGGAGCACCGCTTCGCGGTGACGTACCCGGAGCACCTCGAGAACGTGGCGCTCTACAGGCGCGCCCGGACCGCGCGGGAAACCGTCTCCGGCGCATCCCGCTGAGGTAGACTTTTCGTTCTCCGGAACGTCATCCGGAAGCGGAGCGCAGATGAGCAGCAGCGGCCCGGTCCCCAGAATTTTCGGTCCCTTCGTCCTGACCCGGTACCTCGGAACAGACCCGCTCGGCGGCCTCTACCGGGCCGGGACGGCCACCGGGGCCCAGCTCGCGCCATTCCTCCTGATCCGCGTCTTCGAAGGGGCCGGCATCGACCAGCCCGCCCTCGTCCCCGTGATGGAGGAGGCCTCCGAGTACCTGGAGGTCGTCCGCGGTCCCGCGGTCGCGAAGGGCGCGGTCCTCGGCATCGTGGACGACGTGCCGTTCGCCGGCATCGAGTACGTGCCCGGCCGGACGCTCGACCGCCTCTTCTCCGGCGAGGGGCAGGGGCCGATCCCCCTCCCCGTGGAGCACGCGCTCCTGATCGCCGAGAAGCTGCTCGTCGCCCTCGAGGCGGGCAAGCCGTTCGAGAAGAAGATGGGGGCGCCGCACGGCTTCCTGACGCCGGGCTTCGTCTCGATCTCGAACGACGGCGACGTGAGGGTCTACGGCGCGGGCCTCGGCTCCGGCCTCCTGCCGTCGCTGAAGTCCGCCCCGATCCGTTCCGCGTTCGCCCCCTACATCGCTCCGGAGGTCCTCGCATCGGGGAAGCCGACCGTGGCCGGCGACATCTACTCGGCGGCGGCGATCCTCTTCCACGCTCTCACCGGAAAGCCGCCGGCCCCCGGCGCGGGCGCCGAGTCCCTCGCGGGCGCCGTCCTCGCCATCGACGGGAGCCCGATGCCGGACGACCTCGGCAAGCTCGTGGCCCGCGGTCTCGCGAAGGACCCGGCCCAGCGCGAACAGGACGTGGTCGCCTATCGGAAGACGCTCGGCAAGCTCCTCTACGGCGGCCCTTACGCCCCCTCCACGTTCAACCTCGCCTTCTTCATGCACCAGAAGTTCGAGAAGGCGATCGAGCGCGAGCGGGCCGAGCTCGGGCAGGAGGAGTCGATCGACCCGAAGCCGCTCGTCGCGGCGGAGGAGAGGAAGGACAAGGACGCCCGCCTGAAGGCGCAGGCCGCGCGCGCGGCGGCCTCGATCCCCGTTCCGTCGTTCGGCGGCGGCACCTCTCCCGGCACGACGACGCTCGGCGGGACGCCCGCGAAGAAAGGCGGGCTCGGCGGTATCCCCGTCCCCGTCGTCGCCGGAGGGGCCGTCGTCGTCCTCGGCCTGGCCGGCTGGCTCCTCCTCGGCCGCGGTCCGAAGCAGCCGGCGGCTCCCCCGC
>CAZWRQ010000059.1:0-21352 GCA_964636395.1 uncultured Holophagales bacterium
GTGTCGCCGTCGGCCACCATGAGGTGGGCCGGGATCGGCAGCGCGTAGCGGCGTTCCGTGCCGTCGGCGCCGAGGACGACGAGCTGCGGCGAGCGCTTCTCCGTGGTGCCGGTCGTCTCGACGACGATCTTCTGCGAGAGGCCCGTGACCTTGTCCGTCTCCTCGCGCAGGTTCTCCCCCTCGAGGATGTCCTTGAAGACGACCTTGCCCTCGATCTCCGAGAGGATCGGCGAGGCGAAGGGGTCCCAGGTGACGAGGAGCTGGCCGGGCTTGACCTCCTCGCCCGAGGTCACCTTGAGGACGGAGCCGTACGCGAGGGAGTAGCGCTCCTTCTCGCGGCCTTTCGCGTCCTGGATGACGAGCTTGGAGTTGCGGTTGACGACGACCTCCGTGCCGTCGCTCTTGCGGACCGTGAGGGCGTTGAGGAACCGCGCGACGCCGGGGTTCTTCGCCTGGTGGCGGGCGGTCTCCGAGACGCGCGCCGTCCCGCCGTAGTGGAACGTCCGCATCGTGAGCTGGGTGCCCGGCTCGCCGATCGACTGCGCGGCGATGACGCCGACCGCCTCGCCGATGTCGACCATTCGGCCCGTGGCGAGGTTGCGGCCGTAGCACTTCCGGCAGACGCCGCGGCGGGTCTCGCACGTGAGGACCGAGCGGATCTTCACCTTCTCGATGCCCGCCTCCTGGATGGCGGTCGCGATCTCCTCGGTGATGAGGTCGTTGGCGGCGATGACGACCTCGTCCGTCGCCGGGTCGTAGACGTCCTCCTGGACGAAACGGCCCACGATGCGGTCGCGGAGGGGCTCGAGGATCTCGCCCCCCTCGACGATCGCCGTGACGGTGATCCCGTCGAGCGTGGCGCAGTCCTCCTCGTTGATGATGACGTCCTGGGCGACGTCCACGAGGCGGCGCGTGAGGTAGCCGGAGTCGGCCGTCTTGAGCGCCGTGTCCGCGAGGCCCTTGCGGGCGCCGTGCGTCGAGATGAAGTACTCGAGGACGGAGAGCCCCTCGCGGAAGTTCGAGATGATCGGCTGCTCCATGACCTCGCCCGAGGGCTTGGACATGGGGCCGCGCATGCCGGCGAGCTGGCGCACCTGCTCCTTCGAGCCTCGGGCGCCGGAGTCCGCCATCATGAAGATCGGGTTGAACTCGTTCCCCGGTGCCGCGTCCTCGGCCTTCATCTCCTTCATCATGGCTTCGGAGACGGCCTCGGTGGCGCGGTGCCAGATGTCGATGATCTTGTTGTGGCGCTCGCCGTCGGTGATCGCGCCCTGGGCCCTCTGGTTGTCGACCTCGAGGACGTCCTTGCGCGCCTTGTCGACGAAGCCCGTCTTCTTCGACGGGATCCGCATGTCGTCGACGCCGATGGAGATCCCGGCCCGCGTCGCGGCCGTGAAGCCGAGCTGCTTGATGATGTCGAGGATCTCGACCGTCCGCTCCAGCCCGAGGTTCACGAAGCAGTAGTTGACGAGGTCCTGCAGGCCCTTCTTCTTCAGCGTCCCGTTGATGAACGGGATGTCCTTCGGGAGGTGCGCGCACATCAGGACGCGCCCCACCGTCGTCTCGATCCGGGTGCCCAGGCAGTCGATCGGCTCGGCGTGGACGATGTCCTGCTGGTCGCCGATCACCTGGTTCTCGAGGTCGATGAGGCGGCCGGTGTAGCGGACCGTGATCCCGGCGTGGGTGTCGAGCTCCCCCGCGCCGTGCGCGAGGAGGACGTCGTCGAAGCCCGCGAAGACCCGGCCCTCGCCCTTGCGGCCCTCCTTGCGGCGGGTCAGGTAGTAGAGGCCGAGGACGAGGTCCTGCGAGGGCACCGTGAGCGGCTTGCCGCTCGCCGGCGACAGGATGTTGTGCGCCGAGAGCATGAGGACCTGGGCCTCGACCTGCGCCTTCGGCGAGAGCGGCACGTGGACGGCCATCTGGTCGCCGTCGAAGTCGGCGTTGAAGGCCGCGCAGACGAGCGGGTGGATCTTGATCGCCTTGCCTTCGATGAGGACCGGCTCGAACGCCTGGATGCCGAGGCGGTGGAGCGTGGGCGCCCGGTTCAGGAGGACCGGGTGCTCCTTGATGACCTCCTCGAGGGCGTCCCACACCTCGTTCGGCGCCGCCTCGACGAGCTCCTTCGACATCTTGATCGTCGAGGTGAGCCCCTTCTGCTCGAGGCGCCGGTAGATGAAGGGCTTGAAGAGCTCGAGGGCCATCCGCTTCGGGAGGCCGCACTGGTTCAGCTTCAGCTCCGGGCCGACGACGATGACCGAGCGACCCGAGTAGTCGACGCGCTTGCCGAGCAGGTTCTGGCGGAAGCGGCCCGACTTCCCCTTGAGGGTGTCGGAGAGCGACTTCAGCGGGCGGTTGTTCGTCCCCTTCAGGACGCGGCCGCGCCGGCCGTTGTCGAAGAGGGCGTCGACCGCCTCCTGGAGCATCCGCTTCTCGTTGCGGACGATGACCTCGGGCGCGCGGAGCTCGAGGAGCTTCTTGAGGCGGTTGTTCCGGTTGATGACGCGCCGGTAGAGGTCGTTCAGGTCCGAGGTCGCGAAGCGCCCGCCGTCGAGCGGCACGAGCGGGCGGAGCTCGGGCGGGATGACCGGGATGACGTTCAGGATCATCCACTCGGGGCGGTGGCCCGAGCGGCGGAAGGCGTCGACGACCTTGAGGCGCTTCGCGGCCTTCAGCCGCTTGAGCGCGGAGGTCTCCGTCTTCATGATGAGCCGGAGCTCGTCGGCGAGGTCGTCGATGTTGACCCGCTGGAGGAGCTCCTGGATCGCCTCGGCGCCCATCTTCGCGACGAACGCGTCGGCGCCGTACTTGGCCCGGAGGTCCCGGTAGCGCTCCTCCGTGATGAGCGCCTTCTCGTTGACGTTCTCCTCCTCCGCGAGCGGGCCCGGGTCGACGACGACGTAGGCCTCGAAGTAGAGGATCCGCTCGAGGTCGCGGAGGGTCAGGTCGAGGAGGTGCCCGATCCGGCTCGGAAGGCCCTTGAAGAACCAGACGTGCGAGACCGGGGCCGCGAGCTCGATGTGCCCCATCCGTTCGCGTCGGACCTTCGACTTCGTCACCTCGACGCCGCACTTGTCGCAGACGACGCCGCGGTGCTTCATCCGCTTGTACTTGCCGCAGAGGCATTCCCAGTCGGTGATCGGCCCGAAGATCTTCGCGCAGAAGAGGCCGTCGCGCTCCGGCTTGAAGGTCCGGTAGTTGATCGTCTCCGGCTTCGTCACCTCGCCGAAGGACCAGGAGCGGATCTTCTCGGGGCTCGCGAGGGCGATCTTGATCGCGTTGAAGTCGCGGGGGCCGGGGCCGCGGAAGACCGGGGCCGCGGCCGCGAGGGGGGAAACGCCGAAGGTGTCCATGGTCATCAGTTCCCTCCTCAGACCTTCAGGAGCTCGACGTCGAGGCAGAGCGACTGCAGCTCGCGGACGAGGACGTTGAACGACTCGGGGAGGCCCGGCTCCTCGGGGACCTCGCCCTTGACGATCGCCTCGTAGACGCGGGAGCGCCCGTCGACGTCGTCGGACTTGACCGTGAGGAGCTCCTGGAGCGTGTAGGCCGCCCCGTAGGCCTCGAGGGCCCAGACCTCCATCTCGCCGAATCGCTGGCCGCCGAACTGCGCCTTGCCGCCCAGGGGCTGCTGCGTGATGAGCGAGTACGGCCCGATGGAGCGGGCGTGGATCTTGTCGTCCACGAGGTGGGACAGCTTGAGCATGTAGATGTAGCCGACCGTGACCTTCTGCTCGAACCTGTCGCCCGTCATCCCGTCGTAGAGCTCCGTCTTGCCGCTCCGCGGGAGGTTCGACTTCTCGAGGAGCGCCCGGATCTCCTCCTCGGAGGCCCCGTCGAAGACGGGGGACGCGATGCTCAGGCCGAGCGCCTGGGCGGCCCAGCCGAGATGCGTCTCGAGGATCTGCCCGACGTTCATCCGCGAGGGGACGCCGAGCGGGTTCAGGACGATCTGGACCGGCGTGCCGTCCGGCAGGTACGGCATGTCCTCCTCGGGGAGGATCCGGCTGATGACGCCCTTGTTCCCGTGCCGGCCGGCCATCTTGTCGCCGACCTGGAGCTTGCGCTTCATGGCGACGTAGACCTTGACCGTCTTGTTGACGCCGGGGGCGAGCTCGTCGCCCTTCGAGAGGAGCGTGACCCGGTCGGCTGCCACCTTGCGGATGACGTCCACCTGCGAGTCGGCGCGCTGGAGGACGAGCCGGACGGTGTCCTTGACCTCCTCGTCGCGGAGCCTGAGGCTCTTGAGGAGGCGCGGACCCATCATCCCGATCTTCTCGACCGTGAGCTTGTGGTTCGCGGCCACGAGGACGTTCCCCTGCGGGTCGACGACGTCCTCGAGGACCGTGCGCCCCTCGAGGAGGCGCTCGATCTTCTCCTTGGCCTCCGTCCGGACGATCCGGATCTCGTCCTCGGCGTCCTTGTTGAGGAACCCGATCTCCTCGTCGAGGATCTGCTTGGCCCGGACGTCCTTCTGCTTCTCGTCGTCCTTGCGCGTGAAGATCTTCACGTCGACGACGACGCCCTCGATGCCCGGCGGGCACTTGAGCGAGGCGTCGCGGACGTCGCCGGCCTTCTCGCCGAAGATCGCCCGGAGGAGCTTCTCCTCGGGGGTCAGCTGCGTCTCGCCCTTCGGCGTGACCTTGCCCACGAGGATATCGCCCGGCTTCACGTTCGCGCCGATCCGGATGATCCCGGACTCGTCGAGGTCGCGGAGCGCGTGCTCGGAGACGTTCGGGATGTCCTTCGTGATCTCCTCGGGGCCGAGCTTCGTCTCGCGGGCCTCGATCTCGAACTCCTCGATGTGGATGGAGGTGTAGTAGTCCTCCTTCACCATCTTCTCGGAGATCAGGATCGCGTCCTCGAAGTTGTAGCCGCGCCACGGCATGAAGGCGACGAGGATATTCCGCCCGAGGGCGAGCTCGCCCCCCGACGTGCAGGGGCCGTCGGCGAGCACCTCGCCCGCCCTCACACGCTGCCCTTCCTTGACGATCGGCTTTTGGTTGATGCAGGTGTTCTGGTTCGACCGGCGGAACTTCAGGAGCGGGTAGATGTCCGCCCCGAACTCGCGCGGCTTTCCGTCGGGCCCGATCCCCTCGACCCTCACGATGATCCGGCGTGCGTCGACGGTATCGACGATGCCGTCGCGCTTGCAGAGGACCACGGCGCCCGAGTCGCGGGCGACGACCCCCTCGAGCCCGGTGCCGACGATCGGCGGCTCGGTGCGGAGGAGCGGCACGGACTGCCTCTGCATGTTCGAGCCCATGAGGGCCCGGTTCGCGTCGTCGTGCTCGAGGAAGGGGATGAGCGCGGCGGCGACGGAGACGAGCTGCTTCGGGGAGACGTCCATGAAGTGGACCGTCTCCCGGGGCTTCGCGCTGAACTCGCCCTGGAGCGTCACCTGGACTCGGTCGTTCGCGAAGCGGCCGTCGGCCTCGAGAGGCTCGTTCGCCTGCGCGATCGCGTAGTCCTCCTCCTCCCACGCCGGGAGGTAGAAGGCGGTGGGCCGGCCGACGGCGAGCTTCTTTCCGCCCTTCTTCAGCTTCGCGTTCATCGCCTCGAGCTCGGAGGCCTCGACGATCGCGCCCTTCTTCCAGCCCGAGTCGCCGACGGTGAAGATCTCGAAGTGCTCGAGGACCCGCCCGTCCCGGACCTTCTTGTAGGGCGACTCGATGAAGCCGTACTCCGAGATCCGCGCGTAGCACGAGAGCGAGGAGATGAGGCCGATGTTCGGGCCTTCCGGCGTCTCGATCGGGCAGATGCGGCCGTAGTGCGTGGCGTGGACGTCGCGGACCTCGAAGCCGGCGCGCTCGCGCGACAGGCCGCCCGGCCCGAGGGCCGAGAGGCGGCGCTTGTGCGTCACCTCGGAGAGCGGGTTCGTCTGGTCCATGAACTGCGACAGCTGGGACGAACCGAAGAACTCCTTGATCGCCGCGATGACCGGCTTGGAGTTGATCAGGTCGTGCGGCATCGCCGAGTCGATGTCCTGGTGGACGGACATCTTCTCCTTGATCGCCCGCTCCATCCGGACGAGGCCGATGCGGAACTGGTTCTCGAGGAGCTCGCCGACGCAGCGGACCCGGCGGTTGCCGAGGTTGTCGATGTCGTCGGTCTTGCCGATGTCCTTCCGGAGCTTCAGGAGCGCGTCGATGACGACGTAGAAGTCGTCGGACGAGAGCGTCTTCTGCTCGAGCGAGGTCGAGAGGCCCATCCGGATGTTGAACTTGTAGCGGCCGACGCGCGAGAAGTCGTACTTCCGCGGGTCGAAGAACATCCCGACGAAGAGGTTCTTGGCGCTCTCGTCGGTCGGCGGGTCGCCGGGGCGCATCCGCTTGTAGATCTCGAGGAGCGCTTCGCGCTTCGTCTTGACCGAGTCCTTCCGGAGGGTCGCGATGAGCGTCTCGCCGATCGGCTCCCAGTCGGGGAAGAGCACCTCGACCGGCGTCGCCTGCTTCTCGGTCATCACGGTCGCGAGGTCGTCGGGGACCTCCGTGCCGGCCTCGTAGAGGACCTCGCCCGAGGAGAGGTCGACGACGTCGACGGCGAAGAGGATCCGGCCCAGCTTGGCCGGGTCGGCCGTGACCGTGACGCTCTGGCCGGAGGCGAGCTGCTCCCGCTGCTCGGCGGTGAGCTTGACGTCGGCGAGGATTCGCCCGTCCTTCCGGACGCCGCGGACGTGCTTCTGCCGGATCTCCTCCTTGGCGAGGACGTCCGGCGGGAGGACGAGGTGCGCCTTCCCCTTGTCGAACGTGAGGCCGACGGCCGAGTAGAACTTCTTGAGGATCTGCTCGTCGCTCTCGAGGCCGAGCGCGCGAAGGAAGACCGTGCCGGGGAACTTCCGCTTCCGGTCGATCCGGACGCCGAAGAGGCCCTTGGAGTCGATCTCGAACTCCACCCACGAGCCTCGGTACGGGATGATCTTGCCGATGAGGGTGTGGGCCCCCTCGCGGGTGAAGAAGACGCCCGGCGAGCGGTGGAGCTGCGAGACGATGACGCGCTCGGTCCCGTTGATGATGAAGGTCCCGTTGTCCGTCATGAGGGGGATGTCGCCGAAGTAGACCTCCTCCTCCTTGATGTCCCGGATCGGCCACTCCTTCGGGGCGCTCTTCCCCGTCGGGGCGTTGTCCTTGTCGAAGACCTTCAGCCGGAACGTGACCTTCAGGGGGACCGCGTACGTGAGGCCGCGCTCCTGGCACTCCGCGACCGTGAACGGCAGGCGGAGCTCGACGGGCGTGCCGCAGACCTCGTCGATCGTCACCTTGTTCGGGTTCGGGTGGCCGCAGCCCTGGCACTCGACCGTGTTCGCCCGAGGGTCCTTCACCCGGACCGTCTCGCCGCAGTGCTCGCAGGTGAACCGGAGATGCTGGATCCCTTCGAGCCGCCCGCTGCGCGAGGCCCAGTCGCCGATCCGGAACGAGACGTACTCGAGGGCGCACGTCTCCCGGAAGTCGGAGAACGGGAAGACCCCGCGGAAGACGGCCTCCAGACCGACGTCGTCCCGCTCGTGCGGGAGGAGGTCCATCTGGAGGAAGTCCTCGTAGGACCGCCTCTGGACGTCGATCAGGTTCGGCAGGGGCAGGAAGGTCTTGATCTTGCCGAAATCGTGCCGGGCGGTCTGCCTCGGGGCGAGCATGCGGTCAGCCATTCGAGCGGGCTCCCTTCATCCGGGAAGAGGGTGACGCGGAAAGAGGGAAATACCGCCCGGCGAGACGGGGCGATTCCCGGGGGGCCGGACGAGCCGGCCCTCCGGGGAATCGACCTCCGTCACCGGACGGTCCTCCCGTTGCGGGACACGCCGGACTACTTGATCTCGACCTTGGCGCCGATCTCCTCGAACTTCTTCTTGATGGCCGCCGCCTCGTCCTTCGAGACGGACTCCTTGAGGACCCCGAGGTTCTCGACGAGGTCCTTGGCCTCCTTCAGGCCGAGGGAGGAGTTGACCTCGCGAACCGCCTTGATGACGTTGATCTTGTTGCCGCCGGCTTCCTTGAGGGTGACCGTGAACTCGGTCTGCTCCTCGGCCGGGGCGGCCGCGGCGGCCGGGGCGGCGGCAGCGGCCGGGGCGGCCATCATCGCCGCGGAGACGCCGAACTTCTCCTCGAGGGCCTTGACCAGGTTGTTGAGCTCGAGGACGGACATCCCCTCGACTTCGCTGACGAACTGCTCGACGGAAAGGGCCATTTCGTTCTCCTTGCTTTCCTTGTCTCTTCGCGCGTGCGCGTTTCTACGGTCGTTTCGGGTGCGCCGGGCCTCAGGCCGCGGCGCTCTTCTTCTCGGCCACGGCCGAGATCGTCATCGCGAGCTTGCGCTGCGGCGACGAGAGGACGGTGACGAGGCGGCGCACCGGGGACTGCATGAGGCCGAGGAGCCTCGCCACGAGCTCGGGGCGCGTCGGGAGGCTGGCGAGCGACTCGAGGGCCGCGGCCGGGACCGGGCGCCCCTCGACGAGGGCGGCCTTCACCTTGATCTTCGGGTTCGTCTTCCCGAACTGGTGGAGGACCTTCGCGAGCTGGACGATGTCGGTCTTCGACCAGGCGACGGCCGTCATGCCGGTGAAGTGCTCGGAGAGCGCGCCGATCGGGGCGTCCTTGATGGCGCGCAGGGCGAGCGTGTTCTTGACGACGACGTACTCCGAGCCGGTCGCGCGGATCTGCCGGCGCAGCTCGGTGACGTCGGGGACCGAGATCCCCTGGAAGTCGATGAGGAAGGCGTGGGGAGCGCTCCCCAGGGCTTCCGTCATCTGCGCGATGGCGTCGGTCTTCTCGGTGCGGTTCACGCAGCCCTCCCGGCGACCTTGTCGGCGACCGCGGGGTCGACCGGCACGCTCGGCCCCATCGTCGAGCCGAGGAAGATGGACTTCACGTACTTCCCCTTGGCGGCAGACGGCTTGGCCTTCTGGATCGCCGCGATCAGGGCCTCCGTGTTCTCCACGAGGGCCTCGTCCGCGAACGAGAGCTTGCCGACCGGGCAGTGGACGATCGCGGTCTTGTCGACGCGGAACTCGATCTTGCCGGCCTTCAGCTCCTTCACGGCCTTGCCGACGTCGAAGGTGACCGTGCCGGCCTTCGGGTTCGGCATGAGACCGCGGGGACCGAGGACCTTTCCGAGCCGCCCGAGGGACTTCATCATGTCGGGGGTGGCGACGAGGGCCTCGAAGTCGAGGTACCCGCCCTGGATCTTCGCGACGAGGTCGTCCCCTCCGACGACGTCGGCGCCGGCGTCCTCCGCCTCGCGGACCTTTTCGCCGGAGGCGACGACGGCCACGCGGATGGTCTGGCCCGTTCCGTGCGGGAGGACGACCGTGCCGCGGACCATCTGGTCCGCGTGCTTCGGGTCGACGCCGAGGCGCAGGGCCACCTCGAGCGTCTCGTTGAACTTCGCGTACGCCGCCGAACGGACGAGCGCGACGGCCTGCTGGACGTCGTAGAGCTTCGTCCGGTCGATCTTGGCTGCCGCGGCGGTGTACTTCTTGCCTTCCGTCATGTCTCTTCCGCTCTTCCGAGTGCGGCGACCGTCCTGCGTCCCCGCGATGAGAAGCCCCGGGAGGCAGCCCGGGCATCGCGGAGCCGCGCGCCGTGAGAGGGGCGGCGCCGGCCCGTTCGCCGTCTCATTGAGAAATCGTCACGCGACGATTTCGTTCTTCTCAGCCGATGACCTCGATCCCCATGGAGCGAGCCGTCCCCGCGACCGTTTTCTTGGCGGCTTCGAGGTCGGCGGCGTTGAGGTCCACGAGCTTCAGCTTCGCGATCTCCTCGACCTGCTGCATCGTGACCTTCCCGACCCGGTTCTTGTTCGGGACGCCCGAGCCCTTCTCCACCTTCGCGGCCTTCTTGAGGAGGACGGAGGCCGGCGGGGTCTTCAGGATGAAGGAGTAGGACCGGTCGGAGTAGACCGTCACGACGACCGGGATGATCAGCCCCGCGTCCTTCTGCGTCTTCGCGTTGAAGGCCTTGCAGAAGTCCATGATGTTGACGCCCTGCGGGCCGAGGGCGGTGCCGACGGGCGGCGCGGGCGTCGCTTTTCCGGCTTCGATCTGGAGCTTGACCTGCCCGACGACTTTCTTGGCCATTGTGGGTTCCTTCGAGTGGTGACGGGGCGAGCCCCGCGTTCTTCGGGAGGCCGGCGCGCCGGCCCCCGCGGATTACAGCTTCTGGACCTGGACGAACTCGAGCTCGACGGGCGTCGGCCGGCCGAAGATCGTGACGAGGACGCGGAGCGTGGAACGCTCGATGTTGATCTCCTCGACGTCCCCCGTGAACTCCTTGAAGGGGCCGTCGACGATCTTCACCTTCTCGCCGCGCTCGTACGTGTACTTCGGCTTCGGCTTCTCCTTCGACTCCGCCGTGTGGTGAAGGATCGCCTCGACCTCCTCCGGCATGAGCGGGACGGGACTCTTCGAGGAGCCCCCGACGAAGCCGGTGACCTTCGGCGTGTTCCTCACGAGGTGCCACGTCTCGTCGGCCATCTCCATCTGGACGAGGACGTAGCCGGGGAAGAACTTGCGCTCGACGTTGCGGCGCTTCCCCGCCTTCATCTCGACGACGGTCTCCTTCGGCACGCGGATCTCGCCGAACTGCGACTCCATCCCCTGGGCCTTGATCCGGTTCGTCAGCTCCTGGACGACGCGGTCCTCAAAGCCGGAGTACGTGTGGACGATGTACCAGTCCATCGTGGGCGCCGGCGAGGACGCTTCGGAGAGGGCCGAGGTGCCGTCGTTCTCGATCATCGCGGCGCGCCTCCCGGGATCACTGCCCGAAGGCGGCGAAGAACCAGTTGATGAGCGGCGTGATCGTCGCGTCGACCGCGAAGAGGAACACGCCGACGACGACGGTATAGAGGATCACGACGGTCGTCGTTCCGACGACCTCGTCCTTCGCAGGCCAGCTGACCTTGCCGGTCTCCTTCCGGACGTCGACGAGAAACTCCCTGAAGGTCTTCCACCGCTCGGTGAGGTTCATTCGATCCGTCTTCCTGGCGCCCTCGAGCGCCGTGCCGCCCGCCCCGGGGCGTTCGGCCCGCCCTGGCGAGGCGGGAGATGTGGCAGGGGTGCGGAGACTCGAACTCCGAACCTACGGTTTTGGAGACCGTTGCTCTGCCAATTGAGCTACACCCCTGTGCGCGTCCGTCCCTAGACCTTGCCTTCCTTGTGCGCCGTGTGCTTCCGGCAGAAACGGCAGTACTTCGAGACCTCCAGCTTCTCCTGGTGGGTCTTCTTGTTCTTGGTCGTCGTGTAGTTCCGGCGCTTGCACTCGCCGCACGCCAGGCTGATCAGGTCTCTCGGCATCGCTTTCTCCGCTTCCTCGCCGTCCCCGCGGCTCGTCCCGGCTCCCCGTTCCGTCCCCGCCCCGGGGAAGGGGTGGAGCGGGAGACGGGATTCGAACCCGCGACCAACAGCTTGGAAGGCTGTGACTCTACCCCTGAGTTACTCCCGCCCGTGGCGTTCGTCCCCGTCGTTCCGCCCTCTCTCCGGTGGGGCCGATCGCCCGAGAGAGGAGTCTGGAGCCCACGAGCAGAATTGAACTGCTGACCCCGTCCTTACCAAGGACGTGCTCTACCGCCTGAGCTACGTGGGCCCGTCTACCGGACCGGTCGCCCCGCGCTCCCCGGGGGGAGCCGGAGCCGATTTCGGAAGTGCTGGTGGGCAGGGAGGGATTTGAACCCCCGTAGCGCCTAAGCGCGGCAGATTTACAGTCTGCTGCCATTAACCACTCGGCCACCTACCCACCTATACGTCCGTCTCTTCCTCTCTCCTTCCCACGGAGCGGCCCGGACCCGTTCCGGGAGCGCCCGTGGAGCTGGCGATGGGACTTGAACCCGCAACCTGCCGATTACAAATCGGCTGCTCTGCCAGTTGAGCTACGCCAGCCCGTCGCGCCCCGAGGCCTCCGGCCGGACACCCGGCCGGAGCCGGAAGGCGCGAACCGTGGCTTATATCAATGCTCGGGCCATCCGTCAAGCGAGCCCCGTGCCGGAGACGTCCACGAAGGGCCTCCTGGCAGTGTGGTCCGCCGGACCCCATATTCGAGCCGACCCTGTCGGAGGATTCGATGCGTCCCTTTCAGGCCATCCCGGTCGGGGTCGGCATCCTGTTGTCGTTTCGACTCCCTGCGGCCGACCTCGTCGTCCCTGTGGTCCTCGACGTCCGGAGCGGGGCCGCGCACTATCGCACGGAGCTGATCCTGACGAACCGGGGCGCCTCCCCCGTCGCCCTCGCGCTCGCGTACAGGGGATCGCTCGGCGGCGCCGCCGGGTGCGTCTCCGAGGAGGTTCTGGCCGGGACCCAGCAGACGATTCCCGACGTCGTCGCCTGGCTGGAGGCACGCGGGGTGTCGTTCCCGGGGCTCCGGGAAGGCGCCCCTCACGCCGGAACGCTCCGGATCACCGTTCCCGACGGGGCGCTCGCGACCTTCACCGCACTCGCCCGGACGACGACGCCGACCTCCGCTCCCCACCCCGAGGGCGCCGCGGGCCTCGCCTACGCCGCGGTGATCCCGTCTTCCGGGATCGCGGACCGGGCCGTCGTCCACGGGCTGCGGGCGACGGCGACGGAGCGGTCGAACCTCGCCGTCTGGAATCCCGGCGCCTCCCCCGTCACCGTCCGAATCGTCGCGGCGAGCGGAACGGGAGACGGCCGCGAGGTCGTCGTTTCCGACGCCTGGACTCTCGGGCCGGGCGACTGGCGGCAGGTGGACGGCGTCCTGTCGAAGGCCGGCTTCCATCAGGGCTGGGCGGTCGTGCAGCGGGTCGAGGGAGGCGTCTTCTCCGCGTACGGCGTCGTGAACGACGAGGGGACGAACGACGGCTCGTACCTGGAGGCGGCGGCCGACGCGGCGGCCCCCGGGGGGATCGTCGTCCCCGTCCTCGTCGAGACGCCCGGGTTCCGAACCGAGCTGATCCTCGCGAACCGCGGCGCGGCGGCCGCGCCCCTCGAGCTCGACTACCGGGAGTCCCTCTCGCCTGCCGCCGGAGATGGCGGCAGCGCTTCGATTTCGCTCGCGCCCCGCGAGCAGCGGATCGTCGCCGACGCCTTCGCCTGGCTACGCGGCCTCGGAATCGTGGCCGGGCCGCCGGGATCTTCGCCCCGCGCGGGCCGGCTCCGGGTGACGGGGCCGCCCGGCGCCACCGGACTCTGGGCGGCCGCACGCGTCGTCTCCCCCTCTCCCGGCGGCGGGGCGTACGGGGTCTTCCTTCCCGGCGCCCGGCCCGATCCGGCCTCCGGAGCCGAAGCCTGGATCGTCGGCCTCCGGTCGGACGTCGAGGTCCGGTCGAACGTCGCCCTTCTTCACGCCGGCCCCCCCGGGTCGGGCTCCGTCGAGCTCGAGGTCCGCGCTTTCGACGGGCTCTCCGGCGGGGCACCCGCCGGAGAGCCCTCCCGGTACACGCTCGCGGAGGGAGAGTGGCGCCAGCTCGCCGACCCGCTCCGGGCTCTCGGCGTCGCTTCCGGATGGGTCCGCGTCACGCGGATCGCGGGGACGGCTCCGTGGCTCTCGTACGGGATCCTTAACGACGGCGCCGGGCCCGGCCTCCGGACGGGGGACGGCGCATACGTCCCGGCCGCCGCGAGCGCGTCCACGCCGGCCGGCCGAATCGACCCCGCCGACCTCTCATACCTCGGCGCCTTCCGCCTCCCGGCCGGAGGAGAGCGTCCCCTCACGTTCGAATACGGGGGGAACGCGATGACCTTCCGGCCGGGGGGCGACCCGGGAGGGAGCGCAGACAGCTTCCCCGGCTCGCTCTTCGTCTCGGGCCACGACCGGATGCCCTACGGCGAGCTTCCCGACGGAAGCCGCGTCGCGGAAGTCTCCATCCCGGCTCCCGTCGTCTCGCGCGACCTCGACGCGCTACCGGTTGCGGGGCTGCTGCAACCGCTTACGGACGTCACGGGCGGCCTCTTCGCGGGGATCGACGAAATCCCGCGGCTCGGCATGCAGTACCTCGACCGGCCCGAGACCGGACCGCGGATTCACCTCGCGTGGGGAGAGCACCTTCCGCCGCCGCCGGCCCGCCCCACGCACGCCTGGTTCGAGCCCGACCTCTCCGCCCCGCGCCCGAGGGGGGCCTGGTTCCTCGAGGGGCTCTCGCCGTGGGAGGGAAACGGCTACCTGCTCGAGATCCCCGAGGCGTGGGCGAATGCCCACGCCTCCGGCCGCGTCCTCGGCACGGGCCGCTACCGCGACGGCGGCATGGCCGGCATGGGGCCGGCGCTCTTCGCTTACAGGCCGTGGCTCGACGCCGCCGGGACGCCTCCCGCGTCCGGCGCGACCCTCTCGGTGACGCCCCTCCTCCGCTACGCCTCGACCCTGGAGACGGAGAAGGTCGAGCGGTGCCTCGTCGGGACGCAGCACTGCGATACCTGGGAGGGGGCGGCCTGGCTCACGACGGCCTCCGGGAAGACGGCCGTCCTCTTCGCGGGGACGAAGGGCGTCGGAGCCCGCTTCTGGTACGGCTTCCTCAACCCGGCGGGACCGGAACTCCCCTGCGTGGCGGGCGACTTCGTGACCGAGTACACGACCTGCCGCCTCGCGGACGGGACGCCGTGCGCGGCGGCGGAGATGGTCGAGTGTGCGGGGCATACGTCGAGCCGCGGATGGTGGAGCAGCCGCTTCGCCTCACGGCTCCTGCTCTACGACCCGGACGACCTCGCGCGGGTCGCCTCCGGGGAGGCGGAGCCATGGGAGCCGCAGCCCTACGCCCACCTCGACGTCGACCCGTTCCTCTACCTGAACCCGTCCGGCGTCGACCTCGCCGACGTCGGCCCGGGCGTCCAGCAGCGCTTCCGCCTCGGCGACGTGACGTTCGACCGGGCGAACGGCCTCCTCTATCTTCTCGAGCTCTTCGCAGACGGGGCGCGCCCCGTCGTCCACGTCTTCCGGGTCCGCTGAGGACGCCGCCCCGGAGCGGTGCTCAGCGACCCGGCGACCGGCGCTGACGGAGCGCCTCGAAGAGGAGGACCGCCGCGGAGACCGCGACGTTGATCGAGCCGGCGCCCGGCGCCATCGGGATCGCAACGAGCCGGTCGCACGTCTCGCGCGTCAGGCGCCTGAGTCCCGGCCCCTCGGCCCCGAGACAGAGGACGACGTCGCCCGTCAGGTCGACGTCCCACATCGGCTCGCCCTCCGGCGAGGCGCCGAAGACCCAGAAGCGGTCCTTCTTGACGTCGTCGAGGAAGCGAGCCGCGTTCCCGACGCGCGCGACCTTCACCCGTTCGAGCGCCCCGGCGCTCGTCTTCGAGACCGACTCGGAAAGTCCGACGGAGTGCCGTTCCGGGAGGACGACGGAGGCCCCCGCGGCCGCCGCCGTCCGGAGGATCGAACCGAGGTTCCCCGGGTCGGTCACCTCGTCGAGGAAGAGGACGAGCCGCGTCCCGGGCTCCCCCGAGAGCGCCTCCTCGACCGGGTCGTAGTCGCGCGTGGCGACGCGCGCGGCGACGCCGTTGTGGGCCTTTCCCGCGGCGCGGTCGAGCTCCTCGCGCGGAACGAAGCGGACCGGGATCCCCTTCTCGCGCGCCGTCCTCTCCAGCTCGCGCGCCCGCGCGTCGCGGCGCCCGTCCTGGAGGAGGAGCGCCTCGACCGCCTCGGGGCGCTCGGCGAGCGCCGCGGCCACGGGGTGGAACCCGGAGACGATCACGGGACCTCGACGAGGACGACGGCCGAGGCGAAGACCCCCTCGCCGCGGCCGAAGCCGGTCATCCCGTTTCCGCTCGAGGCTTTCACGGAGACCCGTTCGACGGGGATGCCAAGGAGCGCGGCGACGGCGGCCCGCATCGCGTCCCGGTACGGCCCGACGCGCGGCCTCTCGGCGACGAGGGTGACGTCGACGTTGACGACCTTCGGGTTCCCCGCTCGCGCGAGCGCCTCGGTCACGAAGACCGACGACGACGCGTCGCGGAATCGCGGTTCGGTCGTTCCGAAGACGCTCCCGAGGTCGCCCGCCGCGGCCGTGCCGAGGAGGGCGTCCGCGAGGGCGTGGAGGACGACGTCGCCGTCCGAGTGCCCCTCGGGGCCTGCGTCCGACGGGATCTCGACCCCGCCGAGGACGCAGCGACGCCCCGCGACGAGCGGGTGGGCGTCGAGCCCCTGTCCGATTCGCAGGCTCACCGCCGCCCCTCCACGGTGAGCCACGCCTCGGCCCTCGCGAGGTCCTCGGGGAACGTGATCTTCACGTTCCAGCGTGAGGTGACGACCGCTCGGACCGGGACCCCGCGCCGCTCGAGGAGCTCGACGTCGTCCGTCGCGTCGGCGAGGCCGGCCTCGACCGCCGCGCGAAGGAGCCCCGCCCGCATCACCTGGGGTGTCGCGGCCGCGAAGAGGTCGTGGCGGGGGACCGTCTCGACGACGACACCGCCCCCGACCCTCTTGACCGTGTCCGTAACCGGGCTCCCCGCGAGGGCGGCCCCGTGCTCGGCCGCCGCCTCGACGACGGCCGCGACGTCGGCCGGGTCGACGAGCGGGCGCGCCGCGTCGTGGACGCAGAGGAGGTCGTCGTCCGACGCGCCCGAAGCGCGCCAGGCGGCGACGACCGAATCGCGCCGCGTCTCGCCACCCGGGGTCGTCGTCACGGGGATCGCGTCGAAGGCGGACAGAGCCGCCGCGAAGACCGCCTCATGCCCCGGCGAGACGGCAACGACCGCGCGGTCGACGCGTCCCGAGGCGGCGAGCCGCTCGAGGGCGTGGAGGAGGAAGGGCCTCCCTGCGAGCCTCACGAGGGCCTTCGGGCCCGCCTCGTGGAAACGCGTCCCGAGGCCCGCCGCCGGGATCAGCGCGACGACGGCCACGTCATCGCGCCAGGATGTCGGCTTCCTTCGCCTTGACGACGGCGTCGACCTCGGCCACGTACCGGTCCGTCAGCTTCTGGATGTCGTCGAGCCCCTTCTTCTCCTCGTCGGCCGAGACCGCGCCCGACTTCCCTTCCTTCTTGACCTTGTCGTTGGCTTCGTGGCGGTGGTGGCGGATCTCGACCTTCGTCTGCTCGCCGAGCGTGTGGGCCTTCTTGACGATCTCCTTGCGCCGCTCCTCGGTCGGGGACGGCACCGGCACCCGGACGACGCGCCCGTCGGAGCTCGGGTTCAGGCCGAGGTCGCTGTTGCGGATCGCCTTCTCGATGAGCGGGCAGAGCTGCGCCTCCCAGGGCTGGATGAGGATCAGCGTCGCGTCGGGCGTGGAGAGGTTCGCCACCTGGTTCAGCGGCGTCGCCGTCCCGTAATACTCCACGTGGACTCCTTCCAGCAGGGAGACGGAGGCGCGGCCCGTCCGGAGGTGCTTCAGCTCGGCCTTCAGGGCGTCGATCGACGTCGTCATCCGGCGCTCGGTTTCCTTGCGGATCTCGGCGAGGGGCATCGGCTATCTCCTCTCTGGTCTCGATTCAGTTGGCGGGTTCGCCGGCGTCGACGGTCGAGCCGAGCGGCTCGCCCGTCACGACGCGCTGGATGTTCCCTGGGACGAGGAGGTTGAAGACCCGGATCGGGATGCGGCTCTCCCGACAGAGGGCGATCGAGGCGGCGTCCATGACGCCGAGCCGCCTCTCGAGGACCTCCTGGTAGGTGACGTGCGGGAGGAGGACGGCCGACGGCTCGACCTTCGGGTCGGCGCTGTAGATGCCGTCGACCTTCGTCCCCTTCAGGATCGCGTCGGCCCGCAGCTCGCTCGCGCGGAGCGCGGCGGCCGAGTCGGTCGTGAAGAAGGGATTGCCCGTGCCCCCCGCGAGGATGATGACCCGGCCCTTGTCGAGGTGCCGCTCCGCCCGCCGCCTTATGAAAGGCTCGGCGACGGAACGGACCTCGAAGGCCGTCATCACCCGCGTCGGCACGCCCCGCCGCTCCGCGGCGTCCTGGAGCGCGAGCGCGTTGATGACCGTGGCGAGCATCCCCATGTTGTCGCCCGTCACCCGGTCGATCCCCTGCGTCGCGGCCGAGACGCCGCGGATGATGTTCCCGCCGCCGACGACGACGGCGACCTGGACCCCCATCCGGGCGACGGCGGTCACCTCGTCGGCGAGGCGCGCGACCATGGCCGGCTCGATTCCGAAGGGCTGCCCTCCGAGGAGGGCCTCCCCGGAGAGCTTGAGGAGGACCCGGCGGTAGACCGGCCGGACCGTCTCGCTGCCCATCGGCTCGTCCGCGCTACTTCGCCAGCTCGGCGACCTCGGCGGCGAGGTCGGTCTGCTTCTTCTCGACCCCTTCGCCCACCTTGTAGCGGACGAAGCGGACGACCTTCGCGTCCTTGCCCCCGCGCTCGGCGACGACCTGGGCGACCTTCTTCGAGTCGTCCTTGACGAACGGCTGGTCGACGAGGACCGACTCGCCGAAGAACTTCCCGATCCGCCCCTCGACCATCTTCTCCACGACGTTCTCCGGCTTGCCGGAGGCGACGGCCTGCGCCCGCGCGATCTCGCGCTCGTCGACGAGGACCTTCTCGGGGACCTGCTCGCGGACGGCCCAGGACGGCGTCAGCGCGGCGACCTGCATCGCGAGGTCGCGGCCGAGCTCGGCGTCGCACCCGGACGTCTCGACGACGACGACGGTCTTGTCGCCGGGGTGGGCATAGAGGTGCAGAGCGTTCCCCTCGCCGGCGACGACGCGGGCGAACCGGCGGAGCTGGGTGTTCTCGCCCGTCTTCGCCGTGGCGGCCTGGAGCCACTCGGCGATCGTCCCGGCGGCGCCGGGGACCGCCGGCGGGCAGGGCATCGCCTTCAGCGCCTCGGCGTTCCCCTCGGGAGCGTCGCCGAAGGAGGCCTCGGCGGCGACGAACGCCGCGAGGGCCGCCCGGGCAGCCTTGAAGTCGTCGGTCTTGGCGACGAAGTCGGTCTCGCAGTTCAGCTCGACGAGCGCGGCGACGGAGCCGTCGCAGGCGTAGCCGACGAGCCCCTCGGCGGCGACGCGGCCGGCCTTCTTGGCGGCGGCGGCGAGCCCCTTCTTGCGCAGCGACTTCTCGGCCTCCTCGATGGAGCCGTTCGCCTCGGCGAGGGCCGACTTGCAGTCGAGGATTCCGGCTCCGGTCTTCTCCCGGAGCTCCTTGATCATGGCGGTGGTGATTTCCATCGGGCTCTCCCGTCGCGCGCGGGCTCTCCCGCGCGGTTTCTTTCGTTTCGTGCGCCCGGGGCTGCCGGACGTGAAGAGGGCCGGCGGGAGCGCGCCATCCGCTGCTCCCGCCGGCCCGGCTCGATCAGGATCGGTCGAGGATCAGGCCTGCGTCGGCGCGGTGTCCTTCGAGGCGATCGCCTCGACGGCGGCCGCGCCCTCCGTCACGACGAAGTTCGCGGGCATCGGCTCGTCGTCCCCCTCCGCGGCCTTCCCGACGAACCGCTCCTCCTGGGCGTGCAGGCCCTCGAGGACGGCGTCGGCGATCTTGCCGGTGAAGAGCTTGATCGCGCGGATCGCGTCGTCGTTGCCGGGGATGACGTGCGTGATCGGGTCGGGGTCGCAGTTCGTGTCGACGATGCCGACGATCGGGATGCCGAGCTTGTTCGCCTCCTGCACCGCGATCGCCTCCTTCTTCGGGTCGATCACGAACAGGAGGTCCGGGAGCTCCTCCATCTCGGTGATGCCGGAGAGGTTCTTGGCGAGCTTCGCCCGCTCGCGCTCGAGGCGGATGCGCTCCTTCTTCGTGAGGATCGCCTCCGAGTTCTCGGCGAGCATCCCCTCGATCTCCTTGAGGCGCATGATCGACTTGCGGATCGTCACGAAGTTCGTGAGCGTGCCGCCCAGCCAGCGGTTGTTCACGAAGAACATGCCGCAGCGGTTCGCTTCCTCGTAGATGGCGTCCTGGGCCTGGCGCTTCGTCCCGACGAAGAGGATGTTCTTCCCCTGGGAGGCCGCCTCGGTGACGAAGGCCGCCGCCTCGCGGAAGCACTTCAGCGTCTTCTGCAGGTCGATGATGTAGATGCCGTTGCGCTTCCCGAAGATGTACTTCTTCATCTTCGGGTTCCAGCGCTTGGTCTGGTGCCCGAAGTGGACGCCCGCCTCGAGGAGCTCCTTCATCGTGATCTGGCTCATGGCTACCTCTTCGAGAACTGGAACCGGGCGCGGGCGCCGCGCTGGCCGTACTTCTTCCGCTCCTTCATCCGCGAGTCGCGCACGAGGAGGCCCGCCTTCTTCAGGCTCGGCCGAAGCTCGAGGTTGAAGAGGCAGAGGGCGCGCGCGAGGCCGTGGCGGATCGCGCCCGCCTGGCCCGCGCTCCCGCCCCCCGCGACGCGGGCGACGATGTCGAACTTCTCGGTCGACTCCGTCAGCTGGAGGGGCTGGCGGATGACCATCTTGAGGACGTCGTTCGGGAAATACTTCTCGAACGGGCGGTCGTTGACGACGAACGCCCCGCTCCCCGGGCGAAGGTAGACGCGGGCGACCGCTTCCTTCCGCCGGCCGATCGCGTGGTACTGCAGGTTGCTCACGATCTCTCCTCGCGACTCACGCCGAAGCCGGCTTCGGGACCTGGGCCACGTGCGGATGGCTCGGCCCGGCGTAGACCTTCAGCTTCTTGAACATCTTCTTTCCGAGCTTCGTCTTCGGAAGCATCCCCCGGACGGCCTCCTCGACGATCTTCTCGGGACGGGTCGCGCGGAGCTTGTCGGCGCTCGTCGTCTTGAGGCCGCCCGGGTAGCCGGTGTGGTACCGGTACAGCTTGGCGGTCTCCTTGACACCCGTCAGCGCGACCTTCTCGGCGTTGACCACGACGACGAAGTCGCCGGTGTCCAGGAACGGCGTGTAGGTCGGCTTCGACTTGCCCGTAAGGTGCATCGCGACGACCGTTGCGAGGCGGCCCAGGACCTTGCCGTCGGCATCGACGACGATCCAGCGCCGCGGGAGCTCGTTCATCTTGGGGAGAGGCGTTCGGGAACTCACGGAAGCTCAGCTCTCCGGTCGGGGTTCGGCGAAGCGCGCACCGCGCCACGCTTCTCGTCTCGGTATTCAGGACCCGGCCGGGGCACTGAGAAAGACCGGTTCCCGGGGGAGGACGCACCTTGCGCGCGGTCGCCCTCGCGCAGGGCCGGGAAACATACGACGCAGCCTCCGGCCTGTCAAGCGAGACCCGGAGGAAATCCGGGCGACACGCCCGCCGGACGGGGCCGGCCGCTTTACGGGCCCGCCTCCGGAGGCTACCGTGCCGCCCCGTGAGCGCGGTCCCGCCCCCCGGACTCGACAAGGCCTCCGGGACGATCCAGGCGATGTTCTCGCGGATCGCCCCCCGCTACGACCTCCTCAACCGGCTCCTCTCGGGGGGCACCGACATCGCGTGGCGGAACGAGGCCGCCCGTCTCCTGGCGCCGCGGTCCGGCGAGCGGCTCCTCGACCTCTGCTCCGGCACGGGCGATCTCGCCCTTACCGTCGCCCGCAGGAGCCCCGGCGTCCGCGTCGTGGCGG